>JAFYGM010000027.1 GCA_017543225.1 Oscillospiraceae bacterium
CGTTGGCGCTCTCGCACTTGGCGATACGGATGCCGTCGGCTCCGCCAGCCACGCACACCCGGATGTCCTCCTGCCAGTGGGGGGTATCCAGGCCGTTGATACGGACGATGACCTCGGTATCGCCGTAGTCAATGGTCTTCAGTGCGTGATACAGGGAGAAACGGGCGGCGTCCTTCTGGTTCTCCGCCACGGCGTCCTCCAGATCCAGCATGATAGAGTCCACGCCGTAGATATAGGCGTCCTTAATCAGGCCGGGCTTCTGCGCGCTCATAAAAATCATAGTCCGGCGCAGACGGAACCGTTCGGGCTTCGGACGAGGAATCATCTGATCACACCTCCCCAGGGAATATTCGCCTGCGACTGGTCGCAGCTGCGGAGTACCGCGCACTCCACACGGGCCTTGATGGTGCAGTCCAGAGCGCCCTTGTCCACCACAGTGACCTTGGCGTCCCTGACTTCGAGCCGATCTAAGGTTTCGAGGACGGTCTTCTTGATCTGGCGGCCATACTGATTCATGACGCTGCTCGTAAGAGACAGCTCAATGCCGTCGGTGCCTGGCTCCAGTGTGACCATCAGATCGCTGGATTCCAGGGTGCCCGCAGTCGCGGGCTTCAGAATTTGCATAAAAAACTCCTCCTTTATCAAATTCCAATACAAGCATTGTAACACAGGAAAGCCATTCTGACAAGCGGTATTTTTGACAATTTTGCCAAACGGATTGAAATTCCCGGAATTTCTGATATAATAGGAGGCAACAAACGCAAAATAAAGCGGAGGACGCCCGATGAACCAGAAACGCACCTTTCATTATTACCGCCCCGGCAATCTGTCCGGGCTGGAGCTGACCCTCAATGCAATGTCCCGCGGCGGCTGGCAGGCCGTGAAGCCGGGGCGCTTCGTCCAGCGCTACGCGCAGGGCGAGGGCTGCTGGCTCCACCGCTTCGACTACTGCGGCGACCGCCCCGGCAGCGCCGGGGAGATCACCTTCCAGGCCGAGCGCGAGCGAGCGGGCTGGGCCCTTGCCGCCTCGCGCGGGGGCTGGCGGCTCTACCGCAGAAGCGCGGACGGCGTTTCCGACGGCGACGCCCTGCCGGAGCTGCCCGAGGGCCGGGCGCGAATTCGGACGCTGTTTGAGCGGCGAATCGCACGGCTGGAGACGGTGCGCCGCTGGATGCTGGTGCTCGGCGCTCTGCTTCTGATCGGCGGCTATTCCTCCGCCCTGCTCCCCATCCTCTATGCCACGGCCCTGCCGATGGCGGTGGCCCTCTTTGTAACCTACCGTATCAAATTCATGGAGGAGGGGCTGCAAAAATGACGGATTTTCTTTCCCTGACCCTGACGTCGGAGCAGCTTGCCACGGTTTCCGAGCTGGCGCTGGCCCACGTCGGGGACGCGGTGTTTGAGCTTCTGGTGCGCACAGAGCTGTGCTGCGCAGGCTCTGCCCGCGTCCGGGATCTCCATGCCCGCACCGTTGCACAGGTCTCCGCGCCCGCACAGGCGGCCTTTGTGGAGGCCGTCCTGCCCGCGCTGACCGACGAGGAGCTGGCGGTCTACAAGCGGGGCCGCAACGCCCACTCCCACGCCGCACCCAAGTCCGCCACGCCGGGGCAGTATGCCCGCGCAACGGGGCTGGAGGCCCTGTTCGGCTGGCTGTGGCTGACCGGGCGGCACGGACGGGTCAACGAGCTTTACAACCACGGAAGGAAGAACGAACATGCCTCTTGACGCCATTTTTCTGACCGCGCTGACGCAGGAGCTGAATCAAACGCTCCCCGGCGCCCGGATTGACAAGATTCAGCAGCCGGAGCGCGACGCGGTGCTGCTCCAGCTCCGCACCCCCGGCACGGGGAACCGAAAGCTTCTGCTCTCCGCCTCCCCCAACCATCCCCGCCTGCACTATACGCAGGCAAGATTTGAGAACCCGGCTCAGCCGCCCATGTTCTGTATGCTCTTGCGCAAGCATCTGGCAGGCGGGCGCATCCTCAGCCTGCGGCAGCTTCCGATGGAGCGAGCCGTGGATCTGTGCATCGAGAGTGCCGACGAGCTCGGCGTTCTGAGCGAGAAGCACCTGCTTCTGGAGCTGATGGGCCGAAACTCCAACCTGATTCTCACCGGACCGGACGGGCGCATCATCGACTGCCTGCGCCGCGTGGATTTTGAGTTGTCCGAAAGGCGGCAGGTGCTTCCCGGCCTGTTCTATCACGACCCCCCGGCGCAGGGGAAGCTGGATCTGCGCGCCGAAACCGCATCGGCCCTTGCAGATGCCCTCCTTGCCGTGAATCACCACACGACGCTGGATCGCTGGCTCACGGATCGCTATGCGGGCCTCTCACCCCTGATTGCGCGCGAGCTTGCCTTTCTGACCACCGGCAGAACCGACCCGGATCTGACCGTGCTGGATCGTGCGGCGCTTTCTTCTAACCTCCTGCCTGCCTTGCAGGGACTGACGGAGGGCTTCACCCCTACCCGCCTCATGCTGGCCGGAGAGCGGAAGGACTTTTCCTTCCGGCCCATTCGCCAGTACGAGGGCTACATGACGCAAGACAGCTTTTCGAGCTTTTCGGAGCTGTTGGACGATTTTTACGCCGGACGCGCGCTTGCAGAACGGATGCGCGCCCGGACCCAGAGCCTCCACAAGACCCTGACGAACCAGCTTTCCCGTGTGCGCCGCAAGCTGGCCAATCAGGAGAAGGAGCTGGAGGCGACCTATGACCGCGAGCGGCTGCGCCGGCTTGGGGACATTGTGACCGCCAATCTGCATCTGATCCAGCGCGGGCAGGCGCGGCTGATTGCCGCAGATTTCTATGACCCGGAAATGCGCCAGATTGAGATTCCGCTGAACGTCACCCTCTCTCCCCAGCAGAACGCCGCAAAATACTATAAGGACTACAACAAGGCCAAGCATGCCGAGAAGTTCCTGACCGAGCAGCTTGCGCTGGGCCGCACGGAGGAGGCCTATCTCTCCTCGGTGCTCGAGGCCCTGTCTCGCGCCGAGAGCGAGCGGGACATCTCCGATATTCGCGCAGAGCTGACCGAGGGCGGGTACCTGCGCCAGACCGACCGGAAGAAGCAGATGAAGACGCCGCCCTCGAAGCCGATGGAATTCCGCTCGTCGGACGGCTTCCAGATTCTGGTGGGCCGCAACAATCGGCAGAACGATCTGCTGACGACGAAGCTGGCCTATAAGACCGACCTCTGGCTCCATGTGCAGAAGGCGCACGGCAGCCACGTCATCATTGCCTGCGCCGGTGCGCCCGTTCCGGATCAGACGGTGACCGAGGCGGCAGAGCTGGCCGTCTGGTATTCGCAGGCCCGTCAGGGCCACAACGTCCCGGTGGATCTCTGCCCGGTGCGGCAGGTCAAAAAGCCTGCCGGGGCCAAGCCGGGCATGGTGGTCTATGAAAACTACCGCACCGTTTTCGTTACCGCAGATGAAACGCTGCCGGAGCGCCTCTCCTGCCGCAGTGCGGACCGATAGACGACGGCGCAATCTGCGCACCGGAATTGTGCGGGGTTGCCGAAAAACGCGCAACGCTATGAAAGAACAAGGAGGATTGCCCCATGACTGATGATTTCGACCGCAGCGAATCCCCCCAGCAAGCCATCGTTTCCCTGCCCGGCGCAGGGCGGCGCACCCTGCTTGCCGCACTGGACGGCGACCTCTGCCTGCCGGAAGGACTGCGCCTGTGCCTGCTCGACGCCAGCCGGATGGAAGCCCCGGAACAGGCCGACCTTTTGCGGCAGTTGGCGGCAGAGCCGGAGCAGACGGTCATCTTTGTGCTCAATAAGGCCGACCTCGTCGGCAATCCGCAGACCCTTGTCATGCGCGCGCGCGAGCTTCTGCGGGCGCAGGGGTTTGAGCGCGCAGAGCTCTATCTCACCAGCGCCGAGGCTGCGAAACGCTTCCGTCAGGTCTTCGACGACCGGCCGCAGAGCGACCCGATGCAGACCGAGCTGCTCTTCAACCGCTTCCGTCCGGACGCCAACGACCTTGCGGCCTTCTCCGGCACGGAGGGAAGCACCTGCAAGCTGGGCGGACGCACGGTTTCCGTCGGCCAGCTCACCCGCGCGCTGGAGAATACCGGCGTGCCCGTGCTGGAGGCGCGGCTGCGCGCGCTGATGCCCGCAAGACAGGCGGAGCCGGAGTGCCCCAGAGCGCCCAGACGCGAGCCGGAGTTCTGGTTTGACCCGGATGCGCTCTTCTCGCCGCAGCAGAGCGCCGCGTCCGTGTTTGAAAAGGCGAAAACCCAGACTGCGCCCGCGGCGGAGCCTGTGATCGAGCCGCAGCCCGTTTCCGCAGAGATGGCCGCCGCATGGAATCAGATTTCCACGCTCGCAGACCTGCAGGAGGCGGCAAAGCGGGCGGACTGCGTGACCCTGCACCAGATGATGACCGCCGTGCAGGCGGGGGAGCTTCTGCCCGATTGCTCCAGAGAGGCGCTGGACTGTCTCTATCCTGCCTTTGAGCTGCGCGAGAAGTGGGAGCTTCAGGCGCTGACGGAGGATCTGGAGACACTGGAGCTGAACGAGCTGCTGCGCCGTCAGGATCGCATCAACCACAGCGTCTACGTTTTACAGACGAGAGCGCCCTATGCGGAGCGCGTGTTGGCCCGCATCGAGCAAAAGCAGACGGAGCAGTTGGAGGCCATGTGCGCGGAGCTGGAAACCGCAGATCTTGCGCAGGTGAAGCGGATTCGGAACCGGATCGAGGCCTTTGATTGCCCCGAGGTGCTCAAGCAGCCGTTCTATGAGGAGTTGGCCGAGCAGGAGGACGCGCTGGGGCGCGAGGCGCTCGAACGCTTTACTGCCGGCGCGGAGGAGATGTCCGTCAAGGAGCTTCGCAAGCTTGCGCTTGCGCTGGAATCCGGAAACTGGAATCCGCGGGTCGTGGACGACTATCGCCACCGAATTGCCCTGCTGAGCGAGGCGGCGACCGTGCGGGAGGTTCAGGCAGAGCTGAACGGCTTGAACGATATGGAGCGCCGCGAGGTCCTTGCCGTTCGGGATCGGATCATTGACAAGTCGCTGCCCGCACGGTTTACGGCTGCTGCAATGGCCCAGATCGAGCAACGGCTGTTCCAGATGGATATGCTTCGCCTGATGGCCATGAACAACGATTTTAATCGGATGGATTTTACCGCCCTCGACGATCTTCGAACGAAGATTAAATACACCGAGGTATGTCAGGCCGCAAAGAATGAATACTACAGGGTTCTCAAGGAGCGGGAGAAAAACTGCGCCCTCGAGCTGGCCTTTGCGCGGGTGGAACTTGCGAGAAGGCTGGCCGGAAACAGCAAGATTCGACCGTCGGATATCCGCTATGCAGAAAAGACGCAGGATTACGATACCAAAGTGGAAGACTTCTGGGGCGACAGCGCTGAGAAAACGCCGAAGGATCTGCCGGTCTTTCTTCTGACCAATGTGGGGGAATTTGCCTTTACCGGGAGCCGGTTTTACTACAAGGACGAAAAAGGACTGCACTTTGTCCTCTTGAAGGATATTGCCCAATTCCACGCCCTGCCGGAAAAAATGAAGCTGCGGCTTCAGATCGAAGGCAAGGACAACAGCTTTAATTGCACCGAGGCGCAGATTGCCCGCCGCGGCGCGAGTCGAACGCTGGAATTCCTCAACGACTGTTGCCGCAGATGGGATGAGCCCGGTCTGGATAAGCCCCGCCCCACTGCGGAGACGCATATCGAGCCGTTTGATGCTTCGAGATACCTTCGGCCTGTGCCGTCGGTGATTCTGAACCGGGAACAGGCGCGGAGTATCTTTCAGGATGATATGGCTGCCGACAAGAACCATGAGGGCGTTTTGATCCGCAGGGAGGACCCGAACAGCCTCCAGCGGATGCAAAAGACGTTGCAGGCCTTCGAGCTGCCCGACACAACCCAACTGATCTGGTTTGATGTTTCCACCATCCTCGGCATCATTCGCGGCGGCGTCGCCCTCGGAGAGAATGAAATCTATCTCAAGGAGGGCAAGCAGCCGACCGTTACCATTCCGATTCAGGAAATCTATCAGGTGGAAAAAACCGGCAAAAAGCAGGTCACGGTCAAGCTGCCCCATAATCGAAAGGTGCAACTTCCCATTGCCGGGGAAATGGCAAAACCGCTTGCGAACTATGTGCTGGCGCTTCAGCTCAGCTTCTATCTGCGCAAGCTGGAGGAACAGCACGAATGAAGACGACCCGTGATGCAAAGCCGGGCGGGCGTCCGCTCTGGCAGCTTCTGTGTACGGGGCTGTCCCTGATCGGCTTTCTGATTTTCCTCTCTCCGGCGTTCGACGGCATTCTCCGTCTGCCGAATCTTGTGGCTATGGGCTGCTTTCTCCTGCTGGCTGCGGTCTTTTTCTGGTGGTCGTCCCTCTGGCGGCTTCTGGTCAGGATCTGGAGGCACGGCTGGGGAAAGGCCCTGCTGCTGGCGTCCGGCGCGGCGCTGCTTGCGCTGCTCCTCCTGCTGGGGGTGCTGTGTGCAAGGGTGATCGACCATCTGCATGACGTGCCGAAAAAGCCCTGCCAAACCGTGATCGTTCTGGGCTGTCAGGTGCGGAAAACCGCACCCTCCCTGCTCCTGCAATACCGGGTGCAGGCGGCTGCGGACTACCTGAGCGCGCATCCCGACGCCGTTGCCGTGCTGTCCGGCGGGCAGGGGTCGGGGGAAGAAATTTCCGAGGCCGAGTGCATGTACCGCCTTCTGGTGCAGATGGGGATCGACCCGGCACGGCTCTATCGGGAGGAGGCCTCCCGCGATACGGTGGAGAATCTGCGCTTTTCAATGGCGCTGATGGCGCAGGCGGGCATGGAAGGCCCTGCCGTGATTGTCAGCAACGATTTCCATATCTGCCGCGCCCTGACCATTGCAGAGAAGCTCGGTCTGGAGGCGGAGGGGCTGGCGGCCCGTTCCCTGGACTACAGCCGCCCGGCCTATGTGCTGCGCGAGGCGCTGGCGCTTGTGAAGAACGCCGTATTTGACTGACTGCACAGACGGATTTTGAGAAGGAGAACAAGGTATGAAACGCGAATCGAAGTGGAAGCGGCGGATGAAGCGGTTTGACCCGGTCGGAAAGCCGCGCAAAACCCGGTTCCGGATGGGCTTTCTCACGGGTCTGATGCTGGTGGCCGCAGGCGTGTTCCTCGGCCTGATGAACCTGTGGTTCGGCACGGGGCGCTATGGAAGCTACCTGTTCCATTATTATTTTACACAGCCGGGTCTGGTGCTTTGGAACGTGCTGCCCTTTGCGATGCTGATTCTGCTGCTCTGGGCGCTGACGAATCGGGCGTGGGTTGCCTTCCTTGTCACGGGCGTCTTCACCATGATCTACTCCTTTGCGGAGTATTGGAAGCTCTTGGGGCGCAGTGATCCCATTGTTGCGGAGGATCTGACGTTCATCTCCGAGGGTCTGAAGATGGGCGGAAGCTATATCGTCATCACAATGCACATGCTGATTGCCGGAGCGCTGGTCGCGCTCTTGACGCTGGTCTTCTTCTTCCTGCTGCGCGGACGCCTGCCAAAGCGCCTGCCCCGGATCGGAATCGCCGCCCTGCTGATCGGCGCATCCACGCTGCTGTATCTGAGCGTCTATACCGACCGGGAGCGCTATGATCGCTATCCCTGCTGGGGATCGCTAAACCGATGGATCGACAGCAACGTGTTCATCTCCAAGGGCTGTATGTATCCCTTCCTGTACTCCATCCGCAGCGCGGTGGTAACCGCGCCGGAGGGCTACCGGGAGAAAACGGCAGTTTCCCTTCTGGAGCAGTACCCCACCGACGACATTCCGGAGGAACGGAAGGTCAACGTCATTGTCGTGATGTACGAGGCGTTTGCCGACCTGAGCCGCTGCACCGACCGCATCACCGCCGCCGACCCCTACGCCGCCTTCCACCGGCTTCAAAGCGAGAGCCTGCACGGCAGTCTGGTGACGAACATCTTTGCAGCCGGAACCATCGACACGGAGCGCTGCGTGCTGACGGGCTTTTCGACGCTGACGAGCTTCCGTCGGCCAAGCTGGAGCTACGCCCGCTATTTCACGGCGCAGGGCTATGCAGTCAACGGCTCCCACCCCGGCTACGAGACCTTCTATAATCGGCTCAACGTCAACGCGAATCTCGGCATTGATCGCTACTGGTTCCGGGAGAACCATTATGAAGCGATGGCGTCGGATTACCTGATCTCGGATGCCGTTTTTCTGCCCGAGATCGAGAAGCTCTGCCGGGAGGATCTGCAAGCCGCCGACTATGTGTTCTCCTTCAACGTCACCTATCAGAATCACGGGCCCTATCCGCAGGACACGCAGAGCTTTTCCGCGCCCTATGTTCCGAAGGACGGGCTGGACGACGCCTCCTATACCATTGTCAACAACTATCTGCATGGCGTGGAGGACACGGGCAGCCAGATGCTTGCAATGGCCGACCGTCTGCGGAAGGAGGAAACTCCGTGGATTCTGGTCTTCTTCGGAGATCACAAGCCGTGGCTGGGAAATCAGAACAGCGTCTATACCGCGCTCGGCATTGATCTGACCTCCGAGACCGAGGAATCCTTCTACAATTACTACGACACCGAGTATCTGATCTGGGCCAACGACGCCGCCAGAAAAAAGCTCGGCACAGAGATGGCCGGGGAAGGCCCATCCATCAGCCCGTGCTTCCTGATGAACGTCCTCTTTGACGCCTGCGGCTGGGCTGGCCCGTCCTATCGAAAGCTCAGCGATCGGGTGCGGGAGCTGCTCCCCGTGGTCTCGACGAAGGACCGCTATCTGCAAAACGGCGTCCTTGTCTCAGATGAACAACTGACTGCGAAGGAAAAACAGGTGATTCAGGAAATGGAATTCGCCCAGTTCTACCTCTCCCGTGACAGCGGCGGCAGCCTGCCCGCCGCAGACTGACGAAAAAACGAAAGCACAAAAATCGCCGCCCCGTTCTCCGAAACCGGAGAACGGGGCGGCGGTTGATGCGTCGCTTACTGCACGGAAGCAGAGGCGGTGATCAGGATGGTGGTCACAAGGCTCAGAACCACGAACGCGAGGCCGATCCACTTGGTCGCCTTTGCCAGCTTGGCGTCGAGGGTCTTGCTGCCGCCCTTCGCCATGAAGGAGTCGGAAGCACCGGCAATCGCGCCGGACAGACCGGCGGACTTGCCGGACTGGAACAGGATGGTGGCGGTGAGGAGAACGGCGCAGATCAGATCCAGCACCAGAGAAATAACTTTCAGCGTGTTCAGATTCATATTCAAACCTCCCAATGCCGCAGTTCACGGCACACGGCAGCCGTAATACCTTTACAAAGCGAATTTTATTTTAGCACATCCAAACGAAAAATGCAAGCTTTTTCTGGAAATCTTCCGTTTTTTCATCAGGCCGACTGTAACAGTTCAGGGCGTGGTTGAATTAACAGTTGATAGTTGACAATGGAGGTGACGCACGCGGCAACGTTTCGATCGAAACGTAGGGACGAGCATTGCTCGTCCGGCA
>JAFYGM010000028.1 GCA_017543225.1 Oscillospiraceae bacterium
CAGATCGTCGATCTGCTTGCTGCCGAACACCTTCCGCAGGAGAGAATAGTCCTTATTCTGCTCACGCAGAGCTGCGTTTTCCTCTTTGAGCCGGTCATTGCTCCGGGCCAGACCTTCATTGTCCCTGTACAGCTCGCCGTTAGTCTTATTTAGCCGGTAATAATTGTCCTGGACCTTGAAATATCGTACCAGCACGCTCTTTACGACCTTTTTCAGCCGTTTTACCAGCGGCTCCGCAAACTTGGCCTTGTAGGACTTGACAGACATGAGCCCCTGCGGTTCTGGAAGCTGATACTCAGGATCGTGTGCCAGCTTATCTTCCATATCTTGATAGGATTGTTCTCCATCCTCCAGATTGTTGATCCGCTTAGCCAGGGTATTGAACTCCGCTGACCTGTCGGCCAGTTTTTCTTCCACGGCGGCGAGCTCCTTCGTCCGCTCTTGCTTCTTGTAACCGATCACGCTCAGATGCTCCTCATGTGTGCCTTTCTGCTCCCATTCAAAGCCATGTCGGAACATGGCAATAGCAAGTTCCTTCTTTTCGGACAGCACCCATTGATTCCATTCTGTCGCTCCCCGGGTGCCGCCACGGAAGCCCTGTGCGGCAAGGGCCTGTTTCAGTGATACTCTCGTATCCAGACCCCGCTTGCTCCCGGTGATGAAGGGAACAAAATCAATGTGGATATGTGGCGTGGCTTCGTCCATGTGCAGATGAGCGGAGAAGACGTACAAATTAGGATTCCGTTCCCGGAAGCCCTGGAAATATTCATCCAGCGCCGCCTTGGCCTGTTCTCCGATCTCTGTTCCAGATCCCGTATCATCACGGTTGCCGATCTGGATAATCAATTCATGGAAGGGCTTTTCCTGCTTGCCGGTACGGATCTTTTCATAGTAATTGTCTATCCGTCTGTCAGAGCGTGTTTGCTTGTCGTTGTACCGTTCCAGGGCTTCGTCGAACAGTTTGTGATAGACCTGCTTGATCGGTTCGTTACAGTATTCTACATTGAGGTGGATGCGCTCCGGGTCCACGTTTGCCGCCTTGAATTTCCAGCTGTTGTGATTAACGGAACCTTTCCCGACCTCGGCGCTGATCGTTCTTTGCATTTTTAATCACATCCTTTCCTTGCGCTGCGCCAGCAGCGGCCTTTGTTAAATACAATGAAATAAGAAATGATAAGAGCTATGCTCACGACAATGATGTGTTAGATAAAGCAGAGGCCACTTATGTGGTATCAATCGTCACTGCAACACTGTCTCTTATCAACGCAATTGAGTAATTACAATCTAATTGGCAAAAGAAAAAGAGCTAACTGATCCAACAAAAATCAGTTAGCTCTTTATTTATGAGTAATGCTTAAAGTGTTGTCAAAACGTTGTCACAAGGTTGCTTGAAGCCTCAAAAACCCAGTAATTATGCGGGTTTGCAGCGTTTTGTGGATTATTCCCACTCGATTGTCCCGCTGGGCTTGGGCGTGATATCCCAGAGAACGCGGTTGACACCGTGGACCTCGGAGGTGATACGGGCGACGAGCATTTGCATCAGGCCGAAGGACAACTCTGCACACTCTGCAGTGACGGCGTCCACAGTATTGACCGCACGGATAATCACGGGCCAGTCGTAGGTGCGCTTTCCGTCCTTGATGCCGGTGGATTTGAAGTCGGGAACCACGGTAAAATACTGCCAGACCTTCCCTTCCAGACCGTAGCGGGCAAACTCCTCGCGGAGAATCGCATCGGATTCGCGCACAGCCTCCAGTCGGTCGCGAGTGATTGCGCCGATGCAGCGAACGCCCAGACCGGGACCGGGGAAGGGCTGCCGATACACCATATTATCAGGCAGGCCCAGCGCCTTGCCGACGACGCGCACCTCGTCCTTATATAGGAACTTGATCGGCTCGACCAGTTCAAATTGCAGATCCTCCGGCAGGCCGCCGACGTTGTGGTGCGCCTTGATGCCGTCGGACTCCAGAATGTCGGGATAAATCGTTCCCTGCGCCAGGAAGGAAATACCGTCCAGCTTTCTGGCCTCCTCCTCGAAGACGCGGATGAACTCCGCACCGATAATATGCCGCTTCTGCTCCGGATCGGAAACCCCGGCAAGCTTGTCAAGGAAGCGATCCACAGCGTCCACATAGTTCAAATTAGCCTTCATCTGTCCGCGGAAAACCTCGATTACCTGTTCGGGCTCTCCTTTGCGGAGCAGACCGTGATTGACGTGGACGCAGGTGAGCTGTTTTCCGACTGCCTTAATCAGCAGGGCGGCAACCACAGAAGAATCCACACCGCCGGAAAGGGCCAGCAGAACTTTTTTGTCTCCGATCTGGGCACGGAGGGCGGCAAGCTGCTCCTCAATAAATGCGTTGGCAAGCTCAGGTGTAGCAATTCGCGCCATTGTTTCGGGTCTCTTATTTGAATTCATGAATGATCCTCCCTCAGTTGTCCGTTTTTGGATTCCGTACAGCTTATTGATAGCATTCTTCCTTGATGACGCCGATGTAGGGCAGATTTCGGTAGTAGTCGGCATAGTCCAAACCGTAGCCAACCACGAATTCATCGGGAATCTTGAAGCCATAGTAGTCCACGCAGAAGCGCTCTGGCTTGTTTACTTCCTTGTCCAGCATGGCGACGGTCGTGATAGACTTGGGTTCACGGGTCGCGAAGAGCTTCACAAGGTACTCCAGCGTCAGACCGGAGTCAATGATGTCCTCGACCAGAACCACATGGCGATTCTGCATGTCGATGCTGGAGTCCTTCACAAGCCGGACGACGCCGGAGGACTTCGTGCCGCTGAAATAGCTGGAGGCGGAGATGAAGTCCATATCCATCAGGCAGTCCATCTCCCGGCACAGGTCCGTAAAGAAGAACGCCGCGCCGCGAAGCACGCAGATCATCAGAGGACGCTCGCCTTGAAATTTCTCCGACAGCTCCTGACCGATTTGACGGACACGTTCCGCGATCTGCTCCCGGCTGAACATCACATACTTGATATCTTCCTTTGCACTGCGAATCAGCATAGTTGCTCCTTTCTCGCTCTATATGCACAAACCATTCAGTTTACTCGTTCGTATAGTTGTCAAAATAGCCCTGAATGTAGATGATGGGGGTTCCCTTATCGCCGGAACCGGAGGTCAGGTCGCAAAGAGAACCGATCAGATCGGTGAGCTGACGGGGGGTGGTGCCCTGTGCAGCCATATCCCCGACCAGACTTTCGCCGGTTTTGGCGCGGATACGCTCGGTGATGGCCTTGCGCAGCGCATCGCCGGAGAGGTCGCCAAAGTCATTATCCGCAAGATACTTAAGCTTCAGCTCGTTGGGCGTTCCGCCCAAGCCCTTGGTGTAGCCGGGGCTGACAACGGGATCGGCCAACTCCCAGATCTTGCCGACAGGATCCTTAAAAGCACCGTCGCCGTAGACCATTGCCTCGATCTGCTTGCCGGAGGCGTCGGAAAGAAGCTTGGCAATCCGCTCGGCAACCTCTGTACAGTTGCGCGGGAAGAGCTTCACCGACTCCTCTGTGGCTTTGTTTGAGCCAAGCAGACCATAGGCAGCGTTGTAGCCGCTTCCGTCCACGGGAGCGGTCATCAGGTCGTCCAAACCGAGAACGATCTTGCATCCGGCAGCCTTCAAAAGGCGCTTGGAGCGGGCGCGGCTGTGAATATCGGCAGCGATCACAGCGTCGGTGATCGGCACAAGGGTCTGGATGCGGTTGCCCAGCAAAATCTCAGCCTCAGCGCCGCAGCTCTCAATCAGGCCGGTATAGAAGTCAATGTAGTCCACACCGGTAAAGGGGTGAAGAATCTGACCAAACTTCGCGCGGAAGTCCGCCACAGTCAGGGTATCGGAATAGGGGTTGACGCCGGCTTCATCGAGCAGGTCAAGGTCAACCAGATGGTTGCCAACCTCATCAGAGGGGTAGGAAAGCAGAACGACCACCTTTTTACTGGCAAGGGCAATGCTCTTGAGCAGCAGGGAGAAGCGGTTTCGGCTGAGAATGGGGAATGCGACGCCGACGGTTCCGCCGCCGGTCTTGGCCTTCACGTCAGCAGCGACCTGCTGGATGGTGGCATAGTTGCCCTGTGCGCGGGCCACGACGGATTCGGTCACAGCAACCACGTCCCGATCTCTGGGGATGATTCCTGCTTCCTCCCATGCAGCCATGACAGATTCGGCTGTAATCGCGGCGATGTCGTCGCCCTGACGGATGATAGGGGCGCGCACGCCCCGAACGACTGTTCCGATGGTTCTCATGTATCAGATTCTCCTTTTCGGTCAGATTACAGGGGTAAACAGACGGAATTGCACAATCATTATACCTTTTCTATGGAAAAAAATCAACAAGGAGATCAATTCGTAATAAAATTCAGATAATTTGACGAAATACCGATCGGGAGACGAGTTTCGAAATCAGATAGCTTCCGGCGCTCATCCCCGGCGCATCGGTGCGGTATAGGAAAGGCCTTTCGGATAGAAAAAGCGCAGTTTTTTCTCTGACAGGCAAATCTCCACGTCCCTGCCGACACGGGCCTCTCCGTCGAGGTTCACGACTTCCTCGCGGTCACAGTGAACGACAAGGCGCTGTGTTGTAAAGTGCCGAAACAGCGCGGGGAATTCCGCATAGCGCCCAGCCTTGTACTTGCCGATCAACGCGGCAACCTGAAACCGTGAGACCTTGTTGACCAGTAAAACCTCCAGCTTTCCGTCGTCCGGCATGGCCTCGGGAACAGGCTGATAACCGCCTCCATAATACCGTCCGTTACAAACGCAGATCAGCGTGAAACGGTCGTCAAAGGTCTGCCCGTCCAGCTCTACAATGTAATGCCGATGGATTCCCTTGATCAGATTCACTGCGGTGGAAAGGTTGTATGCACCGTTTCCGGAAATCAGCGGCAGGCGTTTATAGGCTTGGATCGAAGTGCCGATCCGCGCATCAATGCCAATGGAGCAGATCGAGAGGCAGTAATCCGGGCCGACTTGAATCAGATCCAGCAGCGACTCGTCCGCATCCAGCAGTCGCGCCGGGTCGAAAAAGGCCTCCGGACAGTCAAAGTTCTTGATGAAGTCATTTCCGGAACCGCAGGGATAGTGGGTCACTGCAAGATTTGCAGCACCCGCAGCGCCGCAGACCACTTCGTTGAGCGTTCCGTCGCCGCCGCAGGCGTAAACGCGGCACGGCGCGCCCTGCTCTGCTGCCTTGCGCGTGATCCGCGTACAATCCCCCGGCTGTCTGGAAACCGAGATGTCGTAGTCCAAGCCTCTCGCTTCACAGAGGCGGCGAAGCTCTGCGGAAATCAAAGCGCTTCGATTCGTCTTTCCCGCAGCCGGATTGATGAGAAATAGATGCTTCATTTCGCGTTTCTGCCCCCGATATACTGGAAAAGATTGCATTGAATCATTCCGTTATAGAGCTTGCGTTTTTTGTCCGCCTGCTTTCCGAAGTAATGCTCAAACTCCGGCTCGGAGGAGATGATAAACTTCTGCCAGCCGTCCGCAAACCGCAGATGCTTGCCAAGGGCGTGATAAAGGCGCTGGGCACTGCGCTGTTCCATCATCCGCTCGCCATAGGGCGGATTGCAGACAATTACGCCCTTTTCTGCGGGAAGGTCGCGCTTGGTAGCGTCAGCCTCCTCAAAGCGAATCAGTCGGTCTACACCGGCCTTTCTCGCGTTGGAGGCCGCGATTGCAAGGCTGTTCGGGTCGTTGTCAGAGCCGAAAATGCGGTATTCACCCCGGAATTCCGCCGCTTTTGCCGCCTCCCGTGCCTGTTCCCATGCGCTGTTCGGGACAAAGCCCCAGCTCTGCGCAGAAAAGCTTCGATTCAGACCGGGTGCGCGATTCAAGGCAATCAACGCCGCCTCGATCACGATGGTGCCGCTGCCACAGAAGGGGTCCCAAAAGAAATCCCGTCCCCGGTAGCGGGAAATTGTCACCATTGCCGCCGCCAGAGTTTCGCGCAGCGGGGCGTCGTTTCCGACGGCGCGATAACCGCGCTTATGCAGACCCGCGCCGGTGGTGTCCAGAAACACCTCGCAGAGATCTTTCATAATTGAAAACTGGAGCTGATAAAGCGCACCGGTCTCGGGCAGCCAGTTCAGACCGTAGTGTCTGCCCATGCGATCCACGGCAGCCTTTTTGATAATGGCCTGACAGTCCGGAACCGAATGAAGCTGCGAATTCAGACAGTGGCCCTTGACGGGAAATCTGGCGTCCTTCGGCAGAAAGTCCTCCAGCGGCAGAGCGCGAACGCCCTGAAACAGTTCTTCAAAGCTTCTGGCCGGAAAAGCGCCAAGACGGAGCAGAACGCGCTCTCCCATACGCAGACGCAGATTCGATACAGCGAGTGCTTCCACGCCGCCGTCAAAGAGGACGCGCCCGGTCTCAACGCGGACGTTCTCCTGATTCAGACGCCGCAGCTCGTCGCCAACCAGCCCCTCGAGTCCAAAAAGACAGGGCACTGAAAAAGTCATAAGATCATTCATAGCATTGCTCCCGTGCAGTTAATGAAGCCAGAAAAAGCAGAAGGTGTGAATTCCGGATGACCCGGAATCACACCTTCATTATAGGCGTTTTTATGCCGAATAGCAAGAGAAAAAGCAGCGCATCGAGGAAAAATGTCAATCCTTGACGATTTCCTTCAGTCCGCCTGCAAGGGCGGCAAGTCCCTGCATATCGCTGGGAATGATGAGCTTGGTTGCCTGACCGTCCGCGACCTTCTGCATGGCCTCAAGCGCCTTGAGCTTGATGACCTGATCGTTCGGATGGGCCTCGTTCAAGAGCTTCAGGGCGTCGGCAGTTGCCTTCTGAACCGCAAGGATGGCCTGTGCCTGACCTTCGGCCTTGAGGATGGCAGCCTGCTTTTCAGCCTCGGCCTTGAGAATCGCGGCTTCTTTGTCGGCGCTCGCCTTCAGAATGGCGGACTCCTTCTGGCCTTCCGCAACCAGAATCGCCGAGTGCTTCTGGCCTTCCGCCTGCAGGATCGCCTGACGACGGTCACGCTCCGCCTTCATCTGCTTCTCCATGGAGTTCTGGATGTCGGCAGGAGGCAGAATGTTCTTCAGCTCGACGCGGTTGACCTTGATGCCCCAGGGATCGGTTGCCTCGTCAAGGATGGCGCGCATTTTGGTGTTGATCACATCGCGCGAGGTCAGCGTCTGATCGAGCTCCAAGTCGCCGATGATGTTACGGAGGGTCGTTGCAGTCAGCGTCTCCATCGCAATCATGGGCTGCTCCACACCGTAGGCATAGAGCTTCGGATCGGTGATCTGGAAGTAAACGACCGTGTCGATCTGCATGGTGACGTTATCCTTGGTGATGACGGGCTGGGGAGGATAGTCGAGAACCTGTTCCTTCAGGGTGACTTTCTTGGCAATGCGGTCAATGAAGGGGGGCAGAACGTGGAAGCCCACGCCCCAGACAGCGCGGAACGCGCCAAGACGTTCAATGACGTAAGCATGGGACTGCTTGACAACATGGATGTGCTTGGCAATAATTGCAAGAACCAGAATGACGACTGCTGCAAGGAGAATGTAGGGAACGGTGTTTTCGGGCATGGTTGATACCTCCTGAATGATAGATTCGATGGACGTTAACGGGTGCGGGGTTTGACAATTGCCTTGACGCCGTCAATCGCACTGACAACGACCACAGCGCCCTCCGGAATGGGAGCTCCATCCTCCGAGCGAGCCGTCCACGTCAGGCCGCGCAGCTTCACAGCCCCGGTACCTTCCAGATTGTGAACGGCCTCCGTGACGAGAGCCTCCTGCCCAACGAGAGCGTCCGCGTTGGTCGCGGTTTTGTACGGATTGACAAAACGGCGCAGAAAGGGGCGCACCAGCAGAAGCATTGTCAGAGAGACCAGCGCGAAAATCAGAATCTGGAGCCAAAGCGCAGCACCTAAAAGATCCGCAGCCATCGCTGCAAGCGCGCCGATCACAAACCACAGACTGATTAAGGCAACCGTGCCGAACTCGACCGCCAGGAACGCGATTGCAAGAGCGATCCAGAGAATGTAGTACATGGTATTCCCTCCTTTCTTGTGCATATTTTACAACTTTTTACGTCGCTTGTCAATGGGAGTTTTCGGAATATACAGTCAATCGGTGGAATGAACGCGAAAACATTGGAACGCATAACCCCGTA
The DNA here is from genome assembly GCA_017543225.1 of Oscillospiraceae bacterium. Classification (GTDB taxonomy): domain Bacteria; phylum Bacillota; class Clostridia; order Oscillospirales; family Oscillospiraceae; genus JAFRPC01. The sequence goes on from JAFYGM010000028.1 coordinate 8,137, forward strand.
GGAGTCGATGACAACATCGACCCGCACGTTACAGAGAACGGGGGCGTTGCGTTGATGCAGCGCCCGTAGGGGTCGGCGTCCTCGACGACCCGGTGTGGCGTATCGTTCCGCTGGCACGGTGCGTCGGGGACGCCGCACCCTACGGCGGGATCATTACGCGATCCGCATACCCCCATAGGGGTCGGCGTCCTCGACGACCCGGTGCGGCGTGTCGTTGCGCTGGCACGGTGCGTCGGGGACGCCGCACCCTACGGCGGGATCGTTCCGTGATCCGCATACCCCCGTAGGGGTCGGCGTCCTCGACGACCCGGTGGGGCGTATCGTTCCGCTGGCACGGTGCGTCGAGGACGCC
>JAFYGM010000029.1 GCA_017543225.1 Oscillospiraceae bacterium
AAGGCGGGGACGAGCCTGCCGGTCGCGCGCAGAGCGACAACGATCCGCTGGCGCACGTCGTTCTCCGCCTGCGGCGGAGCGGAAGGCTCGTCCCGCTGCGCGGGCATGAGCCTTCCCTACGGATCGGCTGAACTGTTACTGTTTGCGTTCTCCGGTTTTTCTTGCAGAAAAATCAAAGAACCCCCGACCAAGGTCGGGGGCCTTCGAGAAAAGAAGAGAAGAAATGAAAAGTACAGCAGTGATCGCTATCGCTTACGCCCGTATCATAGCCTTTATTTATGAACAGCGTATGAATGGCTTGGAAACAAACATTGAATGATTTGTAAACACGGCTGCTGCGCAGGGGCTTTTCCGGTTATGGCAGTCCTTCAATCCCGTTCCATGCGGACAAGGGCCTCCACGACGCCTGCAATGCTGCCCTCGGCGCAGGGCCGAACAAGGGTGCAGCAGCCGAGCGCCTTGACCTCTTCGCTGCAATCCGCCGGGGCAAAGGCCAGATCCGCTTCGAGCAGCATGGAGGCGTCGTTCATCGCGTCGCCCACGCAGACCAGCGTTCTGCGTCCGAGCCGCCCGGCCAGCGCCCGCGCCGCCGCGCCCTTCCCGGCGCGGCGATCTTGCAGGTCGATGATCCGCATGGCAGCCCGATCCGCCCGAAGCTCCGGCCAGTCGCGCATGATCTGGGCGCAGCAGTCCGAGAACCGGGCGTCCTCCTCGGGCGTTCCGCTGTAAAACTGCCCCACGTCCATGCTGCGAAACGCGCCGAACAGCGCCAGCTTGTGATAATGCTCCGGAGCATCCTGCAGGGCAACGGGCTTGCAGACGACGCCCTGCGCCCTATAGAACGCTTCGCGCAGCGGGGAATGTCCGAGCAGATAGTGGGCATCCACCCCCTGCACCTCCAGAAGCAGGTCGGGAAACCGCTCTGTCAGGTAGGCAAGCAGCGCCCGCCCGCCGGACATCCAGACCGCCCCGGAAACTGTCTCGTCCGCATAGTCGTAGGCCGCCGCGCCGTTGTAGAGAATCAGCGGGGCATTGACGGGAATCCGCGCCTGATAAGGCCGAAACATCGGTGCGCTGCGCCCCGTTCCCACGGTGAAGCGCCCGCCCCGCTCAATAAAGCTTCGAATCGCGGCAAGATTTGCCTCGGGAATCGTGCTGTCCGGCGCAGTAAGCGTCCGGTCAAAGTCGGAAACCAGTAGAATATCGGAGAAATCAGTCATTTTCCTGCATCCTTTTCGTTTTTCCTAATCATAGACCGAACCGGTTCGCTTGTCAATGAAAAACAGCGGGCAAGCCCGAAAAAAAACAACAAAAAAAGTAAGAAAAGGATTGCTTTTTCGTGGCGTTGGGTTTATACTATGAGCAAAGTGGATGAAAGTGGATCGTTTTCCCACAAAATTCCATCCCATCCCAGATTCAGGAGGAGGTGCGCAGGTTGTTTGGCAAGTACACCCACAATGTAGACCCCAAAGGGCGCTTGTTCGTCCCCGCCAAGCTTCGGGAGGAGCTGGGCGACGTGTTCTATGTGATGATCGGTCTGGAAAACAGCCTGCTGGTCTTCCCCGAGGCCAAGTGGGAGAAGGTCACGGAGAGCTTCAACTCTGTCCCCCTCTCCGACGCCGGCGCCCTTCGCTACATCCGGGCAAATGTTGCAAAGTGCGAGCCCGACAAGCAGGGCCGTTTCGTGATTCCTCCGATCCTGCGGCAGTATGCGCACCTCAACGGCGACGTGACCTTCCTCGGGCAGGGCGATCACGCGGAGATCTGGGACGCCGCCGCTTACGAGGTCAAGGAGGCCGCCTTCCTTGGTGCGCCTGACAATTTGGCTGCTGCACTGAAGGGGCTGGGACTGTGACAGACTTTCATCATATCTCCGTTTTGCTGGAGGAATCCATCGAGGCGCTGCACATCCGACCGGACGGAATCTATCTGGACGGAACGCTCGGCGGGGCCGGTCATTCCTCTGAAATTGCCCGCCGTCTGACCACCGGCCTGTTGATTGGCGTGGATCGGGACCCCAAGGCCCTGTCCGCCGCGCGTGAACGGCTTGCGCCGTGGATGGATCGGGTCAAGCTGGTTCACTCGAATTTTCGGGAGCTGGACGCCATTCTGGACGGTCTCGGCATTCCCGGCGTAGACGGCATTCTGCTGGATCTCGGCGTTTCCTCTCCGCAGCTCGACGAGGCCGCCCGCGGCTTCAGCTATATGGCGGACGCGCCGCTGGATATGCGGATGGATCCCTCCGACCCGCTGACTGCCTATGAGGTCGTCAATTCGTGGCCCCAGGAGGAGCTGCGGCGCATTCTCTTTGCTTACGGCGAGGAACGCTATGCCCCTCTGATTGCAGCCGCGATGGTTCGTCGGCGCGAGCAGTCGCCAATTGCCACCACGCTGGAGCTGGTGGACGTGATCCGCTCCGCCATGCCGCAGAAGGCCCTGCGGGAAAAACAGCACCCTGCAAAGCGCAGCTTTCAGGCAATCCGCATCGCCGTCAACGACGAGCTTGGCGCAGTGGACGGCGTGATGGGCCGGGCGATTGATCGGCTGAACCCCGGCGGAAGGCTGGCGGTCATTACCTTCCACTCTCTGGAAGACCGCATCGTGAAAAATGCAATGGCGCAGGCCGCCCGCGGCTGCACCTGCCCGCCGGAATTCCCGGTCTGCGTGTGCGGCAAAAAGCCAACCCTTCGCCTGATCAGCCGCAAGCCCATCACTGCAAGCGAAGCAGAATTAAATGAGAATCCCCGCGCCCGCAGCGCAAAGCTGCGCGTGGGCGAAAAGCTGGAACCCCCCCATTCTTTGATCATTCCGGGAAACGAGGTGAATGAACGTGCCAGACGATTACAAGTCCTATGATTACAACGGTACCGAGGCCTACGAGCTGTTCGAAACCGCCCTTCCGAAGCAGCGTCCGGCGCCGCTTCCCGAAGAGAAGCCCATCAAGCAGCCCAGGTATGCGCCGAAGGCAAAGCCCGTATTTGCGCCTCTGGCTGTGGTCGGCCTGATTGTGGTGATGGTGCTGCTGATGCTGGTGGTTCACAGCTATGTGCAACTCTACGAGGCTTCCACACGGGTCGGAGAGCTGGAGCAATCTCTCTCTGCGGCACAGACCAACACTGCGAAGCTCCGCTCCACCTATGAAAGCCGCATTGATCTGTCCAAAATCGAAGCCAGAGCCAGAGAACTTGGCATGAGCCAGCCATCGGCGCGGCAGACGATCTATCTCAATGTTGCCGGTGCAGACAGCACGGAGGTCATTGCGGTAGATGACAGAAGCTTTGCGCAGAAGGCCATTGACGCGATTGTTCAGGGCTTCGAGGGTGTGCTGGAATATTTCCGCTGAGCGCACCATATATCAAAACAAAAGGGGCGCGCACCCGGTGCCGCCCCTTTTCCTGCACAAGACGCCCCCTGCGCGGCTGTCGCTCGGTCCGCCGCCTTCCGCGTCCTGAATCTGTGAGGTGAATCGAATTGGCAAAAAAACCGAAACAGCCGCTCAAAGCGCCCAAGGCCGTCCCCGCCTATGACCGGGAGAAGGCCGGACACGGCGTGCTGCGCCGCACCACCTTCATCATGGTGTTTTGCGGAATTCTGCTGTTCATCCCGCTGTTTGCGCGCCTGTTCAAGCTCATGGTGCTCGAGCACGATCAGTATGAGTCCAGAGCCATCAGCAACCAGACCCGCTCCACCACCGTATCGGCGGATCGCGGCACGATTTACGACTGCAACATGAACATTCTGGCCTCCACAAAAACCGTGGAGAACGTCTTCATCGACCCGTGGGAGATTCACAACGCCAAGGAGGACGTGGATTTCATTGCCGAGGGACTGGCCAAAATTCTGGAGATTGACCCCGACACGATCCGCGAGAAGGCCGCCAAGCTGGAGCGCCGTTATGAAATCATCGCCCGAAAGCGCGAGCCGGAGCAGGCAGACGCCGTGCGCAGCTTTATCTCCGAAAACAAGCTGACCGGCATCCATCTGGAATCCGACTCCATGCGCTACTATCCCTCCGGCTCCACTGCGGCGCAGGTGATCGGCTTCACCAATGCGGAAAACCGGGGCGGCGAGGGTCTGGAGGCCTACTATGACGAGGTGCTTCAGGGAACTGCGGGCGCGGTCATCACGACCAAGGGCAACTACGAGACCCAGATGCTCTACTCCTACGAAAAATACTACAACGCCAGCGACGGAAATTCGCTGGTTCTGACCATCGACACCACGGTGCAGCTCTATCTGGAGAAGAACCTGAAGGCCGCAATCGAAAAGTACGACGTAAAAAACGGCGCGTTCGGCATTATGATGGACGTGAACACCGGCGCGATTCTCGGCATGGCGATTGAGGGCAGCTACGACCCCAATCACTATCTGGAGATCATGGATCTCTCCGTGCTGGCAGAGCTTGACAAGCTTTCCGAAGAAATGGCGGACTACAGCAAGGAGAGCGAGCAGTACAAGGATCTGGCAAAGCAATACAATTCGCTGGAGGCCTCCGCCCGGTTGAAGCAGTGGAGAAACCGCTGCGTTTCCGACGGCTATGAGCCGGGCTCTACCTTCAAGACCATCACCCTCGCCGCCGCGCTGGAGGAACAGGCCGTCGATCTGAACACCACCTTCTATTGCAGCGGCGCGAAGGATTACCGGGACCGTGAATCCACCCTCCACTGCTGGAAGGAAACCGGACACGGCTACGAAACGCTGCCCAAGGCCCTGCAAAACTCCTGCAACATTGCCTTTGCAGACATCGGCATCCTGCTCGGCGGCAGCAAGCTCTACGACTACATTAACGCGCTGGGTCTGATGGAAAAAACCGGCGTCGATATGGCGGGCGAAACCACCGGCGTCTTCCACTCCAGAGAAAAGCTGATGGAGAACGCTCAGCTTACCACCGTCGCTTTCGGTCAGTCGGTCAAGCCCACGCCGATCCAGATGGTACGCGCAATCTCCGCCGTTGTGAACGGCGGATATGTGCTAAAGCCCTACGTCGTCTCTGAGATTCTGGATGAAAACGGCACTGTAATCCAGAAAAACGGAAAAACCGTTCTGCGGCAGGCCATCAGCGCAGAGACCTCCAAGCTCATGTGCTCGCTGATAGAATCGGTCGTCACCGACGGCACCGCCAGCAACGCCAAGCTCCCCGGCTTCCGCGTCGGCGGCAAGACCGGCACCTCCGAAAAGCTGGACGTTTATGAAAACGGCGTCCAGACGAAGGATCGCATTGTCTCCTTCGTGGGCATTGCCCCAATGGATCATCCCCAGTATATCTGCCTGGTCGCGCTGGACTCTCCCAGCCGCGAGACCGGCATCTACGTCTCCGGCGGCGTGATGGCTGCGCCGGTCGTCCGCGACATCTTCGCAGACACGCTGCTCTATCTGGGCGTCCAGCCGGACTACACCGACGTGGACATGAGCACCGTCAACGTGCTAATGCCCGACGTGCGGGATCAGGATGAAGAAAGCGCAGCCGCCCTTCTGCAGGCGCAGAGCCTGACCTACACAACCGTGGGCAGCGGAGAAATCGTCTCCGGGCAGATTCCCGCTCCCGGTGAACAGCTTCCCGGCAACTCCAAGGTCATTCTCTATCTGGGTGCGCCGGTTCCCACCGACGAGGTCACGGTTCCCAATCTCAAGAATCTGACCCCGGACGAGGCAAAGGGCGTGATGGAAAACAGCGGTCTGTATCTGCAAACCAAGGGCTCTTATCGCTATTACTCCGTGGTCACGGATCAGGATTACGCCCCCGGCGAAACCGTCCCCAGAGGCACCACTGTCACGGTGGAGCTGACGGATCAGACCGCACTGGATTAAACTTAAGAAACAGAGGTGGAAACGCATGAAGCTTTCCGAGCTTTTGAAGGACATCCGCGTATTGGAAACCAACGCGGACCCGGATTCCGAGATTACGGGCGTCCGCTACGACTCCCGGCTGGTACAGCCCGGCGACCTGTTCGTGGCAATCACGGGCTACGCCGCCGACGGACACCGCTTTATCCCCGACGCTGTCAACAGGGGTGCGGTCTGTATTGTCTGCGAGCGCAGACCGACTGTGGAAATTCCTTACGTTCTCGTCGCCAATGCCCGCGCCGCTCTGGCCGCCCTTGGAGCGAGCTGGTACGGTCATCCGGCGGAGAAAATGACCATTCTCGGCGTCACCGGAACAAACGGAAAAACCACCGTCACCTATCTGCTCAAATCCGTTTTGGAGCAGGTGTTGGGGGCAAAGGTCGGCTTGATCGGCACGATTCAGAACATGATCGGCAACACCGTCCTGCCCACCGAGCGCACCACCCCGGAGAGCTTCGAGCTGCAGGGGCTGTTTGCGGAAATGGCTGCCGCCGGCTGCACCCACGTCGTGATGGAGGTCTCCTCCCACGCGCTGGCCCTGCACCGGGTAGATTGCATTCCCTTTGCCGTTGGCGCCTTTACCAATTTGACCGAGGATCATCTGGACTTCCATGAGACAATGGAAGCTTACCGGCAGGCCAAGGCCCTGCTCTTCCGCCGCTGCATGTTCAGTGTCTTCAACATTGACGATGCGATGGTGGCGCAGACGGTCAAGGAAGCTGCAAGCTGGACGCTGACCTCCTCGGTCAACGGACAGGCGACGGCGGACCTCACCGCCACGGACGTGACGCTTGCCCCCGACAGCGTCCGCTTCGTGGCCCACTTTGAGGGCCGCTCCTGCCCGGTCAGGCTGGGCATTCCCGGTCGCTTCTCGATCTATAACGCCCTGACGGTTCTCGGTATGTCCATCGGAATTGGCATCCCCATGGAGGACGCCGCAAAAGCGCTGGCCAACGCCAGGGGCGTCAAGGGCCGGATGGAGGTCGTTCCAACCCCCGGCAAGGATTACACGGTTCTCATCGACTACGCACACACGCCGGATGCGCTGGACAACGTTCTGAGCACGGTGAAGGGCTTCTGCAAAGGCCGCCTGATTGCCGTCTTTGGCTGCGGCGGCGACCGCGACGCCGCAAAGCGCCCCATCATGGGGCAGATCGGCGTGCGGTTGGCAGATTTGGCAATCATCACCTCCGACAACCCCAGAACGGAAGATCCGAACAAAATCATTGCCGACATTCTCAAGCAGTTGATTGAGCCCTGCCATCCCTATCTTGTGGTGGAGAACCGACGCGAGGCCATTGCACGCGCCATGCGCGAGGCTCGGGCGGACGACATCATTGTGCTGTGCGGCAAGGGCCATGAGGATTATCAGATCATTGGAACGCAGAAGCTGCACCTCGACGAGCGGGAAGAGGTTGCAAAGCTGTTGGCAGCAGGCGTTTGAGAACCTGCCGGGTTGCGGAGGAATTGCTATGACGACACTGAAACAGGCCGCCCAATGGTGCGGCGGCAAGGTTTTACCGGAATATGAGAACGTCGCCTTCTGCGGCGCGGAGAACGACTCCCGCTCCATTCTGCCCGGTCAGCTTTTCGTTGCGCTGCGGGCGGCGCGGGACGGGCACGACTTCATCGGCAAGGCGATGCAGGCCGGCGCGGCGGCGGCACTGGGCGAGCGGCAGCTCCCCGGCGTGCCGATGATCGTCGTGCCGGACAGTCTGACCGGCTTGCAGGAAATCGCGCGCGGCTGGCGGCAAACGCTGGGCCGCACCCGCTTCATCGGTCTGACCGGCAGCGTCGGCAAGACCACCACCAAGGAGATGACGGCTGCTGCCTGCGCGACAGTCTGCCGCACCCAATGGACACAGAAAAACTACAACAATGACATCGGCGTTCCCCGGACGCTGCTGGATCTGCGGCCTGAGACAGAGGTGGCCGTTGTGGAAATGGGCATGAACCATGCAGGAGAGCTGTCTCGCCTCACCCGTCTGGCCCTGCCGGATGTTGCCGTGATTACCAATATCGGCACCATGCACATTGAGAATCTGGGCAGCCGCGAGGGAATCTGCAAGGCCAAGCTGGAGCTGCTGGAGGGTCTGGCCCCGGACGGCGTGGCGGTTCTCAACGGCGACGAGCCGCTGCTGCGCGCCGCCGCCCTGACCTGCAAAACGCTCTGGTTCGGTCTTGGTACGGACTGCGACCTGCGGGCGGAGGCGGTTCGCGCTTCCGCGTTTGAGACCGCCTTCAACGCCGTCGGCTTTGGAGAACGGGTGGACGTGCTGCTTCCGACGCCGGGCGAGCACAACGTCGTCAACGCACTGGCCGCCATGCTGGCGGCCCACTGCGTCGGCGTTCCGCTCCGGCAGGCAGCCGAGGCGCTGCGAAGCTTTGTCAACACCGGCGACCGTCTGCGCACCTATGAGCAGGACGGCTTCACCGTGATTGCGGACTGCTACAACGCCGGGCCGGAATCCGCCCGCGCCGCACTGAAGGTTCTGCGCGACATCCCCACCCAAGGCCGCAGGATTGCCGTGCTGGGCGATATGCTGGAGCTGGGCGACTTTGCCTCCGCCGCGCACCGCACCGTGGGCGAGCAGGCCGCAGAAGCTGCGGATCTGGTTCTGGCCTACGGCCCGCTGTCGCGGGAGCTGGCTGCCGCAGCCGGAAAAAAAGCGCAACACTTTGAGACGAAGGAAGCCCTGCTTGCAGCCCTTTGCACATGCGCGCAAAGGGGCGACGTGCTGCTGTTCAAGGGCAGCCACGGCATGCACCTTGAGCAGGTTTTGCAGGCTTTTTTCAAGGAATAACGGAACGGCGCGAGTCGTTCAGGCCACGCCGCTTTCTCCCTTTCCGATGAGTTCAACAGAAAAACGGAGGAATTCCCCATGGAAAACGCGCAGATTCTTACCATTCTTCTTTCGATCCTTCCCTGCTTTGTCGTCGCGCTGATTGCAGGGCACTTCATCATTCCCTGGCTGCGCGCGCTGAAGGCCGGGCAGACCATCCGCGAGGTCGGCCCGAAGTGGCACAACTCCAAGGCGGGAACCCCTGCAATGGGCGGACTGATTTTCATTCTGGCGACCGCTTTGGGAACGCTTGTCCTGTGCATCGTCTTCAAGCAGTGGACCTCAGCGCTGATTCTGGCGTTCTCCCTCGTCTTCGGCGTGATCGGCTTTATCGACGATTTCTTCAAGGTCAAGAAAAAGCAGAACGAAGGGCTGAAGCCTCTGCAAAAGCTGTTGCTTCAGCTTGCCGCGTCTGCGCTCTATCTCTATGTGCTCTATCGGAGTGGGCACTTGACCAGCTCCATCTGGCTGCCCTTCACCACCGGAACCTGGACCATTCCGATCTGGGTTTATATTCCGTTTGCAGTCTTTGTAATCGTCGGCTGCGTCAACGCGGTGAACCTCACCGACGGCATTGACGGGCTTGCCACCGGCGTGACCATGCCGGTCATGGTCTTCTTCCTTGTCACCGCGCTTGCGCTGAAAAAGGCAGAGATCGCCATCTTCCCCGCCGCGCTTCTGGGCGGACTGGGCGGCTTCCTCTGCTACAACTTCCACCCGGCCAAGACCTTCATGGGCGACACCGGCTCCCTCTTTCTGGGCGGCGCGGTCTGTGCGCTGGCCTTTGCGCTGGATATGCCCCTGATCCTGCTGCTGGTCGGCTTTGTCTACATTGTGGAAACTCTGTCCGTCATTATGCAGGTTACCTATTTCAAGCTCACCCACGGCAAGCGCATCTTCAAGATGTCCCCGATTCACCATCATTTTGAGATGTGCGGCTGGTCCGAGGTCAAAATCTTTGTGGTGTTCGTCACCGTCAGCATCGTCATGTGCGTGCTGGCTTGGCTGAGCACCGGGCCGATCCGCTGAGTCGAATCGTCCGGCCCGTTCCCACCCCTCTCTGAAAAGGAGTCATTCATGGCTTTATTCAAGCATAAACGCATGGAAGCCGGAAAACCGCTGCGGGAGGACACCACCGGCTTGATGGACGTTCCCTTCCTGCTGCTTGTCGTCCTGCTGACGCTGATCGGGCTGTTGATGCTCTTCTCCGCCAGCTATGCCCGCGCCAACTGGGAAAAGCAGGGCGATTCCGCCTATTATTTCCGCCGTCAGGTCTATTTTGCCGTGGGCGGGCTGGCTGCAATGCTTCTGGCAGGCAGAGTCAGCTATTTCATCTGGTATCGCTCCGCCCTGCTGGTTTTGAGCGTTTCCATCGGCCTTTTGGCGCTGGTTCCCCTGATCGGCGTGGAGGTCAACGGCGCAAAGCGCTGGCTCAAGCTGGGCGTCCTCTTCCAGCCCTCGGAGCTGGTCAAGGTCGGTATGATTTTCGCCTTCGCCGCAATGATGTCGGCATGGCAGCATAAGATGGACACGTTTCGATACGGCGTGCTGCCCTACGCCGCCATTCTGGCGCTGGTCGCGGGATTGCTCTATCTGGAGCGCCACCTCTCCGCCACGATGATTATCTTCCTGATCGGTGCGGTCATGATGCTGCTCGGCGGCACGAAAAAGCGCTGGCTCTTTTTTGGCGCGATGATCGGCGTGGCCTTCCTTACGATTTACATTATGAAAAAGGGCTACGCCGGCGGACGCTTTTCCGCCTGGCTCGACCCGGAGGCCGACCAATTGGATACCGGCTATCAGATCATTCAGTCCAAATACGCCATTGGGTCCGGCGGTCTGCTCGGCCTTGGTCTGGGACGCAGCCGCCAGAAGTACCTCTATCTCCCCGAGGAGGTCAACGACTACATCTTTGCCATTGTCTGCGAGGAGCTGGGCTTTGTCGGCGCAGTCGGCATTCTGCTGCTCTTTGCCCTGCTGGTTCTGCGCGGCTACTGGATCGCCATTCACGCACGCGACCGCTTCGGCACCCTTGTAGCAGGCGGACTGACCACGAAGCTTGCGCTTCAGGTTTTCCTGAACGTCAGCGTCGTCTCCGGTTTGATCCCGCCCACCGGCATTTCGCTTCCCTTCTTCTCCTCCGGCGGCACGGCGCTGCTGCTCCAGCTCTTTGAGATGGGCATTGTCCTCTCCGTTTCCAGATGGTGTACCAACAAGGAAATCAGTGGAAGGAGTCACGCATGAACGTCATTTTTACCTGCGGCGGAACCGCGGGACACATCAATCCGGCGATTTCGGTCGCCAATCTTCTGAAGGCCAGAAGGCCCGACGCAAACATTCTCTTCGTCGGCGCGGAGGGCGAGATGGAGACCAAGCTCGTCCCGCGGGAGGGTTACCGGCTTGAAACGCTGACCATCTCCAGCTATGCCCGCAGTCTGACCCCGAAGGGGATTTGGCACAATCTGGAAACGCTCAAAAACCTGCAGGGCGCAAAGCGAAAGGCTGACCGGATCATCCGGGAATTCCAGCCTGACGTGATTGTGGGAACAGGGGGATACGCCTCCTATCCCATGCTGCATCAGGGCGCAAAGCGCGGCATTCCCACCGCCGTGCATGAGGCCAACGCCATGCCCGGCCTGACCACGCGCATGGTGGCAGACAGCGCAACGCGGATCATGGTCTGCTTTGCACAGAGCAAGGAACACTACAAGAACCCGGATCGGGTGCAGGTCGTGGGAATGCCTGTTCGACAGGAATTCCTCTATACGACCCGCGCCGAGGCCCGCGCAAGGCTCGGTCTGGGCGAGGAGCCGCTGATTGTCTCCGCCTGGGGCAGCCTCGGCGCACGGGAAATGAACAAGATGATGGCGGATTTCCTTGCGCTGGAGGTGAAAAACGGCTGTCCCTGGCACCACGTCCACGCAACCGGCTCCTTCGGCTGGCGCTGGATGCCGGAGCTTGTGGCACAAAAGGGCGTGGCGCTCAAGGCGCATCCGGAGCTGGATCTGCGCGAGTACATCCACAACATGCCCGACCTGATGGCCGCGGCAGATTTGATTATCACGCGGGCAGGCGCTTCCTCTCTCAACGAGATCGAGGCCGCCGGAACCCCCTGCATCATTGTCCCCTCCCCCAACGTCACCGACAACCATCAGGAAAAGAACGCCCGCGTGCTGGAGGCACAGGGCGCAGCCCTGGTGCTGCTGGAAAAGGATCTGACCGCACAGCGCCTCTTTGACGAGGCAAAGGCCCTGCTGGAGGACGCCCCCCGGCGTCAGGCCATGCGCCGAGCCCTGCAAAAAATGGCAGTGGTTGACAGCACAGAGCGCATTTTGGACACGATTCTGGAGCTGGCGGCGAAGTAGGCCGCCGCGTCAGCCGCCACGCGGCGCAGGCCGCGCTGAATTTTGCACAGAATCTGCCTTTCCTGCATAGGATGGAAAAACCATAATGCAAGGAGGGCGGTTATTTGGATACGATTTACATCAACGGCGGACGGCCCCTGCGGGGGACGCTTGCCGTGCAGGGCAGCAAAAACGCCGCGCTGCCCCTGCTTGCCGCCGCAGCCGCCGTGCCGGGGAAAACCGTCCTGCTGCACTGTCCGCCCATCCGGGACGTGGCAGTAACCCGCGCGCTGCTGCACGGGCTGGGTGTTCCCAGTCGGCAAAGCGGCGACCGACTGGAGCTGGACGCCTCCGATGTCGGAACAGCGCCAGACGCTGCGCTTGCCGGGCAGCTTCGCTCCTCGGTGCTTCTGCTCGGCGCACTGCTCAGCCGGCACGGACACGCAGAGATTCCCCTGCCGGGCGGCTGTGTTCTGGGCGCAAGGCCGCTGGATTTGCACCTTTCCGGGCTGGAAGCGCTCGGCGTTCGCGTCCTCTGTGAGGACGGGGTCCTGCACTGTCAGGGTCGGCCCACGGGCGGAACCGTCCACCTCCCCTATCCCAGCGTCGGCGCAACCGAAAACCTCATGCTGGCCGCTCTCGGCGCGTCCGGCCCCGTGTGCATCTGCGGGGCCGCAAAGGAACCGGAGATTCGGGATCTGGCAGTGTTTCTGAACGCCTGCGGCGCAAACATCACCGGCGCGGGAAGCGACTGCGTTCGGATGACGCCCGCGCCTCTGCACGGGGCGTCTCACCGGGTTCTGCCGGATCGCATCGAAGCCGCGACCTGGCTCTGCGCCGCCGCAGCAACGGGCGGCTGTCTGACGCTGACGGAGCTTCGCCCCGCCCATCTGCGGCCTGTTTTGGAGCTCCTCTCTCGCGCCGGATGCGAAATCACGCAGACCGAAACCACATTGACCCTCCGCGCCGGTGCGCTGACGGCTCCCGGAACCGTGGTCACCGGCCCGTATCCTGCCTTCCCCACCGACGCTCAGGCGCCGATGATGGCCGCGCTGCTGCTGGCAGAGGGGATCACCCAATTTGAAGAAACCGTCTTTGAGAACCGTTTTCGACATGTGTGCGCGCTGCGCGCGCTCGGCGCAAGCATCGACTGCACCGGGCGGATCGCCTCTGTGCGCGGCGTGAAGGCCCTTCACGGCGCAGCGATGTCTGCCACCGATCTGCGCGGAGCCGCCGCGATGGTCTGCGCGGCGCTGAGTGCGCAGGGGGAAAGCAGGATCACGCAGGCATGGCATCTGGATCGCGGTTACGGGGATCTGATCCGGCGTCTGCGAACCCTCGGTGCAAATGTTTGGATCGAACCGAAGCAATCATCAAGGAGAACAACATGGAACAGAACAGAAAGCGGCCCGACGAACGGGGAACCTCCACCGTAAACCGGGAACGCCGCACCGCGACTGCGTCGCCCTCTGGCGGCAGCCGTCCGCGCACGGGGAATCCAATCGGAGAGGCGGAGCGGCGAAGCCGCACTCCCAGACAGAACGCCGCCCGTCCGTCCGGTGCGCAGGAGACTTCGCGCCGTATGCGCGCGACAGTGCCGACGGACGCCCGCGCCTCCGCTTCCGAGCGCCGTGCGCGACAGGTACAGGCCGAGACGCGCCGCGAACGCGAAGCCCACGAACGGGCGAAGCAGGAGCGCGAAGCGCGGGAGCTGACCAAACGCGAGCGAGAAGCCAGAGAGCAGACCCGGCGCGAACGGGAAGCGCGGGCGGCAGAGCGCCGCGCGCGCGAGGCAGCGGCCAAAAAACAGCGCGAACGTGAAGCCCGTGAACAGGTCAAGCGCGAGCGCGAGGCCAGAGAGCAGGAGAAGAGAACGCAGCGCGAGCGCGAAAAGCAGAAACGCAGCGCGCAGAAGGCGCGGGCAAAAAAGTGACAGCAGAAGAAACCGCACCGCGTCTACAATATGAACATCGGCTTCAAGATCGCCACGATGCTTGCAGTTGTGGCAGTCATAGTCGTCAGTATGCTCATCTTCTTCAAGGTCAAGCACATTCAGGTCGTGCTGCAAGGCGTGGACGCCGCAGCCCCGATCGCCACGACCGCCCCCAACGCAACAGCGGGCGACCACCTTGCGGAAACAACAGCGCCCGAGGAAACACAGGCAGAGGTCGAAGCCGCAAGGCAGGGCCACGGCTACTACACTGCCGAGGAGATCATCGAGGCCTCCGGGATTCATGTAGACGACAATCTGCTGAGTCTGAGCAAGGCCACGGTTGCCTCCCGCATCCGCATTGCCCTGCCCTACGTCAATCAGATCCAAATCAAGAAGCAGCTTCCCGGCACGGTCATTATCATCGTTTCGGAGTTTGAGGTCACCTACGGCATTCAGGACGAAACCGGCGGCTGGTGGTTGATGAGCCGCGAAGGTCGGATTCTGGAGCCAGCCACAGAGCAGACCGTTCGCGGGCATCTGCTGATTACGGGAATGCCGATTCAGGTTCCCAAGCCGGGCGACTGGTTTAAGCCCGCCGCCACGGAGGGCGCGGATATGGCGGAGATCGCAGCCAAGCAGAAGGTGGTGCTGGAGGTCATTCCGGTGCTGGAGAAAGCGCCCTTCTTCAAGGAGCTGGCCAGCGTAGACGTGAGTACCTCATACAACCTGACGCTCTGGTACGGAACGCGCTACGAAATCTGGCTCGGCACGGTGGAAAAACTGGATTACAAGTTCCGCTTCCTCGAGGCTGCGCTGCTCAACAAGGAGATTCAGCACCGTTCCGGAACGATTGATCTGACTTTTAGTGAAGATAATAAGGCCCATTTCATGGACTTCCGCTAAAAATTCAGGATTTTTTTCAAAAAAGCAGATTTTTCTATTGACCTGAACGAAAAAACAGGATAGAATAGATTAGTATAAAACTGAGAACAAAGCGCACAATAGGCTCAGAACATCTTTGACTGCTTACAGATACATAGGAGGACGAATCGCATGGCAGACTATCCCGAGAAAGTTGTAAATATCAAAGTCATCGGCGTTGGCGGCGCCGGCAACAACGTCGTCAACCGGATGCTGGCTTCTGGCGTGGATGGCGTGGAGTTTCTGGTCGTCAACACAGACCGTCAGGATCTGAACAAATCCAATTGCCCCAACAAGCTCCCCATTGGTGAAAAGCTGACCGGCGGCATGGGTGCCGGCTCCAAGCCCGAAATCGGCAAGAAGTCTGCCGAGGAATCCCGCGCCGCCATCGCCAAGGCGCTCGAGGGCGCCGACATGGTCTTCATCACCGCCGGTATGGGCGGCGGCACCGGCACCGGTGCTGCGCCGATCATTGCCGATCTGGCCCATGAGGCCGGCATTCTCACCGTCGGCGTCGTTACCCGCCCCTTCCGTTTCGAGGGCGCCAACCGGATGCGTCAGGCTGACGCCGGCATCGAAGCCCTGTCCGACAAGGTGGATTCCCTGATCGTCATTCCCAACGACCGTCTGAAGTACGTCACTGACCAGAAGATCACCTTTGCCAACGCATTCGGCATTGCCGACGACGTGCTCAAGCAGGCTGTCACCTCCATCTCCGAGCTGGTCAGCTACTCCGAGCGGGTCATCATCAACCTCGACTTTGCCGACGTTTCCGCCGTTATGAAGAACGCCGGACGCGCTCACATGGGCGTCGGCACTGCTTCCGGCCGCGACAAGGCGGAGCAGGCCGCCATGTCCGCCGTTGCCAGTCCCCTGCTGGAGACCTCCATCAACGGAGCAACCGGCGTGCTGATCAACGTCACCGGCTCTCAGGATCTGAGTCTGGACGACGTGGAGACTGCCTCCAACATTGTCATGGAGGCCGCCAATCCCGAGGCAAACATCATCTTCGGTGCGACCTTCTCCGAGGAGTTTGAAGATGAGATGCGCGTTACCGTCATCGCCACCGGCTTTGACGCGGTCAAGCAGCCCGAGGAGAAGAAGCCCGAGCGCCGCACCTTCTCCGCGCTGAACAACGATTTCAGCAACCGTCCCGCCGCTCCCGCCCAGACTCGCACGCCTTCCTCCTCTGCGGCCGAGAACGACATCAACGACATCGACGCGATTTTCTCGATCTTCAAGAAATAAGGTTTTTCAATCAGCGGCTGCCCAAGCGCGGCACGCCACGCAGAATACCGGGGACTGCAAACGCGGTTCCCGGCATTCTTTTTTGGGAAAGCTCTTGCATTTTGTCGCATTGCGCCGTATAATGAGATTGTAATTTCATACAGAAAGGAAGGTTATTTATGAATCGTACCAAACACATCGTCAAGCTGCTGCTGTTCGGCGCGGTCGCTGGAATCCTCCTGCTGGTCGGTGCCGGAAAGGATCTCTCCATCGGACAGGGGCTGAATCTGACTTGGGAAAGCATTGGGCACATTCTGCTGATCGTCTGCGCGATTCTTGCAGTGGAGCATCTGGTGCTGCTGATTCTCGGCTTCTTCAAGCCGGAAAGCCACCGTCTGCGCACAGTGTTGACCCTGACCGCCAACCTTGTCCGCTACATTGCCATTCTGGTCATTGTGATCGGCGTCCTCTCCCTGCTGAACGTGGACATGCCAACAATCCTCGCAGGCCTCGGCGTCATTGCCCTGATCATCGGCTTCGGCGCAGAGAGTCTGATCACCGACGTTGTCACCGGCTTCTTCATTCTGATGGATAATCAGTACAACGTGGGCGACATCATCGAGGTCGGCGGTTTCCGGGGAACTGTTTCGGAGATCGGCATCCGCACCACCAGCCTCACCGACACCGGCGGCAATGTGAAAATCATTAACAACTCCGACATGAAAAACATCCTCAACCGCTCCGACAACAGCTCCAAGGCCGTCGCAGACTTCTCCATCCCCTACGAGACCGATCTTCCGAAGCTGGAGGAGAAGATTCCCGCCCTGCTGGAGGAAATCGCAGCAAAGCATCCGGACGTGTTCAAATCTGCCCCGCAGTATCTGGGTGTGCAGACGCTGGGCGGCAGCTCTGTCGATCTGCGCTTCGTGGCAGAGGTCGGGGAAACCGACATCTATTCCGGCGCACGGATTTTGAACCACGACCTCTTCGTGGGCTTCCGCAAGCTCGGCGTGGAATGTCCCTTCCCCCAGCTCGACGTCCACAGCAAATAAGCCGGTCTTCTGGGAGGAAGCGCTATGGAATTCAAGAACCACCCCTCCGAGCTCTCCAATCCGCCGCCGGAGTATCAAGTCCGCCCGGAGCTGGAATACACCGCTCCGCCCCCGGAATTCGGGCAGGGAACCTCCCCGGCTCAGGAGACCCAAGGGCGCAGGCGTCGCCTGCGGCAGCTTCTCGCAGTCCCTGCCCTGCTGTTGATCACCTTTCTGTGCTTTCACGGGGTCAAGGCCCTTCCCCTTCCGCCAGCCACGGAGCCGTCCGTCACGGAGGTTCCGTCCACGGAGCCTTCATCCACACCGTCCGTTTCCACCGAGACGCGCTCCGTCGAATCCGCAACCGAGGTTCCGGAGCTTCCGGAGGGCAGCGTAACGCTGGCCGTGGAATACGCAGTTCTGGATGGCAATACGGTTCGCTATCAGTATGAGGTCGATCCGCCCAGATTCACGCCGGAGGGATCTGAAATCGAGCACGTCACACCGTGGCCGATCAGCATCTACGCTCAGGTCAGGGACGACGCCAACCGCGCCGCCAATCCGGCGCTCGACCCCGACGTCTGGACGGCGTTCCGGGAACTGTACACGATCCGTGAGATCGACGCAGCCGGGCTGGAGGGCAGCCTGCAGCTCACGCTCCGCGCAGTCTACACCGAGGACGGAGAGGAGCGGCAGACCGTCGTAAACATGCCGGTGTCCGTCCTGCCTCCCGCGCCGAAGCTTTCCGCCACGCTGGAGACCTTCCCCGGCGGCGACATCTACTTTACCGCCACGCTCCAGCCCCAGCCGGGCGACGACCACGCATATGATCTTGTGGTCTGGCACATGGGGCAGACCGCCCGCGCCGAGGAAGAGACCATTGGCTTCTCGCTGGGCGACAATCCCCGAGAATTCCCTGTCACCGGCGACCGGGAGACGGGCTATCAGGTTCACTATGAGGGCGGCTCCGCCGCAGGCTCCCTGCCGGAGTACGTCGAGCTGAGCGTCTATGTGACCCTGAAGGATCGCAGTACAGGCTATCTCTATCCCATCGAATCCAACCGGGTTCATCCGATTCCTGCCCCGGAGCAGCAGGCACAGTATCCGCTCGGGGACGGCACACTGGTCATCACTGTCTACAACGACTCGTTAACCTTCGACGTGCCAAGTCCGGTGCCGACCGACGATTATATGACGATTCTTGCGTCGGAAACGATTTCGGAAGCGGACTTCACCGAGTATCCCCTGCCCGCCGCGCTGACCCCGGACGGATACGACTTTACCGGCTGGGTCGTCCATGTGGGGAACCCCTTCGACAATGGCTCCGACGTTGATCTCTTTGGCGACTACATGGGCGACCCGCCCGTGGAGCTGCTGCTGAGCGAGGACAACTACGCTTTTCCGGTGTACGGCGTTCTGACGAAGGAGGACATTGCGCGGATTCCGCCGAGCGCGGACGGCAATCGCTACGTCAATGTCCACGCCACCTGGATTGCCCAGAATGTCTCCGACCCGAGGCTCTATCTTGACGACGGCAGCGGCAATGTGACCGCCTACAGCATGGATCACCCCGCCGCCTCCGAGGGCTACCTGTATCTGTGTAACTATCCCGTCCCGGAATGTGATGGCATGACCTTCGACGGCTGGTATGACGAGGACGGCAACAAGGTCGAGCTGCTGGTCAGCTTCTTCTCCTTCACTCCGATGCTCTACAACGAGGATGGAAGCTTCGCAGGCTATGACTGGAATGCGTCGAAGACCGTCAAGCTGACTGCGCACTGGCGTTAGACAGACATCGCGCTCCCCCGTCCTGCGGGGGAGCGTTTCTTCCCGCCGCAGACCGCTTGACAGAGGCGGCCCGGCGCAGTACAATAGGGGCAGAAACAGGAAGGAGCCGACCCAATGAAAACCTTGCTTCACGTCTGCTGTGCGCCCTGCGCCAACATGTGCATTGACACCCTTCGGCAGGACGGACAGACGCTCACCGCCTTTTGGTACAATCCCAACATCCACCCCTTCACCGAATACCGCGCAAGGCGCAACTGCCTGCGCGACTACGCCGCAGCAATTTCCCTGCCGCTGGTGGAGCAGGACGATTACGGCCTGCGGCCCTTTGTCCGCGCGGTCGCGCAAGACATTGATGGGCGCTGCGTCAAATGCTATGAAATGCGGTTGTTCGCGGCGGCGGATTACGCCGCGCAGAACGGCTTTGACAGTTTTACCTCCAGTCTTTTCATCTCCCCCTATCAAAACCACGCGCTGCTCAAGGAGGTCGCAGAGCGGGCCGCCGATACCTTCCACGTCCGTTTCCAGTATCAGGATTTCCGTCCCCTGTTCCGGCAGGGTCAGGAGCGTGCCAGAGAATTGGGCTTCTACATTCAAAAATACTGCGGCTGCGTCTTCTCGGAGCAGGAGCGGTATCTGAAGCCCTCGAAAATTATCCGATAAGGAGGCCGTCCAATGCCGTTTCAGATTCTTCACGCCGACATTACCCGGCTTCCCGTGGACGCGATTGTGAACGCCGCCAATCCCAGTCTTCTGGGCGGCGGAGGCGTGGACGGGGCGATTCACCGCGCCGCAGGCCCCGCCCTGCGCGAATACTGCGCCACGCTCGGCGGCTGTGCTGTGGGACAGGCCAAGCGCAGTCCCGGCTTTGCCCTGCCTGCCAAATGGGTGATCCACACCGTCGGCCCGATCTGGCACGGCGGGACGCAGGGCGAGGAAGCCCTGCTGCGCACCTGCTATCGCAACTGTCTGGCCCTCGCGCTGGAGAGCGGCTGCACGTCCGTCGCCTTTCCGCTGATCTCCGCCGGGGCGTACGGTTATCCGAAGGAGGCTGCCATGCGCATTGCCGTGCAGGAAATCGGTCGCTTCCTCTTCGCGCATGAGATGAACGTCACCCTGACCGTCTTTGACCGGATTCCTCACACGGGGCCGTTGTTTCAGGCCGTGCAGAGCTATCTTGACGCACGGCTTCCCTCGCGGTGTTCCGATTCGTGTGAAGCGCCGCAAAGCGGC
The DNA here is from genome assembly GCA_017543225.1 of Oscillospiraceae bacterium. GTDB lineage: Bacteria > Bacillota > Clostridia > Oscillospirales > Oscillospiraceae > JAFRPC01. The sequence continues at coordinate 20,162 of JAFYGM010000029.1, forward strand.
GCTTTCGTCGCGCAGGCTTTCACCCCGTTCTTTTCCGCTTCGTTGGGTGCTGCTGCGGCTCCCCCTGCCTGTGAAGCCGCTGAGCCGCCCCATCGTCTCCAAAGTATCACGGCGTCGAAGGCCAAACGCACCGCAGACGAGGCCGCGCCCTGCGCAAAATCGCTGGACGAGCGGCTGCGCTGTCTGGATGAGAGCTTCTCGCAAATGCTGCTGCGGAAGATCGACGAGAAGGGCATCTCCGACGCCGCCTGCTACAAGCGAGCCAACGTGGATCGCAAGCTCTTTTCCAAGATTCGCTCCGATCCGAACTACCGCCCCTCCAAGCCGACGGCGATTGCCTTCGCCATTGCTCTCGAGCTGCCGCTGCCCGAGGCACAGGAGCTGCTGATGAAAGCGGGCTTCGCCCTCTCCCACAGCAATCAGTTCGACGTGATTATCGAATATTTCCTTTCCGTCGGCAACTACGATATCTTCCAGATCAACGAAACGCTCTTTGCCTTCGATCAATGTCTGCTGGGCGCGTAATCAAAAAATGTCGCTTCGCAGGCGACCAAAAGCATCCCTCCATGTGGTTCAATGGGTTCAGGAACAAGCCGAACACCAACAATCACATGGAGGGATTTCTGATGAAAAATGAAACGAACAATATCACGGAGCTGGTTTTTATCCTCGACCGCAGCGGCTCAATGGCAGGGCTGGAGGACGACACGATCGGCGGCTTCAACGCCATGCTCGAAAAGCAGAAGCGGCAGGATGGGCCGTGCTGGGTCACGACGATTCTCTTTGCCAACGATTCCCAGACGGTGCATGATCGCGTCCCGCTCAAAGACGTGCGCCCCATGACTCGCGACGACTACACCGTGGGCGGCTGCACAGCCCTGCTGGACGCCATTGGGGACGCCATTGACCACATCCGCAGCATCCACAAATACGCCAGAGCCGAGGACGTGCCCGCGCACACCGTCTTTGTCATCACCACCGACGGCATGGAAAACGCCAGCCATACCCACACCGCCGAGGCCGTCCGCCGCGAGATTGCGCGGCAGAAGGAGGCAGACGGCTGGGAGTTTCTCTTTATCGGCGCAAACATCGACGCCGTGCAGACCGCAGGCCGCTTTGGAATCGCCCCGGATCGAGCCGTGAATTACCATGCCGATCACAAGGGAACCCAGACCGTCTACGCCTGTCTGAGCCGGGCGCTCGGCGGAATCCGCTCCAACGCGCCGATGAAAGCAAGCTGGTCAGAGGAGATCACAACGGATTTTGAAAGCCGTTCCGGTGATCGGTAAGGCCGTTGCAGCCGTTCGGTCCATCCCGCTCTGCCCGATGACAACATCTGCCAGCACGCCTCAGCTTTCTGTAAACAGTTCCCGGCAGAGGAGTTCCGTCTCGCGGGTCACAGCGGCGAAGTCCACGGCGGGCCGGTACAACTCCTCCATCAGATCGTGGTTGGTCTTGGCGCGGCGCAGCCAACCGACGGCCTGCCGCAGCAGGCGCGTCTCCAGCGACGCCAGCTCACGCAGGCCGTTCAGGGTCTCCGCCGGGAGGTCTTCCTCCAGAGCGCTGTCCAGATCCAGACGCAGCATGGCCTGCCGTCCGCCCCGGAAGGAGGGCCGAACCCGAATCCAGCCCACGTCCCTGCCCGGAACAAGCACCGCCTCGACCGCATCGGGGTCGAGTGGGTCCATGCCGAGGACGACATCCTCCCCACCCGCTGTCAGCCGATCCTCCAAGCTCCGCAGCAGCCCGCTGCCGACCCCGTAGCCATCATGGATCGCCCAGAGGCGTTCCACGCCCGGTTCGAGCAGCATCAGTCCCTCCGGGGTGATGCCGCTGAGATAGACCCGCCGGCGCGAGCCCTGCTTCCCGCGCTGGGGCAGCTTCTCCGGAAGAAGCTGCCCCAGCGCATCTTTTGTTACGCGGCGAATCCGCTCCCGCCCCAGCAGGCCGCGGCGGGCCTCCGTCAGCGAGGCGACGGCCCGCAAAGAGCCGTACACCGGACCGTAGCAGGCCGCATTCGCCGCCTTTGCCGCCCGGATCGCCGGGGTCAGGGTGCGCAGCTCTGCTTCCCGATAGCATCTGCCGAGGTTTACGTAATTCTCGCCGCAGCCGCAAAGCTGCGGCTCGACCACATGGGCGGGTGTTACGATGGACATTTTTCGTTGTCAGTTCTTAGTTGTTCGTTGTTGTAGGGACGGCAATCTGCCGTCCGAATTGTAGGGACAAGCCGTGCTTGTCCGCGGACGAACACGGCTCGTCCCTACATGATTGGTTAAAACCTCCACCGAATCCGGACGGCCTGCTCCCCGGTGTCCCGACGCCTCTCTCCGATTTCTATTTGCGCGACTGCCAACTGAAACATCTCCCGCGACGGATTTTTCAATTCCAACAATTCCTCAATCCGCTCCACAAGGCCGCCTTGTTTGTCATCCTGATCCACCGCCAGTTTTGCCAACTCCGCCGCCGCGCGGTCCCGTTGCTGCATGAGCGTTTCCTTCTCTTCCGTAAAATCCTGTCGAAATTCGCGGAACTGCTCCTCGTCGATCTGCCCCGACGCCCGGTCCAGATACAACTGCCGCAGCGCCGCATTCCGCTGTCCGATCTGCCGCTTCAGCTCGGCGATCCGCGCCTCCAGAGCCTTTTTTCCTTCCTGCCGATCCTTCTGTTCGAATCTCGCCATGTCGCCAAGCCGATACCATTCTATTATATACTCCCGCAGCCGCTCTGTCACCAGCTCGATCAACCGGTCCAGCCGGATCGAATGCCGGGAGCAGCGCTGATTCCCGCTCTCCACCGACAGCCGACAGCGCAGGTATTGCAGGTTTGCGCTGTTGGTTGCCTTGCACATCGTGCTGCCGCAGTCCGCGCAGCGCACCAGCCCGGACAGCGGATGGTACGTCCCGGTCTTGTCCGATTTGCCGTGCCTGCCGAGCACCTCCTGCACATGCTGAAACAGCTCCGGCTCGATGATGGCCTCGTGCGTGCCCTCGACCCGGTACCACGCCGCCTCCGGCATGGCGATCTTGACCTTCGACTTGTAGCTGACCTTCTTCGTCCGCCCCTGCACCATCACGCCGCAGTACATCTCGTTGTGGAGAATGCGCGAGACGGTCATCTTGTTCCAGAGGCCAGCGTTACAAACGGGGCCGCTGCTTGCGTTCACGTTTCCCAGCCCCAGCTTCTGCTTGTGCACCGTGGGGTTGTCGATCCCTTGTTCGTTCAGCATTCTTGCAATATGCTGCGTCCCATTTCCGGCCAGATACCAGTCAAAAATTTGCCGAACCACGGGCGCGGCAGCCTCATCGATTTTCAGCTTGTTCTTGTCGTCCGGGTCCTTTTTGTATCCGTAGATCGGAAAGCCGCCGATGTACTGGCCCTTTTTGCGCTTGTCGTCGAACACCATGCGGATGTTCTCAGACAGGTCCTCCAGGTACCACTCGTTGATCAGTCCGTTGATCTGGCGGGCTTTTTTGTTGCCGCGCACGTCGGTGTCCACGTTGTCGGCCACCGCCACAAAGCGGATGCCCCAGAGCAGGAACTTGCCGTGGATGTACTTCTCAACCAGCTCCATGTCTCTGGTAAAACGGGATTGCGTCTTGCAAAGAATGATTTTGAACTTCTTTGCCTCCGCGTCCTTCAGCATCCGTTTGAACGCCGGCCGGTTCGCGTCCACGCCGGAATAGTCCTCGTCGCAGTACAAGTCAAAGATGTCCCAGCCCTGTTCCACGGCATAACGGACCAGGATGGATTTCTGATTCTGAATGCTCTCGGATTCGTCTTTGTGCTTGTCCTCATCCTCTCTGCTGAGTCTGCAATAGATTGCACATAGCAACTGTCACACCTCCCGTCGGTTTCCAACAAGGCATGACAGCTCTGTTACAGAATGCAATATCTCCCGAAACAAGCAGGTCTGCGGCGTCATTTCTGCGCAAGCTCCCGCATCAGCCATGCGTCCACAATCTTTTGCAGACGAGCCGCGCGTTGCTCCGGGTCGTCCTCTGTAAAAACCTCAGTCACAACAAATCTGGTTTCCCGTTCCATCCAGTATCGCCTCCTCACACAAGACTATGGCCTTTCGGAAGCGAAAATGAGCGTTTGCAAGCATTGAATAAAGGAAAGGCACCCCCGCACAATTTCCGGCGAACACTATGCTTGCATCATGGGATATTCCGTTTGCAAGTTTCTCAAGGCTCCCAAAAGTGCCCTGTGGTAGAGCGCCCTCTCCATCCATATTGGGAAGAATAACTTTTTGAGAAATTGCGCGATTTGTTTATCCAGACCAATGTGTTTGATTGCGAGGTCTTCCACATTGGGAATACTATTATCGTTCAACCGTTTCGTTCTCGAAAAAAGGGTATCTTCCAGCTCAATCAGTCCCTCGCAGGACACGGTCACATCGCCGGATTCTCTTCGTGCCTGAGCGTAGTTTTTGCACCGGTTGGCGCCTCGCCTGCGGCGGCCTTGAAAGCACCAGCCACCTGTGCTGTGTGAAAGGCAAGCGGCTAAAGCAGCCTCCTGAATATTGTGCCTAAGGCAGTTTACAAACAAACTCGGACTTGACTGGAAAAAGAAAAATAAAGGTTGTTTTCTACAGAAAAGTGTGCTATAATTCAGGGAGTACAGTAGGTGTGCGAGGGGGTTCTGGCCGCGGCCGTATAACGGAACAAACGCGGAGGGACACCGGGAGATCCTTGGCTTCGGTGTTTACGCAAACGAATCCAGCGCAACCTGGATGGATTTTCTTCTGGGGATGAAAATATGCGGGCTGACCGGGCTTGTCATGATCACATCCGACGCACATGACGGCATTCTGAACGCAATCGGAAAGGTTTTTCCCACCGTGCCGTGGCAGCGCTGCCAGTTCCATTTCATCCGAAATATCACGGACAAGGCGCCGAAGAAGTATCAGGCAGGGCTTCAGACAGAACTGCAAGAGCTGTTCAATTGCAAGACTTTGGCTGAGGCCCGTAAGGTCCGTGACCGGATCATGGCGGATTACCGGGATGTTGCAGAGCCTGCTGTGACCTGCCTGGACGAGGGCTTTGAAAGCGCTATGACCGTCATGCTTCTTCCGGCCTCTCTGCGGCGCTTTTACCGCACGTCAAACCAGATCGAGCGGCTGAACAAAGAATTGAAGCGGCGGTCAAAGGTCATTGGCGTTTTCCCCAACGAGGATTCCGTTCTACGGCTTATGGGTTCCGTACTCATAGAGCGTCACGATGCCATACAGGCAGCGCGGGCTGTTTTCAGCAAAGACTCTCTGGCGATGCTTTTGAAGTCGGACGTTCCAGCGAAGCTGATCGGCATTGCCGAGGAACAACGGAGGCTACGGGCTGCCTGAGGTAGCACAGCTGTCTGTCCCTGTCAAGGCACCGGCTCGCGCCTCGCCTGCGGCGGCCTTGACAGCGCCAGCCACCTGTGCTGTGTGGAAGACAAGAGGCTTAAGCAGCCTCCTGCATGTTATGCCTAAAG
>JAFYGM010000030.1 GCA_017543225.1 Oscillospiraceae bacterium
GCCAACCTGAGGCAAACGACGGGACATATACTCGGGGATGTCGTTCTGCGGGGTGATGGGGTAGCCGAAGAAATAGCGGCAGCCCGCCTGGATTGCGGCTTCGGCAATGGCCTCGCAACCCTTCATCAGTTTCTTAGCCATACACGGTTCCTCCTTATTTCTCGATCTCAATGGCGACGTCCGGGCAAGTCATGGCACAGGACAGACAGCCGATACAGTTCTCCGGATGCGCGACCTCGACAGGGTAGTAGCCCTTCGCATTCAGGTGTTTCGTCTGGAGCGCCAGAACTTCCTTGGGGCACAGACGCACGCAGAGGCCGCAGCTCTTGCACACGTCTTCGTGAATGGTGACTTTAGTCATGGCATTTCCTCGCTTTCGTTATTAAGGTTTTTCCGAATAATGGATTACAACGGTTACAGGCCCTCTTTCAGGAACTTGTCCCAGCTCCTGTGCATCATCACCTCGATCAACTGTAATCTTCCAACGTACGCGGGATCGAGCTTGTGATCCGCAGCGTACTGCTTGAACTGAGTGAGAACGCCTTCCGTTCCGCAGGTTCCCCAGACGGGGATTCCGGTTTCCTCCGAGAGCTGCTTGACCAGAGCATAGCCCTCCGCCAGATGGGAAACGTCCGTTTCCCCGGCCAGATTTGCATTGTTGACGATCCCGGTTACCGGCAGGCGGGAAACATACTGAATCTTTTCAAGGACCGAAAGCGCGCTCGGCAGATCGGCTGCCGTCGGACGCATGGGATTGACGACAAACAGCACATGAACCGACTCTCCGGGCAGCCGGTCAAAGTACTGCTTGTACTGACCGAGCGCAATGGAGCCGACGTGGTCGCCGCCGATGTCAAAGATCACGCTGCCTTCACCGGGGGTGAAGGCGGAGTAGACGCGCGGTGAGAGGGACATGATTTCGATTTTGTCCAACGCAAAGGGAGGCATAATCAGCTCAACCCCGGCGGGCTCCAAAATATCGCCGCGCTCGCTGGTGCGGAAGTAGGGGTTAATCACGTCCAGATCGACGAGCATACACGGTCCCTGCCTGACCTTCTCCAAAGCCAGATTCAGCGCCAGCTCGCTCTTTCCGCTGCCAAAGCTGCCAACTAAGACCCAATAGGATTTCACTTGTTTTCCCTCCCTCGGCAGTTGTCAGACAACAAAACCAAGATGTCCTACATTTACTCCTATTTTAGCAAATAGAAGGAGAAAAGTCAATCCGGTTTTTCTGAATTCTCTATTGAAAAAGAGAATAAGCGGGAATCAAGGAGAAAGGAACGTCCGGGTTTGCCTCATTCCTGCGTCCGCTTCCATTCGAGAAAATCGTCGTACCCGCAGAGGCGGTCCAGAATCTTTCCGTTCGGAAGGAACTCAATGATCCGGTCGGCCGTGGTTGCAAGCAGCTCATGGTCGTGCGAGGCCAAAAAGACGTTGCCGGGGAAGGCGGAGATGCCTTTGTTGACCGCCTGAATAGATTCCATATCCAGATGGTTGGTCGGCTGATCCAACAGAATGCAGTTTGCTCCGGAGAGCATCATCCGCGAAAGCATCATGCGAACCTTCTCGCCGCCGGACAGAACGGAGACCGGCTTGAAGACTTCGTCGCCGGAGAAGAGCATCCGCCCCAAAAAACCGCGCAGATATACGTCGTCCTTCTTCTCGGAGAAGGGGCGCATCCAGTCCACCAGAGATTCGGAATGGCCTTCAAAATAGGCGGTGTTGTCCTTCGGGAAGTAGCTCTGCGAGGTGGACACGCCCCATTTGATCGTTCCCTCGTCCGGCTCCAGCTCACCCATCAGCAGCTTGAACATGACGGTCTGCGCCAGCTCGTTCTCTCCGACAAAGGCAATTTTTTCGTTGCGGTTGGCGATAAAGCTGACCTTGTCCAGCAGCTTCACGCCGTCCACGGTCTTGCTGACCTCCGTGACAAAGAGCACGTCCTTTCCGACCTCCCGCTCACGGGTAAAGCCCACGAAGGGATAGCGGCGGGTGGAGCAGGGGATTTCCTCCACGGAGATTTTATCCAGCAGCTTCCGGCGGGCTGTGGCCTGCTTGCTCTTGGATTTGTTGGCGGAGAAGCGGGAGATAAAGGCCTGCAGCTCTGCAATTTTTTCCTCGTTTCGCTTGTTTTTGTTGCGAATCAGGGCCTGCACCAACTGCGAGGATTCATACCAGAAATCGTAGTTGCCCACATACATCTTGATCTTACCGTAGTCAATGTCCACGATGTTTGTGCAGACCGTGTTCAGAAAATGACGGTCATGGGACACAACGATCACGGTTCCGGGATAGTCCAGCAGGAAATCCTCCAGCCAGTTGATGGATTCAATATCCAGATTGTTGGTCGGCTCGTCCAGAAGAATGATGTCCGGGTTGCCGAACAGGGCCTGGGCCAGCAAAACCTTCACCTTTTCTCTGGGATCCATGTCTGCCATCAGCGCTTCGTGCTTGCTCACCTCAATGCCGAGTCCCTGCAGGATGCGGCTTGCGTCAGATTCCGCCTCCCAGCCGTTGAGCTCAGCAAACTCCGCCTCCAGCTCAGCGGCAAGGATGCCGTCCTCGTCCGAAAAATCTGGTTTTTCATAAATGGCGTCCTTCTGCTTCATCAGATCGTAGAGGTGCTGGTTGCCCATAATAACGGTGTCCATCACAGAAAAGGCGTCATACTGGAACTGATCCTGCTTCAGAACGGACATGCGGACGCCGGGCTTGATTGCGACATAGCCTCTGGTCGGCTCCAGCTCGCCGGAAAGAATCTTGACAAGTGTGGATTTGCCTGCACCGTTCGCACCGATGACGCCGTAGCAATTCCCCGCAGAGAATTGCAGATCGGCGTGCTGGAACAGGACGGAACCTGCAAACTGCATTCCAAGGTCGGAAACTGTAATCATTTTCGTACTCCTTTATGTGAAATATAATCTCTTGCTGAGGAAATGACTGGGCGAATAATTATTCATGAAAAGCTCCGCCGCTGCAAAGAATCTGCATCGGCGGAGCTCCCACGAACGGCTCAAATATTCTCGAGAAGCTTGATGAGCGAAATCCGGGTTTCTGGTCGGATCGGTTCGCGCAGGAGAAGCGGCAGCAAGCCGAGCAGCCGCTCGTCCGCTGAATACTCCGGTGTAATCTCCTGCAATATGGAAACTGCATACTCCAGATTGGTCTTGGTTGCCGCATAGGTTCTGCCGTAGCCCTTGCCGCATCTGGTCAAGCCTGCCACCTGAATTACGCCCTTCTCAATCATGTTGTTGAGCATCAGGTGAATGGAATTGGGATTCCAGTCACGGTTGGGAGTCAATTCGATGATCTCCGGCCGCGAGAGAGGACGATTCTCTTTCCAGAATAGCTGCAGGATCTTGAACTCATTGGGAGACAGTGGTGTTTTCATAGTATATCCCTCCAGCCTTTTTCAAATGATAGATTCCTGATTGCTCACTTATATTATATAAAAATTGATAGAATCTGTCAAGTGGAAAGCTGGTAATAATTCGGTGATCTTGCAAAATATTTCCAATAGGATCGACTGAAGTCTCGTTTGCCTTCAACCGGACACTGTCCGCAGATTATTAAAATCGTATTTTCGGTAGAAATTGCGCAGATTTGCGTGTTTTTGGTAGTATTGGAGCAGCCCTGCGCAGGCTTTTGTGTCGCTCAGCGCGTTGTGATGCCGCAGCGGGAGATCGAGCAGCTCAGCCAGGGTGTTGAGCCTGTGATTCGGTGCATCCGGCAAGAGCTTGCGCCCGATTTGACAGGTGCAAACATAATCGGCCTGCGCCTTCCACGCCAAACCGTAGTCCGTCAGGCAGCGCCCCAAAACGCCGAGATCAAAGGGCGCGTTGTGCGCGCAGAGCGTTCCCTTTTCCATCAAAGGCCGCAGCAGCTCCCACAGGAGCGGGAAGGCAGGCTGGTTCTGTACCATCCGTGGGGTGATTCCGGTGAGCCGGATGTTGAAGCTGTCAAACGGCGTCTCAGGATTGACAAGAGAATAGAAACTCGTTGTCTGTGCGCCGTCCTCGACCACAACGACGCCGATTGCGCTGATGCGGTCATTTCGATGATTCGGCGTTTCCACGTCGAACGCCACATAGGTGTCGCCCATTCCTGCCTCCTGTTCAGTCTTCGGTCATATAGATGTCCACTTCGATCCGCAGCCAGTCATTTTCCCAGTGCTTTTCAGCGACGACGGCATAGAGCAGCTTCCCTGCGTCCATCAGACGGGCGAGAATCAGATTGTCCTTCTTCGGGACGTAGCCGACCTTTACGCGATCCCGGTTAAAAATCTTGATGGCGTTGGGATCGGAGGGATTCGACGGCATACGCACCAGCTCCAGACGGTCTCCGGGCCGCAGAAAGGGGGCAATTTCCTCAATTCCGACGACGTGCGAGGTTCCGGCCACGCAGGTGTTGAGCAGGAACACGTCCTCGGAATAGGGGACGGGAAGCTGCACCTCGGCGTGGAGGCTTTGCAGCAGGGAACCGACCTTTGCGTTCTGTAATTCGTTCATGGGCCTTCTCCTTCCTCACGCTGGGCGGCAAGCATGGCTTCGATGGCGGCCTCATAGTGAGCTGTCCGTTCCCGAAGCGACTGAAGCTTTTCCCGCAGCTCCTGTTCATGCGCGACGCCCTGAGCCTCGTCCTCCAGATACACAACCGTATTATAAGGATAGGCGGTCTTGATGGCCTCAATCTCCCGGTCAAAGGTCTGAATCCCGGCGCGCAGCCGTGCGGCCTCCTGCCGAAGCGATTCCAGATCGTCGGCTGTGTCCTCCGGCACAGCGTCCAGACTGTCGCACAGGCTCCGAAGTGTGTTCAAGTCTCCAGCACGGTAGGCGCGCATGGCCTGCTGGAGCTTCCGGGCGTTGGCCTCGTCCTCGCCGGGGTGCAGATCGGGATGCAGCGCTTTTACGACCTGCCGGTACAGCGTTCGCAATTCTTTTGCGCCGCGGCTGGATAAGCCCGGTCCCTCATGCTTATCCAGAACACCGGCGACCCGCTGAAACTGATCCTCCAGCCGCTGCCGATAGTCGGCAAGGGCCTCGTCGAGCGCACCGTCGATCTGCCGCAGATCGGCCCGTTCCCGGCGGTTCTGGGCGGCGCGGATCAGCTTTGCCTTTTTCTTTGCCCGCAGACAGACGCACCAGGCTTCATGCAGCTTCAGCTCCAGCGCCCCAAAGCGACGCAGATAGGCAGTCTCAATCCTGCGGCACTGGATCAGAAGCAGCTCGTCCTTTTGCAAAAGCAGGGCCGTCAGGGAGGCGCGCAGGCGGGCGATTTCCTCCCGCAGCGCCTGCTCCTCGGGATGCGGGCCGGGCAGGAACAAAGATGCAGTTGTCATGTTTGCCGCCCCCTTCGCTGGTTTGCCCGGACAGGGTTCCCGCCGGGTTCGACCTCCTTCGACCTTTCTGTACAATAGATATACCCTACTGCAGAAGCTTTGTCAAGCCTTCTGCGGATATTCTTTTCACGCATGCGGGGAGCAAAAAGAGAAATGTGCATAATACCGCGCCGTGAGGGGAATACTGGAGAAAACAGGAACAGGAGGGATCCTATGGAAAACGAATCGAATACCGTGTCGGTCAAGGAGCTGGATCAAACGCTGGAGCTTGGTTCAGGTCTGGTGCGCACACAATACGGCAACATCTATATTTTGACAATCATCGGGCAGATTGAGGGGCATCAGGTGCTCCCGGAAACGGTCAAAACCACCAAGTACGAGCACCTGATGCCGCTCTTGGCGCAGATTGAGGAGAGCGAGCAGGTGGACGGTCTGCTGCTCCTGCTCAATACGGTGGGCGGGGATATTGAAGCGGGGCTGGCGATTGCCGAGCTGATCTCCGGGATGCGGACGCCCACCACCTCGCTGGTGCTCGGCGGCGGACATTCAATTGGCGTGCCGCTGGCTGTGGCGGCAAAGTGCTGCATGATTGCTCCAACGGCGGGAATGACGATTCACCCGGTTCGCATGAGCGGAACTGTGGTCGGCGCGCCTGCAACCTTCCAGTATTTCAACCGAATCCAGAGTCAGATCGTGGACTTTGTGGCGGCGAACTCTCATATTTCCAAGAAACGCTTTACTGAGTTTATGATGGCAACCGGGGAGCTTGCTACCGACGTGGGGACGGTGCTCTACGGCAAGCAGGCGGTGGACTGCGGCCTGATTCAGAAGCTCGGAAGCCTCTCCGAGGCACTGGACAGCCTCCACGAAATGATCCGGCAGAAAAACACCCCGTCCGAATAAAAAAGGAGGAGCGAGCTCGCCCGCCAAAGCGCACCCACCGCCGCCACCGTCCCGCGATCCGCATAACCCCGTGGGGGGCGTTCCGTGATCCGCATACCCCCGTAGGGGTCGGCGTCCTCGACGACCCGGTGCGGCGTATCGTTCCGCTGGCGCGGTGCGTCGAGGACGCCGCACCCCACGGCGGGGTCGGCCTGTGATTCGCATACCCCCGTAGGGGTCGGCGTCCTCGACGACCCGGTGCGGCGTATTGTTCCGCTGGCACGGTGCGTCGAGGACGCC
>JAFYGM010000005.1 GCA_017543225.1 Oscillospiraceae bacterium
CTGTAAGCCCACGCGTTTTTATCAATTTGGTAAAAACGCAAGGCTCTGTTTCGCGTGCTTGCAGTTGAGCATCGAAGTTGTGTCGCAGCAATTGGAGCCGCGTGTTTTTCGTGCGCAGCTCCGGCTGCGCACTTTTTATATGCTGGAGGGCGACAATATGAAAAAAAGAATTATAAGCTTCTTGTTGACCGTGTGCATCTTTTGTACTTTGGTAACGGGAATTGTCCCTATTGCTAACGCAAGTAATGCATATGTAATCAACGGGGTGACTGTGCACTACGACGACTTTGCATCCTCGCCCAATGAATGCTGGGCTTATGCCAACAATGTTTACTATAAAATATGGGGGCAGAATTTTTCTTCACTATTTGCTAGTAGTGACAATTACTTAAGAAACATGCCTGATACAGAATTAACATTAACTGCTGCACATCTGAAAGCATATGTGACCAATGCAGCGTTGGGCTCTTGCCTCAGAATTTGCAATAGTGAATACTTGCATGGTAGTGATGGTTGGGGACATAGCCAAATCATTGTCCAAAAGGATGCGAGTGGCTTTACTGTTTTTGAGGGAGGGCTCACTGCAGCTCCACATTGTCGCGAGAAGTACTATACCTGGTCGGAATATATAAATACTGGTTGGCTTGGAGGCACCTATAGCTATATTAAGTATATCAAGTGGCCGGGGTGCTCACCTTATAGTGGAAACGATACTACAACACCAGGAAAGCCTGTTCTAAAGGATTTCTCGCGTTCGTATTCACATGGCGCTACTGTGACATTTAAATGGGATAATACAATTAACACCACTCATTATAATCTCTATATTGACAAGCAGAACTCTGATAGCACATGGCAGGTTGATTATCAATACTGGCATTATGCTACAAGCGGAGTCTCAACGAAATTAAGCGATGGCGTTTATAGAGTATTATTGCAATCCACCAACTCAAACGCAGATGGGTGGCCGTATACCAATGGTGATTACATAACATTTGTTGTTGGCTCACACACCCATGATAAAAATGTCTATATGTTCTATGAAGCAGATCATCCGCACTGCGACTGCTATGAGTGCTCTATCTGTGGCGAAATATGGAGAGACACAACCTCAAGTAATGAATTAGATAACTGCTATTATTGTCAGCGCCCAGGAAAACCAGCATTAAGTAACTTTGCGACTTCTTACGTAAGCGGAGCAACCATTGTCTTCCGATGGAATTCTGTTCCAAAGGCAACCCATTACAATCTTTACATCGATAAGAAGAATTCTGATGGGTCCTGGCAAGTAGACTTCAAGTACTGGCATTATGCTACGAGCGGTTTAACTACAACCCTTGATACTGGCACGTATAGAGTACTTCTCCAAGCATACAACAGCAACTTCCCCGGTGAAGACGGAACCGGGTGGGCATATACAAACGGAGATTATATCACGTTTGCTGTTACTCCGGCAAATGTTACAGTTACTTTTGATCCCAATGGTGGCAGCGTGTCCCCGACAACAAAAACAGTTACGATTGGTTCAACCTATGGAACTTTGCCAACCTCCACTCGCACATATTACAATTTTGACGGCTGGTACACCTCTGCTTCAGGCGGAAGCAAGGTCACAGCCTCGACGATGGTTACCGCAACGACCAATCACACGCTCTATGCACATTGGACGCACGTTTGCGCAAATGGGCATAATTAGGGCTTACTGAAAAACAACATCCAGCGCCCAAAAGTTGAAAAAACGAAAAAGCCATCGCCGCAGCCGGTGAGCTGCGTTCATGGCTAATATGACGAGGGCAGCTTCGGTCTTGGAGGTTTCATCGAGCTTCGACATAATCAAGTCCAGACCGTATTTGCGTTTGGCGACACCGTTGCTACTTTCAATGCCGTTGCGCTCGCAGGCGTCCTTCCGCATTTGCCGGGTCTCCTTCGCGCCGGCTTCTCCCGCCCGTTTCCTGCCTAGCGGCGGGCCGGACAGGCGGATGCCAAGTGCTTTACAGTAGCGGCGGTTCTCTCTGGTCTGGTAGATCTTATCCGCCAACACCGCCTCTGGGTAATGGCCGAACTTCCTGTGGAAATCTTCTATCGTTGCCTTCAAGTCTCCACCCTCGTTGAAATTCGACCAGCTCGTCTGTTCCAGATAAGTGTAACCGTCTACCCGGGACAGGTGAAGCTTCTGACCAAACTCCGTGGGATTCGGACGCTTCCCCCGCTGGATCGGCCGCACATGGGGCTGCGCTAAGCTGACGATTCTGTTCGGACAGGCGTGGGTATTGGTTTCCAGCATCTGCTTCTGCTGAGCATAGACAAGGGGAATCACAGTCAATCGCTGCTCCAGCCAGGACGGCAGCTTCACCTTGGGCGCGAGCTCCATCATCTGCGACAGCCGAGCTTGAGCCAGTTCAACGTATTCCAACTGCTCCCGGATGCCCTTTTGCAGCAGTTTCTTTGTCCAGCGCTTGGATTTTGCTATCTTCAGATATGCTTTGCGTGCTTTCTTTGCCGAATACGGCAGCTTGTGTCCGGTATGGGGAACCTCAGGCCAGTGCAGATTGATTGCGCTTTCCAGATGCCCCCGGCACTGGTTCAGAAGATCAATGTCTGTGGGAAACTTGACGTCTGCCGGAGCCACCGTGGCGTCCATAATCAGCTTTCCGTGGTTCTTCTTCCTGCGCTTCTCCTTCTTCTTGGAGGTGTTGGGATTCTTTCTCCCTTTCAGAGACTTCTTCCCGCCGGAGGGTTTGTCGGAATCATCGTGATCGTCTTCTTCCTCCTCCGGCTCGGGGGTCTCAATCTCTTCCGGTACGCCGTCGTTGCGGTCTACGTTCCTGCCATCCTCCGGCCACTTGCCGGTGCAGACATATTCGTTGATCCGAGCAACGTCCTCCACGGGGAAACGCTTGCGGAAATGCACCATCATGGAAGCGTCAAACAGCGGCTCCTGGGTGAATTCATGCAGACCGAGAAAGTACTGCATATAGGGGTTCTCCTGGATTTCCGCGACGCATTCCTCATCCGTGAATTTGCGGTATTCCTTGATAAAGATTGAGCCGAAGGCAATCCGGGAAGAGTATGCCCGGCGGCCGGTCTCCACGCTCATGGTGCGAAGATAGATTTCCTCAATCTTCTCCCAGGGCATGATCCGTGAAAGCTTCACCCAACGGTTCTTCGGGTCGAGCGACCCGCCAAACGGCAGAAAGAAATCATCCAGCGGAAGCTGTTCATAATCCGTGCTGTAGTACATCCAAACACCCCAAATCCGGGACTTTTCGCTCAAATCCCCTTATTTTACTTGGCATTATTGTACCACATCACATGGGAGATTGTTACTGTTTTCTCCCGTTTTCTCGCGTTTTCGACATGTTTTCTAAACCAGAAAGGCTTTTTCAGTAGACCCTAATTACAATTACGCCGTTACTACAACGCCGACTACATCTGCAACCGGCGTCCTGACTGGTACGTGCTCCAGGTGCGGGAATAAAACCACGATTACACTTCCGAAGCTGAATATCACAGACTACAATTACTCCGTCACGAAGGCAGCAACTTGCACAGCGACCGGGACAGGGCGATATACCTGGAAAACAACGACTTATGGTACATTCTACTTCGATGTGACAATTCCCAAAACTGCGCACAGTTATACAACAACTGTCACACAGCCAACCTGCACGGCGCAGGGTTACACCACGCATACCTGCTCCGTCTGCGGCGATAGTTACAAGGATAGTTATACAAACGCTCTGGGGCACAGCTGGGATGCTGGGACAGTCACGCTGGAGCCTACTGAGACAGAACCCGGTGTTAAAACGTTCACCTGCACTCGCTGTGGAGAAACGAAAACCGCGCCAATTCCGGCAACAGGGCACACCCACAACTATACTGTAACCGTAGTCGCACCGACTTGCGCCGAGCGGGGGTACACGATCCACGCCTGCGTTTGCGGCGATAGCTATATTGATACCTATACTGCGGCACTTGGCCATGCATGGGATGCAGGCGTTGTAACCACGAAGCCTACAGAGACCACAACTGGGATCATGACCTATACCTGTACGCGCTGCGGGGAGACGAAAACAGAAACCATTCCGATGCTGGAGCCCGATCCCACTCCGAGCCTGCCCTGCGACGGCGGCAACAGCTGTCCCGGCAACAAATTCACCGATATGCCTGCCAAGGGGAACTGGGCGCACGATCCGATTGACTGGGCGATTGTAACGGGCGTGACCTCTGGCACCTCGGAAACCACGTTCAGCCCAAACGCAGGCTGCACGCGTGCGCAGGTTGTGACCTTCCTCTGGCGGGCAGCAGGCAGCCCGGAGCCCACCAGCACCAGCAATCCCTTCACAGACGTCACCGGCGGCTATTACTATAAGGCCGTCCTCTGGGCAGTGGAAAACAACATCACCTCCGGCACCAGCGCAACCACGTTTAGCCCCAATTCCACCTGCACCCGCGCCCAGATCGTAACCTTCCTCTGGCGCTTCGAGGGCAGCCCCGCACCGAAGACAACGAACAATCCCTTTACGGACGTCAAACCCGGCTCCTACTACGAAAAAGCCGTCCTCTGGGCCTCCGAAGCCGGCGTCACCGCAGGCACCAGCGCCACCACCTTCAGCCCCGACGCTACCTGCACCCGCGCCCAGGTTGTGACGTTCCTGTACAGAGACATTTCAAAGTAGCATACGTATTTGAATAGATTATCAATACAACTTTTTCTTGTGCCGCAGCAGTGGAAACTGCTGCGGCACGTTCAACACTTCTGCCAGCATAATAAGTGTTAATCAAAAGATATACGCGACATTTCATTAAAAGAGTGTTGACGAAAAACTATATTTTATAGTGAATTAATTCCATATAATTCTTAATAAACCATTGACATCTGGAAATAATGTGCTATAATAACAATGAAATAACGAGTAGTGATCTCGTTTTCAAAAATGTATATAGGGAGAAGGTGCCGCTATGATTTGAGTGTATTAGCTTGCGACCTTTTTGGCCGTAATGCTTCTTTGATAACCCATGGTTGAACACTTCGCTGAATCATCCACAACTAAATACTGGATTAAGCTGGAGGAATTTATGCTCAAGCTGATAAAACAGATGGTGATGAGCGTAAAGAAGGCTCGGCGCGAGAAGGGAATTCGTTATTCTCTGTATACATGTGCAGTTTGGCTTTTGATCCTTGTAGCGTATGTCTTGTCATGTGTTGGTAAGGTCTGTTACAAGCGTCGTGAAGACCTTCTGATTGAAGCTGTAGCTGCTTTCGTAGCCGGCCTTCTTGTCTACCTCATCACGAGAAAATAACCAGCCTCCTTGGCTCACTTTGAGCCAAGCTCATCGTGAGCCAAGGAACCGCTGTTAACACCGCCCGCTTAATGCAGAAATAAATGTGTTTACTATTTGTAAGAGATAATGTGGCAATTGTGATAACTCAGTTTTTCAACTCCTATACAGTACCTCAATTCCTCTTGGGATGCATAAGTATGATATGATAGAAAAATCATCAGTTCGTAATATTGTGGATGAATAATCAGCTTTTATATTTGTACTATTTCTTGACTTGAAGGTGAAAAAATGATTGTTTTCTTTGAAATTGAGCCATTTCGATTATGAAAAAGTAGAAATTAAATGTGAAGATTCTTTAAAATTTAATAGCTGTTTAAAGTGATTTTGTAATTTGAATACTCTAGTGGAATTACCCTTTATTTGCATCTGCAACTCAAGTGACATTCTAATTATGTTTTCTTAATCAAAAAGTGGTATACAGTATTTGTTCAAAAAGGAGGGCAAAATGAAGGCCGTTCGTGCAGATTTCAGCAAAGAGAACAGCCTAGCTAATGTTCTAAGAATACTTCGAATTGCTGAGGATTTAACAATTAGTGAACTATCGGAAAGATCTAACTTGTCAAGCAGTTATATCTGTGACGTTGAAAGTGGTAAAAGGCGTCCCTCATTAGACACGCTAAAGAAATTTGCGGATGGATTGCAAATACCATATTCTACAATTTGTGTTTTTGATGAGGAACAATCAAGATGCGGTTACACATACAGAAAACTGCTTTCAATAGTTCTAGGAAAGATTGATTTACTAGAGAGGAGGCGATTACAATTAGTGGATGAAGTTGATATATCTAAGCAAAATGATAATTAGTGAATCAGTTTTGCCCCTTAAATTCTTTCCTTTGAATGGTGTATTGAGCTGCTCTGCGTTTTCATGTTTTTGACGAGTAGAAAATCAGATGTCCTACTCCCGCCAAGAACATTTACTATAGGAAACTTAATGCAGGGTGACAGCAGCTAAATTGCTGTCACCCTGCAAATCAACAATTGAGTAATTCGCTGTTGATGATTTCTATTGCACGGTTGCCAATGCTATTCATACGTCGGACCCACTCCATTTGATCTGCGGCCTTGAACTGCTCGGTGACGCCTTCGCGCTCGGCCATCTGGCGAATCAGAAGGTCCAGCATGGCGTTGGCCTGCTTGTCGATATGAACCAGGTAAGAACCGAGCTTGCCTTCGGCGACAAGCTGAGAATAGACATGGCGCTGAGTACGTTTCAGATATTCGGCGTGAGCTCGACCGAAGTGGCCAATGGCGGGACGATCCGGTGTTTGGTTGCTAAGATCGTCTGTTGGCGAGCTTGGAACAATCTGTGACATCTCTGGACTTACTGCAGTGGGAGTGTTGGCTCGCTCGCGGTCTACGGGAGCATCCTGGTCAGCGGTTTCAAATCTTGTGCCAATTGGCAGATAGTAGTCACCTACCAGCTCGTATTTCCAGCCAGTACGTGGATCAGTAATATATTTTTCCATATCCAAAGCCTCTTTCCTCATACTCTACAGAGTCCTCCAACTGAACCGGGTTGGTATTCTTCCGTACCCATTTGATCAGATTGTCCTTCGTGACAAGAAGTCTACGTGCGATATGCAGGGTTGGAAAGTCCTCCTGATGCAGGAGCTGATATGCCCCGGAGCGTGAAATGTGCAGGCATTTTGCCAGATCCTTCACATCCAGGACGCTGGGCAGATTCTCAAAAGAAGAAATCATAGGTAGCCTCCGTTCATTTTCATGTTTTGTAGTCTGTCTTCTCTTGATGTGTTCTGCACGTCTTGACCTGTGATATAAAAGAGTACCCAAATCAGTACCCAAATGGGTACCCGGTTGATAAAGGATATAGGGGAAATTGTGGAAAGAGTAGCAGTTTTTGGAACGCCAGGGTATGGAACGAAGCGTGTAGCGGACAATAACTTAAACATATTAGCTTAGTCTATTTTCTTCAAGTCCTTGTGCCCCAGCCAGAGAAAAACCTTGAAATCTCCGGATTTCAAGGTTTTTCTCTGCCTTTCGCCGTTTTTCAGCGATATGGCTAAGGTGTGCTGCAGCGGCTGTCAGAGCAACTGACGCAGGAATTCGGAAAAGGTTTTACCGTCACGAACCTGAAATATATGCGGCAGTTTTATATGACCTTCCCAAATGGTCACGCACTGCGTGGCGAATTGACGTGGACGCATTACCGCGCGCTGCTTCGCGTAGAAAATGAGGCTGCACGGAATTGGTACGTTGAAGAATGCGTCTGTTCCGGCTGGTCGAGCCGCCAGTTGGAGCGGCAGATCTCAACGCTGTACTATGACCGCCTGCTGGCAAGCCGCGAAAAAGCATCGGTTGTGGACGAGGCCAATGCGCTGATGGAGCCGCTGGCAGCGGAGAATTTCATCAAAGACCCCTATGTTCTAGTGTTCCGGAAAGTCTAAAAGTTGTATTAGCTGCAAGCAGGGTTTCGCCAGACGAGGCGGAGGACGCAGGCGGGCTGACGCCCTGCAAGGACGACAACGAAGTATGGCGGAATCCTGCGCCGCAGATCATGCCATTTTTAGGCTTAACGGAACACTAGATTTCCTCGATCTGAAGAACGATCCTTCGCTGCGGGAGACCGAGCTGGAGCAGGCGCTGATCGACAAATTGCAGGAGTTTCTTTTGGAGCTTGGGCGGGGCTTCTGCTTCGTGGCGCGGCAGAAACTGATGCGGTATGAGGACGAGGACTTCTATCTCGATCTCGTGTTCTATCGCAGCATTCTGAAATGCTATGTGCTGATCGACCTGAAAATCGGGAAGCTCACGCACGGCGACGTCGGTCAGATGGACAGCTATATCCGTTTGTTCGACGGGCTGTATAAGGGCGATGACGACAACCCGACGATTGGCATCATTCTCTGTTCGCAGAAAAACGAGGCAATCGTAAAATATTCTGTTCTGAATGAAGCAAAACAGGTTTTCGCTTCAAAATATCGGCTCACGCTGCCCACCGCAGAGGAATTGCAGCGGGAGATTGAAGCGGAGCGGAAGAGGATCGCAGAAGGGGAAAATTAAGACCACGATTGAGCGATTAGAAAGGAAAAAAGCGAATGACGGAGGCACGTTTTCTGTGTCTCCGTCATTCGTGTTCTATTTCTACAATTTCGTTCGGCGTGCAGTCCAAGATCCGACATAAGCGGCTGAGGGTGATCATGGTGATGTTTCGGCCCTTTTTCAAAGAGTCCAGCGTCCGGTTGTCGATGCCGCCCTTGAGCAGTTGATACTGCGTGACACCCTTCTCCGCCATCGTTTTCCATAACGGTCCATAGTTGAACATCGAAACCACCACCATCGCTAAACTACTGCAATTATATGGTGATTTTAGAAAAATACATATTGTGATTATTGTCACAATATGGTATAATGGGAATAAGCATCGAAGGAGGTTGTGCCTATGGAAAAAGAATACTTTATCGACACCCTGTTTGACCTGATCAATGAGAGCGAAGCGCTGGAAGCAGATTTACAAGACGTTTGTGCTGATCGTGAGGGGCTTACAATTACAATGAAAGACGGAACGGTTTTCATAATGAAGTTGTCCTGATAATTCAGTGACCCAAGCAAGCCGGAAGATGCGGTTCCGTCTTGCATTTTTCGTCCCCGCCTTCCGGCGGGGCATGCGCCTGCCCTACGGGGTGAGGGCTGAACAGTTACGTTTGGGCGGTGTTTTTCCGCCACAGTTCTGCCAACAATTCCTGATGGAACTTGTTACATGCGCTCCGGACGTTTTGTGCCGCAGTTGCGGCAGAAGGGGCTGTTGTTCTGCTGTCCGCAGGCGCAGATCCAAGGGCTTCTGTCCGGCTTGACCGGGACCTCGGAGGCGTCTTGCGTCAGGACGGCTGCCGTGACCGGTGCGGTGCGCGTCCCGTTGGCGGCTGCGGCGGGCAGGGCCTCGGCAGCGGCCTGCGTCAGGACGGCTGCTGCCATGGTCGGGTCGGTCAGCATGGCGGCGTGCTGGGAGGAATGCACCAGTCCGCCGTCGGCGGGGGCGCAGGAATCAAACGCCACGCTGACCAGCTCCAGACCATGCGCGCCGCACCAGCCGGCGTTCATCTGCGCGCGCACAGCCTCGCAGAGCTCCTCGACGTGGGTCGAAAGCTCGTAGGGCCGAATGCCGTGCGCGGAGAGCCTTGCAAGCGCAGGCTGAAGATCCTGCCCCATCGAAGTCCGGATATGAGCCATCAGATCCTCGCGTGTGAAGCGATCGCGCACGATCCCCTTATAGAGCTTGACGGGGTCAGAGATCCGAAAGGAGAAGCGGCCGCTCAGCCTTACAGCGGAGTCCAGATCCAGACCGGTGTGCTCGTCCCGCACCCGGTAGTTTACTGAGCTTTTGGTTTGAAAGGAAAGGCCTGTGAGCTCCTTCGTGTTCAGGTAGTAGACCCGGTAGATCGTGGGCTGGATGTCTCCGCCGCCGAAGGCGACCCGCTTGCCCACCTCACGGAAAAAGCCCTTGAGCCCCTTTTGCTCGGGGTCTTCGAAGACGTGCTCGCCGGGCTCGTCACAGAAGTCGATGATCTTGCCCTGCTTGACAACCAGAACGCATTGACCGTCCGCCACGCTCAGGATGGAGCCGTTGGTCAGCATATTGTCGTCTTTTCGGGTGTTGGTGCTGTATTTGCTCACCCGCTTCTCGGCCCGCAGGAGGAGCGTATCGTCGGGCATGTTGTCGCAGTAGAAAAACTCCCGCCACATCTCCTCCTTGACGCTGTGTGTCGCGCCGATCACTGCTTTCAGAATGCCCATAAGCGTACCGCCTTTCCGATTGATGGATTCATTTCGGGGCCATTATACCATTGTTTCCGCATTTGCGCAAGCAGGAAGGCGGGTTCCGTCTTGCATTTTTCGTCCCTCTGTGATAAAATAACGGGGCAAATCAACTGGGAGATGATTGTATGAGAACCTATGAAGCAACCAACGATCTGTCTACTGTCCGCACAACTCTGGAGAACCTGCCGCTGAATACCATTCTTTATGCACTGGCGATTTTTGTCGGCGGCATTGTTCTGATTCGGGTGATTCTGTCTCTCACCGGGAAGCTCCTGCGGCGCACCAAGCTGGACAACAGCCTGCACCGCTTCCTCCAGTCGATCCTGCGGGTCGTGCTCTGGGTCTGCCTGCTGATGATGGTCGCGGCCTACGTCGGAATCGACATTACCTCTCTGGTGGCTCTGCTCAGCGTGGTTTCGCTGGCAATTTCCCTGTCCGTGCAGAGCGTCCTGTCCAACGTGGCGGGCGGCATGATGGTCATTGGCACGAAGCCCTTCAAGCAGGGCGACTACGTTTCCGTGGACGATCTGGAGGGCACGGTGGACGAGATCGGCGTGGTCTATACGAAGCTCCACACGATTGACAACCGCGCCGTGCTGATCCCCAACTCCAAGGTCTCCAACGCCACGATCCAGAATTACACAACTCTGGGCAAGCGGCGGTTGGATATGGATTTCTCCGCCTCCTACGACTCCGATCCGGAGACGGTGGAGGAGGCGCTGCGCGAGGCCGTGGCCCGCTGCGAGCCGATGCAGGGCGAGAATCTCTGCGTAGAGTTCCAGAGCTTTGACGACTCCGCAATTTGCTACCACGTCCATTTCTGGGTGCCCTCCAGCCGCTTTGTGCAGACGCGGTTTGATCTGCGGCGCTATGTCTACGAGGCCTTCCGCGAGCGCGGCGTCGAGATGACCTATCCGCATCTGAACGTCCATTTGCAGACCGAGCAGGGATAACGAGTGAGGCAGAGATGAGCCAAAAGTGGATGCGGCTTGACAATGCCGCCCTGATTTTCCCCGCCATTCGGCAGCGACGCTGGGTGAATGTGTTCCGCGTTTCCACGACGCTGACCGAGCCGGTGGACCCGGTTGTACTCCAGCAGGCGGTGGCGGATCTAATGCCCCGCTTCCCGTCGATGTACGTCCGGCTCAAGTCCGGCGCGTTCTGGTATTACTTAGAGGAGCTCCCCAAGCCGCCGGAGGTGCGCGAGGACTATGCCTTTCCCCTGACCCTGATGCAGGAGAAGGAGCTGAAAACCTGTTGCCTGCGCGTGATGTACTTTCAGAACCGGATCGCCGTGGAGTTTTTCCACTCCCTCACCGACGGAACCGGCGGCATGACCTATCTGAAAACCCTCACGGCCCGCTATCTCAGCCGGAAGCACAATCTGGAGATTCCGGCCGAGCAGGGCATCCTCGACTGGCGGCAAAAGCCGCAGGCCGAGGAGCTGGAGGACAGCTTTGTTCGCAACACGAACGGCGTCGCCCTCAATGACCGCGAGCCGGACGCCCTGCGGCTGCGCGGAACCAGGGAGCCGAACTTTCTCCACCTGACCACCGGCGTGATCTCCACCGACGCGCTTCTGGAGGCGGCACACCGCCACGGGAGCACGGTGACGGTCTTCCTTGTGTCGGTGATGGCGGAGGCCATTTTGAACTATCAGGCGGAGCGCTGTCCTGTGCGGAAACGGCGCAAGCCCGTGAAGATCACTGTGCCGATCAATCTGCGGCGGCTCTACGGCAGCAGAACCCTGCGCAATTTCGTTCTGACCCTGAATCCCGGCGTAGATCCCCGGATGGGCGACTATACCCTTGCGGAGCTGTGCAGGGTCATGGCGGCTCAGCTCGCCGCCGAGGGAACGGCCCAGCAAATGGCGGGGCGCATCGCCGCCAACGTCAACCCCCAGCAGATGTTCCTGATCCGGGCCGTTCCCCTGCCGCTGAAGAGCTTCATCATGCGCGTGGTCTACAACCAGCGCGGAGAGTCCAAGGGCTGCATCAACGTGTCCAATCTGGGCGTCGTCCGGGTGCCTGCGGAAATGGAGCCGTGGATTCAGCGGATGGAATTTATCATCGGCACGCAGCGGAGCTATCCCAACAACTGCTCCATTGTCACCTTTGGCGACAAGACCTGCGTGAATATGATCCGCAACATCCGCGAGTCCGAGCTGGAGCGCCGGTTTTTCTCCCGCCTTGTGGAGCTTGGCGTCCCGGTGCTGATCGAATCCAACGAAAAGTGAGGAACCCGTTATGTACTGTGTGAAATGCGGCGTTCGGCTGACCGACGGCGTGCGCCGCTGTCCCCTCTGCCAGACCGCGGTTTGGAATCCCGACGGAACCGCTGCGGCAGAGCCGACCTTCTCCGACCGCTATCCAAAACCGCTGAAAAGCCGCCGCTATCCAATTCTGGCCTTCCTCACAGCCATTCTGCTCGCGCTCAGCCTTTCGGCCCTGATCTGCTGCCTGACGGTTCTGCACCGCGTGGCATGGTCGGGCTATGTGATGCTGGGCTGTGCGCTGGTCTACTTTGCTGCCATCTTCCCCTTCTGGTTTGATCGGCGCGAACCGCTGATCTTCGTCCCGCTGGCCTTTGTGCTGATCTGCGGCTACCTGCTCTACATCTGCCTCTACACGAAGGGAAGCTGGTTTTTGAGCTTCGCCTTCCCTGTGACGATGCTGGCAGGCGTCCTGACCACGGCGAGCGTGGCGCTCTTCCGCTTCGGCAAGCGGCGCCGCCTGTTGAAAACCGGGATTCTGCTCGTTCTCATCGGCTGCTCTGCAATGCTGATTGAGTTCTTCGAGGCCCTGACCTTCGACACAAAGATGTTTCTCTGGTCGCTTTATCCGGTCTGCGCCTTCTCGCTGATCGGCCTGTTTTTGATCCTCTGCGGTCTGATTCCGCCCTGGCGGGAATATGTGGAGCGAAAGCTGTTTCTGTAACAAAAAAGCGGCAGCCGACACGGGCATTTCGTGTCGGCTGCCGCTTTTTTCTTTGGTTACTGCTTCTTCGCCATGGCCTTTGCCATAAACTTTTCGACGTTGATGATGAAGCGCTCATGCGTTCCCTCTGCAATCAGCCCGGCCTCGTCGTAGGCGCGAACTGCAAACTCCAGCCGTCTGCGATCCACCTCGATCAGCTCGGTGTCGCACCAGACCTTCATCCCGACCGGCGTGGCTGCCAGATGGTCAATCCGAATCTTGGTGCCAACGGTGGACTGGCCTTCGCCCAGTTCGTCAGCCACGCTGCGCCAGCAGGTTTCCTCCACCAGCCCGATCATGGACGGGGTGGCATAGACAAGCAACCCGCCGCTTCCGACCGAACGTGCGGAGGTCTCCTCGGTGACAATCGTTTCCAAATGGCCTTTGCGTCCTGTAGTTAACATGATGGAACCTCCTGTTTTATGATGCAGTTTGTAGATTGGAATCACTGTGCAGCGGCGCCTTGCGGCGCATTTATCGCGCCTCCAGCTTGATCTGCCCGTCCTCGGCGGACAGATGGAGGATGCGGATGGGATTCTGGAAGCTGTCGATGACGGCCTCTGCAATCGGGTTTTCAATCTCCTTCTCAATTGTGCGCCGCAGATTTCTCGCGCCGTACTGGACGGAGTAGGACTTCTGCGTCAGCGCGTCCAGCACAGTGTCGTCCCAGCCAAGGGCAAGGCCCCGTTCGTCGAGGGCGGCCTTCAGCTCGTTGAGCAGGATTGCGGCGATGTCGCGGAAGTGGGCCTCGGAGAGCTGATTGAAGCAGATGATCTCGTCCACGCGGTTCAAAAACTCGGGCCGCAGGAACTCGCCCAGCGCCTTGAGCGCCTTCTCCCTGGTCTGTTCGGTCAGGCTCTTGCCGAAGCCCACGGAGCCGTCACGACGGTCGGAGCCTGCGTTGGAGGTCATCACAATGATGGTGTTCTCGAAATTGACCAGCCTGCCCTGCGCGTCGGTGATGCGGCCCTCGTCCAGAATTTGCAGCAGGATATTCAACACGTCGGGGTGCGCCTTCTCAATTTCGTCAAAGAGCACGACGGAATAGGGTTTGCGGCGAATCTTTTCCGTGAGCTGTCCGGCCTCGTCATAGCCGACGTAGCCCGGAGGCGAACCGATGATCTTGGAGACGGAATGCTTCTCCATATACTCGGACATATCCAGCCGCACCAGCGACTCCACGGATTCAAACAGCTCGTCGGCCAGTCGCTTGACCAGCTCGGTCTTGCCCACGCCGGTCGCGCCGACGAAGATGAAGGAAACGGGCCGCTTCTTGGCGCTGATCCCCGCGCGGCTGCGGCGGATGGCGGCGCAGATGGAGGCAACCGCCTCGTCCTGCCCCACAATATGCTTTTTCAGGTTGTCCTCCAAATGGCGGAGCTGCTCATACTCCTGCGCCTGAATCTTCGAGGCGGGAATTTTCGTCCACAGCTCAATCACCCGCGCCAGATTTTCCATTGTCAGGCGCGGCTTGGGCTTAGCCTCCAGCTCGGAAACCTGCTCGCCAAGCTGGAGCGAACGCGTGCGCAAAATGGCGATCCGCTCATAGTCCTCAGGGGTTTTCTCCTCCGTTTTCTCGGTGAGCATTTTCAGCTCCAGCTCGACGTCCGCCAGATCCTTCGAGGCCGTGGCA
The DNA here is from genome assembly GCA_017543225.1 of Oscillospiraceae bacterium. Lineage (GTDB taxonomy): Bacteria > Bacillota > Clostridia > Oscillospirales > Oscillospiraceae > JAFRPC01. The sequence goes on from JAFYGM010000005.1 coordinate 14,734, forward strand.
AGGGCGTTGATGTCCGGATTGCGCAGATTCTCGTCCGAGCAGGCCTCGTCCAGCAGGTCGATGGCCTTGTCAGGCAGATAACGGTCGGTGATATAGCGCTCGGAGAGCAGAACGGTCTGCCGCGCAATCTCAGGGGTGATTTCGACCCCGTGATACTGCTCGTAATAGCCTGCGATTCCACGGAGAATCGCAATGGACTGCTCCAGCGACGGCTCGTTCACCGTGACGGGCTGGAAGCGACGCTCCAGCGCAGAGTCCTTCTCAATGTACTTGCGGTACTCCTTGAAGGTCGTTGCGCCGACCACCTGCACCTCGCCGCGCGAGAGGGCGGGCTTGAGAATGTTGGCGGCGTTCATCGACCCTTCTGCGTCGCCTGCGCCAACCAGATTGTGTACCTCGTCAATGACCAGAATGATGTTGCCGCAGGCCTTGATCTCCCCGATCAGGTTTTTCATCCGGCTTTCAAACTGGCCCCGGAACTGCGTGCCTGCGACCATTGCGGTCATATCCAGCAGGAAGACCTCCTTGCCGCGGAGCTTGAAGGGGACCTCGCCCGCAGCGATCTTCTGCGCAAGGCCCTCGGCGATTGCCGTCTTGCCGACGCCGGGCTCTCCGATCAGGCAGGGATTGTTTTTCTGGCGGCGGTTGAGAATCTGAATGACCCGCTCTGTCTCCTCCTCGCGCCCGATGATGCGATCCAGCTTGCCCTCTCTGGCGCGGCGCGTCAGATCGAGGCAGTAGGCGTCCAGAAACTTATGCTTTTTCTTCGGCGGCTGTGTGGGAGGCGTCGTTCCCTTGGGCGGCTCCTGCCGCTGTGCGGGCAGGTTGGAAGGCCCGGTCAGGCCGCCGAACAGACGGCTGAGGAAGGGAAAGGTTGCGGTCTGACCGTCGTTGTCCTCGTCCTCGGGCAGATCGGGATCCTGCTCGGGACTGCCGCCCAGCATGGACAGCATCTCGCCCGAGAGATTCTCCAGATCCTCGTCGGAGATTCCCATTTGCTTCACCATGTCGTCCACCTGCTTGATGCCAAGATCCTTGGCGCATTTCAGGCACAGGCCCTCGTTGGTGCTCTTTCCGTTTTCAATCTTCGTAATGAATATGACAGCGACGTTTTTGTTGCATCGGCTGCACAGAGTCGGTCTCATCAAAGTAAAAAACTCCTTTCCAAAAGGATGCTTGTTTTCAATTCAGGGAATGAAAAGCTTTGTGCTTCCGGCGTTCACCAGCAGAACGGAGCCGTCTGCGCGGGCCAGCACCCGGTTGACGCCCTGAATCTCCCACGAACGGTCATAGGCCCGAAGCTTGCGGTCAAAGGTCTCCACGGAAAGCTCTGTCAAAACGGCGGCGTAGCCCTCGCAGGCGGAGACCGAACGGATTCGATTGGCGATTTCCGTCTCCGCAAGCTTCTCTCCGTTGGCGTTGAGCGTCATCAGCCGGTAGCCGCCGGACTGCTGCTCGAAGGCAAGAATCAGCCAGCCATCGGCACTGACGCTGTAATCCGCCAGCGTTTTGTCCGCCAGCGACACGGAGGCAAGGCGGTTGCCTTCCGTATCCAGAAACAGAATCTCGTTCTGGCAAATCGCCATCAGCCGGTCCGGGCGCAGGAAGCGCAGCTCATACACCACCTCGTTGTCGATCCAGTAATGGGTCGTGGAGCCGGTGTCTGTCTCCAAATCGGCCAGCGTTTCGTCGGTATGCAGGAAGAGAATCGAAGTCCGGTAGATGCTGTCATGCTCCTCCAGACTGGAGACCGCCAGCAGACGCCCGCCCTCGGAAACTGCGCAGGCGTTGAGATAGCGCGTCCTCGAGGAGAAGCGGAAGATCGGCTTCTGCGCGGAATTGCGCACCGTCGTCACGGATTTGTACCCGCTCTCGGTTGTAATATAGGCCAGGTAGCCGTCCGTGCTGAGATCGGCATTCACGATCGGTGTGCCGATGGACTCCTCCAGCACAATTTCGCCGCTGTCGGTGACCATCGCAAAATTGGTGCTGCCGGGGCAGAAGCAGAGGACGGCGTCCTCTCCGGTGCGCAGCACCGGTGTGGAGAAGGCCTCCTGCACAAAGGCCTTCTGCGTGCCGCGCAGATCGAACAGGGTCAGACCGTTCTCACTGCCCACTACCAGCCCCTCGTCGCGGCCTGCAAAGACGTTCTCTGCGCTGCCCTCAAAGATGATGCGGCCAAAATCTGCCTGGTCGCGCAGGCCCATATAGCGGAAGGTGCGGATCAGACGATCCGGGTTGATGATCCGTGGGAAAAGCAGCCAGCCGGCCAGCAGAAGCACCAGCAGGATCGAGAGCACCATCATCAGAATGCGAACCCACAGACGCGGCTTTTTCTGCGCACGCTGCGGTACGGGGACAGGGCCTTTATGCAATGGAGAACACCGCCTTTCCGTCGTCATACCACAGCCGGGTCATATACAGACCGCCGGGAGGCGCCGTCGGCCCGGCTGCGGTGCGGTTTTTCCCGGCCAGAATCTCGGCAACTGCCTCGGGCGGAAATTTTCCCTCTGCGGCATAGACCGCAGTTCCCACCATGGCGCGGGCCATATTGTACAAAAATCCGTTGGCGCAGATGCGGCAGGAGATCAGATCCCCCTCCCGCTCTACGTCAAAGTGGTAGACCGTGCGCACGGTGGTTTTGACATCCGTGCCCACGGAGCGGACTGCGGCAAAGTCGTGGGTACCCACAAAGCAGTCCGCCGCCCGCTGCATCACCGTCTCGTCGAGCCGCTTGGGATAAAACCATGCGCGGTTGACGTAGAACGGGTCGCGGATTCTGGAATTGTAAATGAGATAGGTATATTCCTTGCGCACGCAGGAACCGATGGCGTTGAAGCCCTCATGTACCTCGAAGGCGTCGGAAACCACAATATCCTCCGGCAGATGGGTATTGAGCGCATAGGGCAGACGCGATACGGGGATTGCGGATTCCGTGCGGAAGTTCGCCACATAGCGGCGGGCGTGTACGCCGGCGTCCGTCCGCCCGCAGCCGGTGATATGAACCGGGTGGCCCACAACCATTGCCGCAGCCTTCTCCAGCGTCGCCGCTACAGATACGGCGTTGCGCTGTACCTGCCAGCCGTGGTAGGCAGAGCCCTCATATTTGAGTACCAGTGCGATATTTTTCATACGGTTACAGTCCAAAATGTCTGAGTACGATCACAGCAGCCAGCAGCGCGAGGCCGATGAGAAATGCCAGATAGTCGAGTTTGGCGTAGCGCAGAACCTTGAGCCGGGTGCGCCCATCGCCGCCGTGGTAGCAGCGGCATTCCATCGCGGTTGCCAGCTCGTCGGCCCGCCGGAATGCGCTGACAAAGAGGGGAACCAGAATCGGCACCAGCGCCTTGGCCCGGCGCAGGAGGTTTCCGGTCTCAAAGTCGGCGCCGCGCGCCTTCTGCGCGGAGATGATCTTATCGGTCTCCTCGATCAGCGTGGGGATAAAGCGCAGGGCAATGCACATCATCATTGCCAGCTCATGCACGGGGACGTGCAGCTTTTTCAGCGGGTTCAAAAGCCGCTCCAGCGCGTCGGTCAGGGCGATGGGGGAGGTCGTGTAGGTCAGCAGGAAGGTGCCGCAAATCAGCAGCAGGATGCGCAAAACCATAAAAAAGGCTGTGCGCACGCCGCCGGAATAGATGTGGATGAATTTCCACTCAAACAGGAGCCGCCCGCTCTTGGTATAAAACAGGTTCAGCACTGCCGTAAAGAGAATGAAAATCAGCATGGGCTTCAGGCCCCGCGTCATGGACTTGAAGGGGATGTGCCCAAGCAGAGTGACCGTTACCAGAAAGACCAGCATCAGGGCGTAGGAGAGATAGGACTTGGCGAGAAACAGGGCCACGATGTACAGAATCAAAATCAGAAGCTTCGTGCGCGGGTCCAGCCTGTGGATCACAGTTTTTCCGGGGAAGAACTGACCGAGGGTAATATCCTTCAGCATGAACGTCCCTCCTTCCACGCCGCCAGACAGCGGACTGCATAGCGCACGGTGTAGACGTCCGCCGGAAGCTTCAGCCCACGCTGCCGCAGCAGACGGAAGACCGTGGTGACCTGCGGGACACTCAGTCCCATCTGCACCAGCTCCTCGGAGCGGGTAAAGACCTCACTCGGCGTTCCGTCCATAGCCACGCCGCCGTGGTTCATCACGATCAGGCGGCTGCAAAGGGCGGCAACCTCTTCCATCGAGTGACTGACCATCAGAACGGCGGCGTTCTGCGCCTGCTGATAGGCGCGGATGTTCTCCAGAATGGAGTCCCGGCCCGCAGCGTCCAACCCTGCCGTCGGCTCGTCAAGGATCAGCACGTCCGGCTCCATGGCGATTACGCCCGCAATGGCGACGCGGCGCTTCTGCCCGCCGGAGAGATCGAAGGGCGATTTCTCCAGAAGCTCTGGCCCGATGCCGACAAAGCCTGCCGCCCGACGAACGCGGGCGTCCAGCTCGTCGCCGCTGATGCCCTGATTCCTGGGGCCGAAGGCAATGTCCTTCCAGCAGGTTTCCTCAAACAACTGGTATTCCGGGTACTGGAAAACCAGCCCAACCCGGCTGCGGATGGACTGGGTGAACTTTTTCTCCTTCCAGATATCCTCGCCGCGGAACAGCACCTTGCCGGAGGTCGGCTTGAGCAGCCCGTTGAGATGCTGGATCAGGGTAGATTTGCCCGAGCCTGTATGCCCGATCAGACCGATCAGCTCGCCGGATTGGAGCGAAAGGTTGACATTTTCGATTGCTGTGTATTCAAACGGCGTACCTGCGCTGTAGATGTGCGTCAGATCGCGTACCTCAATGATGGGGGGCATTCGATTTCCTCCGTAAGCTTCTATGTTTCCGTGTTGCTCAGGCCTGCATTGCCTGAGCAATCGCCTCCGCGCACTCCTCTGGGGTCAGGGCGTCGAGGGGGAGGCTCCAGCCCGCGCCGTTCAGGGAAAAGAGCAAATCGGTGGTCTGCGGAACATCCAGCCCCGCCTTGCGCAGGAGCTCCACCTGCGAAAAGACCTCGCGGGGGCTGCTGTCGAGCAGAATGCCGCCCTTGTGCATGACGACGACGCGATCTGCGCCCGCCGCCTCGTTCATGTGATGGGTAATCAGCACGACGGTAATCCCTCGCTCCCGGTTGAGCCGGGAGACGGTGGAGATGACCTCCTCGCGTCCGCGGGGGTCGAGCATGGCAGTCGGCTCATCCAGAACGATGCAGCGCGGCTGCATCGCCAGCACGCCCGCAATGGCAACGCGCTGCTTCTGTCCGCCCGAAAGCAGATGGGGCGCGTGTTCCCGGTATTCGTACATCCCGACGGTCTTCAGTGCGTCGTCCACCCGGCTGCGAATCTCGGGAGAGGGGACGCCGAGGTTTTCCGGCGCAAAGGCCACGTCCTCCTCGACCACGTTGGCGACGATCTGGTTGTCCGGGTTCTGAAACACCATGCCGATCTGACGGCGGATGTCCAAAAGCCGAGCCTCGTCGGTGGTGTCCAGCCCGGAGATCCACACCTTGCCGCCGGAGGGCAGGAGAACGGCGTTGAAATGCTTGGCAAGCGTGGACTTGCCGCAGCCGTTCGGCCCGATGATGGCGGTAAAGCTGCCCTCTTCGATTTCAATATTCAGATTCTCAAACACCGGCAGGGCCAGCGTTTCGCCCGCTGCCGGATAGGTAAAGCGCAGATTTTCTGCTTGAATGATGGGTTTCGTGGGAGTTTGTTCCATGCTTCAGTTCCTTTCCTGCACGCCCGGCGCCAGCCAGCGGCCTGTTGCGCCGCAGGGCAGAAAGAGGCCGGACGTTGTGACCGGCAGCCCCAACTCCTGCGACTCGGTGTGTCCGCCGAAGCGCCTGGTCAGAATGCTGTCGAGCATATAGCCCACCACCGAGGGCGCAAGGCCTGTGGTGTAGGAATTCACCAGTACAAAAAGCGGCTGGTCCGAGAGCACCTGCGAGACCTGCTCCAAAAAGGGGAACAGGCTGGTTTCCAGCTTCCAGACCTCTCCGGACGGGCCGCGTCCGTAGGAGGGCGGATCCATAATGATTGCGTCGTAGCGCTTGCCGCGGCGCAGCTCCCGCTCGACAAATTTGCCGCAGTCGTCCACGATCCAGCGGATGGGCGCGTTCTCCAGCCCCGAGGCGCGGGCGTTCTCCCGCGCCATCTGCACCATGCCCTTTGCGGCGTCCACATGACAGACGGATGCGCCGCCCGCAGCGGCGGCAAGCGTTGCGCCGCCGGTGTAGGCAAACAGATTCAGCACGTTGATCGGACGGCCTGCGCTGCGTACCGTGTCGGTGATAAAGTCCCAGTTCACGGCCTGCTCGGGGAATACGCCCGTGTGCTTGAAGTTCATCGGCTTGATCAAAAAGGTCAGATTCCGATAGTGCAGGGCCCAATGCTCCGGCAGGCGATGCTCGTTCCAGTGCCCGCCTCCGGTATTGGAGCGGGCATAGCGCGCGTCAAACTGCCGCCAGCGGGGATCCGTCTTGGGCGTGCTCCAGATGACCTGCGGATCGGGGCGCACCAGAAGATAGCGACCCCAGCGCTCCAGCTTTTCTCCGTCCGAGGCGTCGATTACCTCATATTCCTTCCATTGGTCAGAAATCCACATGCTCTTTCTCTCCGTTTTCTGGCGGTTTAGTCCTCCGGATCGGGGTCCGGCTCAGGGCTCGGGGCGGAGCTCGTCTCCGGCTCCGGCTCCGGTTCCGGTTCCGGTTCGGGTTCCGGCGTCAGCTTCTCTCTGGCCTCCAGAACAGCCTTCTGAAGGGCGACAAGACGCTCATGGGTATGCACGGTGCAGACCGCAATGTTGTTTGCCTTCAGCGCGTCCTTGACGGTCGGCGCCTCGTTTTCCGAATCCTTCAGCATATACAGCGTCTTCTTTTCGATGGGGTTCTCCGTGAATTCGTTCAGCTCCGGGAATTGCAGGGCGAGGGCCTTGAACTCGGCGCTGCTTACAATGTTGTGGTAAACCAGACAGTCGTTGTTGGCGCAGTAGCTCCTGCCGTCTCTTCCGGACGGGTAGCAGAGATCAATCTGGAACTGCAAATGGGCGTTGCAGGTTTTTTCCGGCACGTCGGAGGCGAACAGGGAAACCGTCTTCGGCGTACATCTCGATCCGGCGAGCATCCCGGTCTGGCTGCACACCTGCACGTTCACAAATTCCTCGTCATCCGGGCATACAAAGTCTCCGATCTCCTCGGTGGACAGGCCGGAGAGCAGCTTGGTCATGACGGACTTCCACATGATGACGGAGGGGTTCAGATTGACCACCAGCCGAACCTCCTCGGGCGTGTCATAGCCGCACCAGACGGTTGCCGTGTACTTCGGCGTAAAGCCGGAAAACCAGCGATCCTGGTTGCTGCCGGAGGTGCCGGTCTTGCCGGCCACCGGCACGTCTCCGAACTGGGCGTTCGCGCCGGTGCCATACACACAGGCGTAGCGGAGCATATAGACCATATACCAGGCGGCGTGCGCGCTCATGGCCTCGCGCGTCACCTGGGGATTCTCCATAATCAGGTTGCCTTCGGCGTCCTCGACGCGGGTATAGGTTCTGGCGCTGCGGAAGACGCCGCCGTTGGGGAAGGAGGCATAGGCGGTTGCAATCTCCCGAATGGTCAGGCCGTCGGTCAACTGGCCCAGACCGAGCGGGGCAAGGCCGACGTCGGTGTATTCCCTGCCGTTTTTCTCCTTGTGCTCGACCAGATCGGTCAGACCGAAGCGATCTCTGGCAAACTGGAAGCTGACCTCGGGCGTCAGGTCTGCCAACACCTTGACCGAAACCGTGTTGAGGGATTGGGCCAGCGCATTGAGTACCAGCATCCAGCCGGAGGCGGGCTTGCGATCCTCGTTCTGCGGCCAGTCTACACCGTTGATCTTCATATAGGCCGCGTTCTCATAGGCGGAGCCGGGCGTGATGACGCCCAGTTCCAGTGCGGGGCCGTAGACGGTCAGGGGCTTGATGGTCGAGCCGGGAGAAAGATGGCTCATGGTGGCCCGGTTCCACGTCAGGTTGCCTTCCTTTTTCCCCACGCCGCCTGCCATTGCGACAATATCGCCGGTTTGGTTGTCAATGACCACAATGCCGGACTGGAGCTGCTGGGAGGAATAGGTCTTGGGCACGTTTTCCACGTCCTGATAGACCTCGTCCACCTTGGCCTGCGCGTTCAGGTCGATCGTGGAATAGATGCGGAAGCCGCCGGTTAGAATCACCTTGTTGGCAGCCTCGGGAGTGATGCCCTTGAGTGCTGCGTAATCCCTTGTGACATCGCGAATGATCGTGTCTTCGAAATAGGAGTAATAGTCCTTCTTCTCCACGTCAAACTGGTTCTCTGCACCGCACTTGGGGCAGGTATAGGTGTCGCCGTTGGCGGTAAACTTTTTGATGACGTTGCGATAGCCGCACTCCGCGCAGGTGAATTTCCGATCCTCTACGCGCAGACTCTTGAATTCCAGCTTCTGGTCACAGATACGGTCATAGGTTTCGCGGTCGGCAATATAGCCCTGCTCAAACATCTGCTGAAGAATGGTCAGCGTTCTCTGCTCGTTGTTGTCGGGGTAGAAATAGGGATCGTAGCGGGAGGGATTGTTCGTGATGCCAACGATGCAGGCGCACTCCTTGGTGGTCAGCTCGTTCAGCTCCTTGCCAAAGTAGACGTGGGCTGCGCTCTTGACGCCGTATGCGCCCTCGCCGAGATAGATGGTATTGAGATACCATGTGATAATATCTTCCTTGGTGTAGTGCTCCTCGAAGTCCAGCGCCTTGAAGATCTCGGTCAGCTTGCGGCGAACGGTGACCTCCTTTTCGCCGGTGAGATTCTTGATGAGCTGCTGGGTCAGGGTCGAGCCGCCGAACTGCGAGCCGCCGAGAAACATATTGGCAGAAGCGCCGAGGGTGCGCATCCAGTCCACGCCGTCGTGCTCCCAGAAGCGCTTGTCCTCAATGGCAACGGCTGCGTTGACCATGTCCTGCGGAATCTCATCATAGTTCACCCAGATTCGGTTTTCCGCCGACAGGAGCTGGCGCAGCTCCTCAAACTCCCCGGTGACGGGATTCTTCGCCAGAATGAACGAGGACTGATTCAGCTTTACGCCGTCCAGATCGTAGTGCGCGTTGGGAATAATGTCCTCCTCCAGATAAGCCTGTCCGCGTTCCAGCAGCCGTTTGGCGGCAACGCCGCCGACGACGCCGAGGAACATGGATACCACCAGCAGGATCGAAACGATGCGCCAGAGCAGGTGTACCGTCCCTCCCGTGATCGTGCGCTGATGGGGGTCCGGAACCCGTCTGCGTTTGACTGTCTGTTCCTGTTCTCGATTCATATTGCAGTCCTCCCATGCGGCAAGCCGCAGCGGTACATTGGTGTCAAAAACTCACATTCCGGGAAAGCCCACAGAATGTCAACCTATACTATACACCATTCCACTGCTGTTTGTCAAATAGATTGCCCGAATTCGCGGGAAGTATTTACCGATTATTTACAAAGCGGCACACAAAAAAGCACAAAAGGGGACGGGCCTCCGTTCCGTCGGAACAAAGGCCCGTCCCCTTTTGCGGTCGGTGTGAAATTACACGCGCTCCTTGACCTTGGCAGACTTGCCCAGACGGTCGCGCAGGTAATAAAGCTTCGCTCTGCGGATCTTGCCGCGGCGAACGGTCTCCACCTTGACGATGTTCGGCGCATGAATGGGGAACACCTTCTCGCAGCCCACGCCGTAGCTCAGGCGGCGAACCGTGAAGCTCTCCTCGATGCCGCCGTGCTTCTTGGCGATAACGGTTCCTTCAAAAACCTGGACTCTCTCGCGGGAGCCTTCCTTAATTTTGACGTGCACACGAACGGTGTCGCCAACCCGAACGACGGGCAGCTCTTCCTTCATGTACTGGCTGGTCAGAGCCTTCATGAGATCCATAATTTTGTCCTCCTGTAAATTTGGGCGTTCATGGCACA
>JAFYGM010000031.1 GCA_017543225.1 Oscillospiraceae bacterium
CGGTTCGTCACGCGGTCGGCGTGGGTGCGTTTCGGCGGGCGTGCGACGACGCACCGAAACTGTCAACTGTCAACTGTCAACTGTCAATTATCAACGATCAGGATGTTCGCTACTCCCCTATGGGATCGGCTGAACTGTTACCTGCATTTAATTGTAAACATTTTATAAAAACCGCGCCCGCCCCCTTTTTTTGGGGGTGGGTTTTGTGTATAATGCGGGCAAACGGATTTGCTTTTATCGAGAAAGGAGCGCTCTATGCTTCAAATCAAGGACGTTCACAAGGTATACAAAACCGGCGCGCTGGTGCAGAGGGCGCTCGACGGGGTGCATCTGAGTCTGCGGGACAATGAGTTTGTGGCAATCTTAGGCCCCAGCGGTTCGGGAAAAACCACTTTGCTCAACGTGATCGGCGGCTTGGATCGCTATGACAGCGGCGAGCTGATCATCAACGGGGTCTCGACCCGCAAATACACTGCGCGCGACTGGGACTCCTACCGCAACCACACGGTCGGCTTCGTCTTTCAGAGCTACAATCTGATTCCCCATCAGACCGTTCTGTCCAACGTAGAGCTGGCGCTGACGATCTCCGGCGTCTCGCGCGGCGAGCGCCGCCGCCGTGCCACGGACGCGCTGACAAAGGTGGGCCTTGCCGACCACATCCACAAGAAGCCCGCTCAGCTCTCCGGCGGACAGATGCAGCGCGTGGCCATCGCCCGCGCGCTGGTGAACGATCCGGACATTCTTCTGGCCGACGAGCCGACCGGCGCGCTGGACAGCGAAACCTCGGTGCAGGTCATGGATCTGCTCAAGGAGGTCGCGCAGGATCGGCTGGTGGTCATGGTGACGCACAATCCGGAGCTGGCAGAGCAGTACGCCACGCGGATTGTCCGGCTGAAGGACGGCAGGATCACCGACGACACCGACCCCTACGACCCCGAGGCAGAGAGCGCGCCCGTCCACCGGAATCTGGGACGGGCCTCAATGTCTGCGCGGACGGCGCTGAGCCTGAGCTTCCACAACCTCTGGACGAAGAAGGTGCGCACCCTGCTGGTGGCCTTCGCTGGCTCCATCGGCATCATCGGCATCGCCATGATTCTCTCCATGTCCAACGGCGTTGACCGCTATATTCAGTCCGTGGAGGAGGACACGCTGAAAAGCTATCCCCTCCAGATTACGGATTCCAGCTTCAACCTTGCCTCCTTCATGCCCCAAGCCGGAGAACAGGCGGCAGAGGACACGCAGGCCGAGGTCCGCGAGTGGAAAACCGTCACAAATCTCTTTTCCCGCGTCAGTGTGAACGACCTTTCGGCCCTGCGCGCCTATCTGGAATCCGGACAGACCGATATTTACGAGCAGGTGCAGGCCATCACCTACGGCTACAACATCACGCCGCGCATCTACCGGCTGGACGGCGAGCGGGTGCGGCAGGTGAACCCGGACAACAGCTTTTCCGCGATGGGCTTTACCTCCGCCGAGGGAGTCAGCTCCATGCTCTCGCAGTTTTCCTCCACCGACTCCTTCCGCCCCATGCCCTCCTCCGCAGCCCTCTATGAGAACCAGTACGACGTCAAGGCCGGACGCTGGCCCGAGGCATGGAATGAGTGCGTGGTGGTGTTGACCGCCCGCGGCCGCATCCCCGATCTGACGCTCTATACGCTCGGCCTGAAGGACGCGGCGGAGCTGGACGAGATGGTGCGTCGCTTTGCGCAGGGCGAGGCCGTCGTCTCCGACGGCCCGGAGCTGTCGCTGCGCTACGACGACCTGCTCGGCATTCGGTTCAAGGTGCTTCCTGCCGCCCGGCTCTATACCTACGACGCAGACTACAACGTATGGGCCGACCGCTCCGAGGACGAGGCGTGGATGCGCAACACCCTTGCCGACGCCGATGATCTGACCGTGGTGGGCGTGGTTGCGCCGAACGAGGACATGAGCAACCCCACGTTGAACTACGGCATTGCCTATCCCGCCGCCCTGACTGACCGGCTGCGCGCGCTTTCTGCCGAGAGCGAGGTGACGCGCCGCCAGCTTGCGGAGCAACGCCTTGACGTCTTCACCGGTCAGCCCTTCGGAGAGACGGCGCAGGCGCGGGAGATGGATCTCTCGACCCTCTTTTCCGTGGACGAGGAGGCGATCTCCAAGGCCTTCCAGTTCGATCTCGGCGAGGGCGGGGACTTTGACCTGTCGGGCTTCGACCTGTCTGAGCTGGATCTTTCGGGGATCGACCTCTCCGATGCGATTGACCCTGCGGCCTTCTCCTCCGCCATGCCGACCCTGTCCCAGCGGGACATTCGAGACCTGATGCAGGGCGTCAGCTTCCACTTCACAGCGGACGACCTGCGCGGTCTGATGGAAAAGCTGCTGCGCGGCTGGCTGGAGGAGGCGCAGAAGGACCCGGCAACCGACCCGGCGCGGCTGGTCAGTGCCCTCGGCGACTATCTCGGCTCCGAGGCGGCGCGGCAGACGGTGGAAAACGGGATTCGGCAGGCGCTGGAGGACAACGGCGCAGCCGCCGTCACCCCAGACGAGCTTGCCGCCCTGCTCGTCACCGTGCTGGCAGGCTATGAGGACTATGCCGCAGAGCGCGACCCGGAGGGGACGGCCCTGCCGCTGGCCTATCTGAACGACTATCTGCAATCCGAGCAGGGACGCGCCGCACTCGAGGCCGCCGCCGGAGATCTGGAGGTGCGCTTTCGTGCCTTTATCCTCTCGACGGAGCAGGTCACTGCGCTGATGCAGCAGGTCTACGAGGGCTACGAGACCTACGCTGCCCAGACGGAACAGCCCAGCTTCGCGGCGCTGCGCACGTCTGTCACAGACTATCTCTCCTCCGAGGCCGCCGGTGCGATGCTGCGCGAGGCCGTCGCGGGCGCGCTCGACACCTCCGGGATGGAGAAGCGGGCCGCCGCTCTGTTCAACCGCTACGCCGCCTCCGTCGGCAACGCCATGCGAAAGGCAATGAATTCGGCAATGGGGGCGCTGACCGAACAGCTCACCGCCGCCATCGCCGCCAATCTCAAAACCATGACGGCCCAGCTTGCCGAGAATTTCAAAAGCGCCTTCCAGATCGACCCCGAGGCGCTGGCGGAGGCCTTCTCGATGAATATGGACGCAAGCGAGCTCCGCGACCTGATGACGGCGCTGATGTCCAAGCAGACGAACACCTACGCCGGAAACCTCCGCAGACTGGGCTATGCCGACGACGACACGCCCAGCTCCATCACGATCTATCCGAAGGACTTTGCCGGGAAAACCCGCGTTAAGGAGATTCTGGCCGACTACAACGCCCGGATGGAGCGCGAGGACCCGGACAAGGTCATCACCTACACCGACATTGTGGACACCCTGATGAGCTCGGTCACGGACATTGTAGACGCGATTTCGGCGGTGCTGATTGCCTTCGTCGCCGTCTCGCTGGTGGTCAGCTCCGTGATGATCGGCGTGATTACCTATATTTCCGTGCTGGAGCGGCGCAAGGAGATCGGCATTCTGCGCGCCATCGGCGCGTCCAAACGGAACGTCTCCCGCGTCTTCAACGCCGAGACCTTCATCATCGGCCTGCTGGCCGGTCTTCTGGGCGTGGGGATCACCTATCTGCTGCTGATCCCCGCCAATCAGATCATCGCCTCCGTCGCGGGGGAGGTCAATATCCGGGCCTATCTGCCGCCGCTGGCAGCCCTGATTCTGGTTGCCCTGTCGGTTGTCCTGACCCTGCTGGGCGGGCTGATTCCCTCCAGGAAAGCCGCGCGGCAGGACCCCGTCGCCGCCCTGCGGTCCGAATGACCGAAGGAACACCGTAACAGTTCAGCCGATCCCATAGGGGAGTAGCGAACATCCTGATCGTTGATAATTGACAGTTGACAGTTTCGGTGCGTCGTCGCACGCCCGCCGAAACGCACCCACGCCGACCGCGTGACGAACCGGATGTAGGGACGAG
>JAFYGM010000032.1 GCA_017543225.1 Oscillospiraceae bacterium
GGACTCCGGTTCGGGCGTCTCCACCTCGGGCTTGGACTCCGGTTCGGGCGTCTCCACCTCGGGCTTGGACTCCGGTTCGGGCGTCTCCACCTCGGGCTTGGACTCCGGTTCGGGCGTCTGCTTGCGTGAAATGGCCTCGCCAAGTCCAGCTGCCGTGTGCCGCAGCCAAAGTGCCACCTTCTGATGCAGCTCCTGGAAGCGGTGGTTCTGCGAGGATTCCTCCGCCGGACGGGTCGGAGGCGTTTCCGCCCCTTCCTCCGGGGCGGACGGGGCTTCCTGCCCGTCCTGCGATTCCGGTTCCGAATTCAAAACGGCTTCGTCCGCAGGCGGCTCCGGCTGTTCGGACGGTGTGGGATTGGGGCCGAACACCTCCTCCAGCGTGGGCAAGGAGCCGGTCGGCTCCCATTCGAGCCGACGCTCCGGCTGGGCGGCAGGCGTCTCTTCTTCCGCCTGAGCCTCGGCCGCTTTCGATTCCGGCACGACGGCGGAGACTTCTTCCTCCGACTGGGCGGCAGGAAGGTTCTCCGGTCGGGCGACGGGCGCTTCCGTCTCAGGCTCCGAAGCAGTCTGGGCCGCAGGCGGTTCCGGCGCAGCGGACGACGCAGGCGCAGCGCCGAAGACCTCCTCCAGCGTCGGCAGATCGCTGGTCGGCTCCCATTCGAGCCGACGCGCAGGTCGGGCGGGGGCGACCGCATCCACCGGCGCAAACACAACGGTTTTTTCCTCCGGCGCGTTGACCGGGAGATTGTTCTCCGAGCAAATTGCAGGTGCTTCCGCCTCGGGCCGGACAGCGGAGGGCTCTGCCTCCGGCTGGGCGGCAGACGCTGCAATCTCCGCTTCCGTTCCAAACAGCTCCTCCAGCGTGGGGTCGTCCTGCGGCGCACGGAAGGACTGATGATCAAATTCTGTCAGATAGACGCGCGTGGTGTCTCCGTGTTTCTCGGAGGCAGGCGCCGAAGCAGAGGGCCGAATTGCCTTGCCCGGCCTTGTGATGCGCGCTTTCTCTTTGGCGTTGTCAAACGCCGCAGGATCCGGCTTTGGCGCAGGCTCCGGACCCACAGGCGCACGCGGCTGCGCCGCACGGCGCTGCCGCAGCTTGAACAGGGAAAGCAATCCCAATCCGTCCGGCTTTCCGCCGCCGCGCACAGGGACAGACTCCGACGAAGCGGTTTCCGTCTCGGCATCTTCGGCAATCAGCTCCGCCACGACGCGGCAGAGCGTCTGCGTATCCTCCCGAACCGCAGGGGCCCCCTCGCCCTCCGGCTCAGAGGCAGCCGAATCGCGGCGCAGAGACGAACCTTCCAATTCGTCCTCCTCGCCGATCTCTGCCGAGAACAGCTTCTCCAGATGGAGGGCATAGTCCCCCGCCGATTTCTGCTCCGCAGTGGGCGCAGCGGTCAACTGGCGTTCTGTTTCCTGTGCCGTATTCTGTTGTTCAGGATGATTCCGCTTGTTCATGGTTGATACTCGCTCCAAACGACGGAACTGCTCCCGCGCAGCAGGGCGGAAGAGCGGTTCTCTGACGACTGTATTTCACAGCCCGGATGTGCCGGGCCGATCAGGGATTCAAACGCACTCCTTCTGGCGCTGGCGCAGGGCTTCGTAGAGCATCACAGCCGCCGCTGCCGAGGCGTTCAGGGAGGAGATGTTCCCCTTCATGGGAATGCTGACCAGCACATCGCAGCTCTCGCGTACAAGACGGCTCATGCCCTCGCCCTCATTGCCGATGACGATCGCCGCCGGGCCGGTCAGGTCGGTGCGGTAAAGGGAGCTGTCCGCGTCGGCGGCAGTGCCGTAAACCCAAACGCCCTGCTCCTTGAGCATGCGGATTGTATTGACAATATTGCTGACCCGCGCTACAGGCAGATACTCCACCGCACCGGCAGAGGTCTTGGATACCACCGCAGTCAGGCCGACGCTGCGACGCTTGGGGATGATGACCCCGTGCGCTCCGGCGCACTCCGCCGTTCGCAGAATCGCGCCGAGATTGTGCGGGTCGGAAAGCTCGTCGCAAATGACAAGCAGAGGCGGTTCGCCGCGCTCGGCGGCAAGCGCCAGAATCTCCTCCACAGAGGCATAGGAATGGGTGGCCACCGCCGCAATGACGCCCTGATGGGCACCGGTGGGGCTCATTTGATCCAGCTTGCGACGATCCGTCGGCACGATCACCGCACCGGCCTCCTTTGCAAGCGCGGCAAGCCGGGTCAGGGCGTGGTCGGTGTTTCCCTCTGCAAGATAGACCTTGTCGATGGTTCTTCCGCTCTTCAGCGCCTCGGTCAGCGCGTTGCGGCCCTCAATCAGGCCTTCGTCCTGTGCCTGCGGCGCACGTTCCTCCCGGACTCTGGCCCGGAAATCCGATCTGTTTTTTTCGTTTTTCATAAGAATCAAGCACACTTTCTCACAATATCCATCTTATTATATCAGAAAATCCACAAAAGCACAAGCATAACTTTCCTCAGAATTCCACATCTTTCTGAAAATGATTCGCAATTTTCCATTGCCTTTTCTTTTTCTCTGTGCTATCATATATTTTAGGAGTACTGTCGGCATTTTTATTCAAATATACGGTATTCGATTTGCCGGCGGAATCTTTTCATCCTATCCAGGAGGGCGATCACAGTGAACATAACCTTTCGCGGAGGAGTCCATCCCAAAGGGAGGAAAGAGCTGAGCAGAAACGCAACCCTGCACCGCTTCGACCCGCCTCCCGGCGAAATGGTCTTTCCCCTGGCACAGCACATCGGAAAACCCGCAAAAGCCATTGTCAAGAAGAATGATCCGGTTCTGGTGGGGCAGAAGCTCGCAGAGGCAGACGGATTTGTTTCCGCCTGCGTGATCAGCTCCTGCTCCGGCACGGTCAAGGCCGTGGAAAAGCGGCGCACGATTGCCGGAATCATGTCCGAGTGTGTGGTCGTGGAAAACGACGGTCAGTACACCCCCATCGCAGGGCTAGGACAGCGGCAGGAAACCGTCGGCATCACGAATCAGGACATTCTCGACCGTGTTCGGAACGCCGGAATCGTCGGGCTCGGCGGCGCAGGCTTCCCCACGCACGTCAAGCTGGCGCCAAAGGCTCCGGATCAGATCCGCTATCTGATCGCCAACGGCGCGGAATGCGAGCCGTATCTCACCTGCAACGACCAACTCATGCGCAGCCACGCCTCCGGCATTGTGGAGGGCTTGGAGCTGACGCTTCAGCTCTTTGACAACGCAGAGTGCGTCATCGGCATTGAGGATAACAAGCCCGAGGCCATCGCCGCCATGCGGCAGGCGATTTCCGGAAAGCGCAGAATGCGCGTCCTGCCCCTGCATACCAAGTACCCGCAGGGCGGCGAGCGCAGCCTGATTCGGGTGATTGCAGGCGTGGATTTCCCCGTGTCCATGCTCCCGGCAGACGTCGGCTGCATCGTGCTCAACGTGGGCACGGCCTATGCAATCGGGCGGGCCGTGGCTTGGAACGAGCCGCTGTTTGAACATGTTCTCACCGTCACCGGCGAGGCCGTTCAGACGCCTTCCAATTTCATCGCCAGAGACGGCACAACCTTTGCCCAGCTTCTGGAGGCCTGCGGCGGCGTCAAAGCCGGCGTCACCCCGAAAAAGGCCCTCTCCGGCGGCCCCATGATGGGCGTTGCGGTGGCCAGTCTGGACGTTCCCATCCAAAAGAACACCAATGCGCTCACACTCCTGGCAGACGACCGTGTGGAAAAGGCAGAGGCGGAAATGACCGCCTGCCTGCACTGCGGACGCTGCTCCACCATCTGCCCGAACGGGCTGGTTCCCGCTCTGATGGCAGACGCCATCAACATGAAAAACTGGGAACGCTACGAAACCAAGCTCTACGGTCTGGAGTGTATTGCCTGCGGTTCCTGTACCTACATCTGCCCGGCCCGTCGGCCTCTGACGCAGATGTTCAAGCAGACCAAGGCGGAAATACTTGCCCGGAAACGGGCAGCGCAGGCAGGAGGTAAGAAATGAATCAGAAATTAAACCTTTCCGCCGGCCCTCATGTAAGAGATATCTGGTCCACTTCCTTTATAATGAGGATGGTTCTGCTGGCGCTGACGCCTGCCACCGTCATCGGCGTGATCACCTTCGGGCTGCACGCCCTGTGGGTGATTCTGGCCTCGGTGATTACGGCAGTGCTCACAGAGCTGGTCTTCGACAAGCTGACCGGGAAGCCGGACACCTGGAAGGACGGCTCTGCCGCCGTCACCGGCCTGATGCTGGCTTTGACGCTCTCGGCAGAAACGCCGCTCTACGCGCCGGTCATCGGCTCAATCTTCGCAATTCTGGTCGTCAAATGCGCCTTCGGCGGTCTCGGCAAGAACTTCGTCAACCCGGCTCTGGCTGCCCGGTGCTTCCTGCTGATCTCCTTCTCCAACGCCATGACCGTCTATGGCATTGACGGCGTAGCCTCCGCCACGCCCTGCGCAGAGCTTGCCGCAGGACGGACTGTGGACATCACCTCGATGTTCCTCGGCAGCGCCAACGGCGTCATCGGCGGCTCCATTCTCGGCCTGTTGGTCGGCGGTCTGGCGCTCTGGGCCTTCGACATCATCCACGGGCAGATCTGCTTCTCCGTGCTCGGCGGCTTCACCCTGTTTATGGCCCTCTTTGGCGGGCAGGGCTTCGATCCCGGCTTCCTGGCTGCCCATCTGTGCGGCGGCGGCGTGGTTCTCGGTGCGTTCTTCATGGCGACCGACTATGTGACCTCCCCCATGAGCCGTCTGGGGCAGACCTTCTACGGTGCTTTGATCGGCGTGCTGGGCGCGCTGTTCCGCATCAAGGGCCAGTCCGCCGACTCGTTCAGCTACTCGATCATTGTGGCGAACCTCTTCGTCCCGCTGATCGACACCTACATTGTTGACAAGCCCTACGCCTTCCGCAAGCGTGCGCTGAAGCTGCGCAGCGGCGAGGCAAAGAAGCCGCTGTCCCAGCGGATTCCCAAGCCCGTGATCGCCCTGAGCGTGATCGCGCTGCTCTCCGGTCTGGCGCTGTCCGGCGTCTTCTCCATGACGAAGTCCACCATCGACGAGCAGAAAAACGCCGCAGCCGCAGCCGCTTACAAGACGGTGCTTCCCGAGGCCGAAAGCTTTGCGTCCTTCTCCGACAAGGTGGAATTCCTCGGCGGCGAGGTCTACGGCACCGGCTACGGGCGGGTTTACATCAAGGACGCGCTGGTCGGCAAGGACGCCGCCGGAAACGTCGTCGGCTATGCAGTCTCCGTCACCTCCGCCGAGGGCTACGACGGCAATGTGACCCTCTCCATCGGCGTGAATACCGAGGGCGTCATCAACGGCATCTCCTTCACCGAGCTGCACGAAACGCCAGGCAAGGGTATGCTCTGCGGCGAACCGGCCTTCATGGATCAGTTTGCAGGCAAGGCTGCCGACAAGCTGAAGCTGGGCGAGGACGTGGACGGCATTACCGGCGTGACCATCACCTCCAAGGCCGTTGTCAACGCGGTCAACGCGGGACTCGACTTCATCAACACACAGTTAAGGGGGGAGTAAGATGAACAAGTATCTCGAACGGCTGTACAACGGCCTCATCAAAGAAAACCCCACGCTGGTTCTGATGCTGGGCATGTGCCCGACGCTGGCAGTCTCCACCCGCGCCTCCAACGGCATTGGCATGGGCCTGTCAACGCTGGCAGTTCTGGTGCTGTCCAATCTGGTGATCTCCCTGCTGCGCAAGGTCATCCCCGATCAGGTCCGGCTTCCGGCCTACATTGTCATTGTGGCCTCGCTGGTCACTGTGACCGAGCTTCTGATCGAGGCCTATCTGCCTTCGGTTTACGAGGCGCTCGGCATTTACATCCCGCTCATCGTGGTCAACTGCATCATCCTTGGCCGTGCCGAGGCCTATGCAAACAAGAACAAGCCCCTGCTTTCCGTCTTTGACGGCATCGGCATGGGACTGGGCTTCACCGTCGCGCTGACGCTTGCAGGCGCGGTGCGTGAGATTCTCGGCAGCGGCACCTGCTTCGGCCTGCAGGTCCTGCCTGAGACGGTGGAGCCGATTGGAATTTTCATTCAGCCTCCCGGAGCCTTCCTGGTCATTGCCCTGTTCATTGTGATTATGAACGCCGTCGGCATCAAGACCCGCCAGCGCAAGCTGGTAGAAAGCGGCTGTGACGGCTGCTGCGCCAATTGTACCGCCCCGTGTGAGGACTCGAAGGAGGTGGCGAAATGAATCACAATTTGCTGCTGCTGATTATCTCCGGCGCGCTGATCAACAACGTCGTTTTGAGTCAGTTCCTCGGCATCTGCTCCTTCCTCGGCGTTTCCAAGCAGATGAAGGCCTCCGTCTCTCTGGGCGGCGCGGTCATCTTTGTCATCACCATTGCCTCCGCTGTGGCGAGCCTGCTCTACACCTATGTGCTTGAGCCGCTGGGACTCGACTTTATGAAAACCATCGTGTTCATTCTGGTGATCGCGGCGCTGGTACAGATTGTGGAAATGTTCCTCAAGAAAGCCTCGCCCGCCGTCTACAAATCACTGGGCATCTTCCTGCCGCTGATTACCACCAACTGCGCCGTGCTCGGCGTGGCTCTGACCAACGTGCAGAACGGCTACAACTTCATTGAATCCGTTCTCTCCGGCTTCGGCACAGCGCTGGGCTTTACTCTGGCCATTGTCCTGCTGGCGGGCATCCGCAGCCGCATCAACGAGGACGACCTCCCCGCTCCCCTGCGGGGCGCGCCCATCGTTATGATTGCAGCCGCGCTCATGTCCATCGCCTTCATGGGCTTCTCCGGCCTGTCGTTCTAAGGAGGGCGCCATGGATCTCATTCTGATTACCACTGCGGTCATCACGGTGATCGGCATCATTGTCGGCGCAGGTCTGGTCTTCATGGGGAAGAAATTCTACGTCGAGGTCGATGCGCGTGAGGCCGCCGTCCGGGAGGTTCTGCCCGGCAACAACTGCGGCGCGTGCGGCTACGCAGGCTGCGACGCCATGGCTGCCGCCATTGCCAAAGGTGAGGCACCGGCAAACGGCTGCCCCGTGGGCGGCTCGACCGTCGCCCGGAAGATCGGCTCCATCATGGGAACCGAGGCAGGCGACGTCACGCGGAGAATCGCCTTCATCAAGTGCAAGGGTTCCTGCGAATTCACCTCCAATCAGGGCAACTACGTCGGCATTGCCGACTGCGCAAGCGCGGTTCGCGCAGGTCTGGCTCTGACCGACTGCGACTACGGCTGCGTGGGGCTTGGTTCCTGCGTCAAGGTCTGCCCGGAAAACGCCATCACCGTCCGCGACGGCGTGGCTGTGGTGAACCGCAGCCGCTGTGTGGGCTGCGGCCTGTGTGCCAAGGCCTGCCCCAAGGGACTGGTCGAGCTTGTGCCCGAAAACAAGCAGGTGGCCGTCCAGTGCTCCAACCGCGACAAGGGGCCGCAGGTGAAGAAGGTCTGCTCCGCAGGCTGCATCGGCTGCTCCCTCTGTGTCCGCCAGTGCGAGCATGACGCCATTTCCGTGGAGGGCAATCTGGCCCACGTCAAGTATGAAAACTGTGTGCAGTGCGGCAAGTGCGCGGAGAAATGCCCTGCAAAGGTCATTACCACGGCTGCAACGCTGCCCAGCGGGCGAAACGTCTCCGGCAAAACGAAGGCCAAGCCGGACAAGAAGACAATCCTCTGGAGGGTGGTCTGCTCCCTGCTGATCGTGGCGGCTGTCGCTTTGCTGCTCAGCGGCGTGCTGAACGGAAGCGTGTAGAAAAGGAGACAACATGGATAAGAAAACAATTATTTGGAAAGTAGTGTGCTCCCTGCTCATCATAGCCGCCGCCGTTCTGCTGCTGAGCGGCGTGCTGAACGGCAACACCATGTATCATCTGGGCAATCGGAGCGAGCTCGGCCCCCTGACGCGCAGCGACATTCAGTATCTCACTGTGGAAGCTCCCGCTGCCAGCAGCAAGGATGGCACCGTCAACGCGGCGGATTGGGAGAGCGTATTCCCCTACATCGCCAAGAGCATGAAGGCCAACGCCGAAAATGACAAGGTGGTGGACTATCTGACCCAGGACCCGTATCTCGTCAACCTCTACGAGGGCTACGGCTTTGCCAGGGATTACGGCTCTGCACGCGGACATGAGTTCTGCCTGACCGACGTGGGCAAAACCGAGCGTCCTCATCCGATGGCCAACTGCCTGACCTGCAAGACTCCCAACTTCGCGAAGCTGGTCAACGACGACGGCGTGCAGGCCTACAAGTACACCTTTGACGAGGCGATGGAAAGGATGGAGGAATCCGTCTCCTGCTATACCTGCCACGGCAACGACGCGGGCAACAAGGGCCAGATTACCATCACGCATTCCTATGTGAACAAGGCCCTCGGCGCGAACGCGGAGAGCATCTCCCCCTCGACCCTGTCCTGCGGGCAGTGCCACATCGAGTATTACTTCACCGTGGCCGACGCTGAGACCATGATGCCCTACGACAGCATGGAGGCCATGACGCCCGAGGCAATTCTGGCCTACTACGACAGCATCCAGAACAAGGACGGCGAGTTGGGCTTCTACGACTGGATTCAGCCCTCCACCGGCGCGCACATGCTCAAGGCGCAGCACCCCGAGATGGAAACCTACCTCTCCGGCAAGCACGCCGCCATGGGCATGAGCTGTGCCGATTGCCACATGCCCATCGTGCAGGAGGAGGACGGCACGGTTTATCACAGCCACTTCATTGACAGCCCGCTCAAAGACGATACCCTTTTGTCCACCTGCGTGCAGTGCCACGGCGACACCGACATGGTGGAAATGGTACACAAGCTTCAGGATCGCATCACCGCCCGTGAGACCGAAATCGGCAACAAGCTCTCCGCGTTCAAGGACGGTCTGGCAGACGCTGTGAAGGCCGCCGAGGAGGGCGCCCCCGGCGCAAAGACCGAGGACGAGCTGAACGCCATTCGCAAGCTCTACCGCGAAGCACAGTGGTTCTTCGACTTTGACTATGTGGAGAACGCCGAGGGCGCGCACAACTCCGAGCTTGCCACCCGCTGTCTCGACACTGCCGAGCGCAAGATTGCAGACGGCATGGCGCTTCTTGGAATTGAGAATTGACAATTCTCCGAAAAACCGATACAATAGCGGCAGAGCGTTATGCTCTGCCGCTATTGTGTTCATTCCGGGAGATCAGGCATGAAAAAAATCTGGAACTTTCTCGGCTCCATGCAGTTTGCAATTTTGCTGCTGGTGATCCTCTCTCTGGCCTGTGCGGGCGGAAGCTTTCTGCCGCAGGGTCTCAGCTTCGAGGAGTACGCAGCACTGTATTCGGAGCGCACAGCGGGGCTGATTCTCGCCCTGCGACTGGACGACGTTTTCCATAGCTGGTGGGTGCTGGCTCTGACCGGCTTTCTCTGCGGCAATCTGCTGCTCTGCAACCTGCTCCGCCTGCCCCAGCTTCTGCGCCGCAGCCGTCAGGCCGGGGAACCGGCCCATCTCGGCGCGCCGACCGTCACCGTCGAGGGCGTCCGCGCGCCGGACGCGCTGTTTTCCCGGCTGCGCATGCCGAAGGCCGTTGAAAGCACCGACGCCGAAGGCCGCACGCTCCGCGTTTCGGTCAAGCACCGCACGGGGCTTTGGGGCGCGTGGGTCTGCCACCTCGGGATTTTGCTGCTGATCCTCGGCTTTGTGCTGGGGCAGATGACCAAGGAGGAGTACACGGTCTACGGCGTCCCCGGTCAGATCAAGGAGATTGCAGGCACCGACTATGCCCTCGGCATTCGCGCGTTTCAGGTTCAGCGCGAAGAAGACGGCTTCGTTTCGCAGTACACAGCGGAGCTGACCCTATACGACCTGTCCACCGGGGAGGACGTGCTTGCGCAGGACACGACTGCCAGCGTCAACCACCCCGGCTCAGCCTTTGGCTTCAAGCTCTATCAGAATTCCACCGGGGACGCAGCGCACCTGACGGTACGCAAGGACGGAGCCACCGTGCAGGAGGCCGTCCTCTGCGCCGGGGAATCGACAACCCTGCTGGAAACGCCATTGAAAGTGCTGCTGCGCGCCGTCCTCCCGGACTATGACAAGGCCCCGGACGGCAGCCCGATCCCCGGCTACGCCTATCAGATTGATCTGGAGGATTCGTTTTACACGATGAACGTCCAGCCTGAGGGCGAAGCAATTCCGGATTTCCAGCCCTATGAGGTCTTCTTTTCCGAGGCACAGAGCTACACGCTGATCCAGTTGAAGCGAGATCGCTTCACGCCGGTCGCCCTTCTCGGTGCTCTGATCACCCTGCTTGGGTTATTCCTCGCCTTCTATCTCCAGATGCGGCGCGTCTGGGCGGTGCGCGAGGCGGACGGAAGCTGGACCGTCTGCGCGAACAGTCCGAAGGGCGGCGCGCTGTTCGCGGAGCAGGTGCGCGAGGCGGCAAACCAAATTCATTCTTGAAAGTAGGTGCGAAAATGGGAAACCTGTTGAATCTCGAAAGCATTCTGTTCTATGTCGTGATCTGCCTGTATTTCCTTGCAACCGTCTGTTACTTCCTGTTTGTGACTGTGAAAAAGGACGGTCTGGGCAAGCTCGCCGCGTTGATTCAGACGCTCGGCCTTGTGCTGCACACGGCGGCGCTGGTTCTCCGGGGGATTGCGGCGGGCCGTCTTCCGCTGACCAATCAGTATGAATTTGCCACCTGCTTTGCCTGGGGAATCTGTCTTGTGAGTCTGGTTTTCATTCACAAGTTCCGGTTTTCGGTCATCGGGACCTTCATTGCTCCCATTCTCCTGCTGCTGATCGGCTACGCCGCCATGCAGAGCCGGGAGGTCAAGGCCCTGATGCCCGCCCTGCGTTCGAGCTGGCTTGGTTTTCACGTCTCCACTGCCATCATTGCCTATGGCTCATTCGGCGTCGGCGCGGTGCTGGGGATGATCTTCCTGCTCCGGGATTCCATGCGCAATCAGGGCTTTTGGGATCGGCACGTCCCCCCAAGGGAGAAGCTGGATCTGATTTCCTACCGCAGCGTCTGTCTCGGTCTGCTGTTTCTGACCTTCACAATCATCTCCGGCGCAATCTGGGCGGAACAGGCCTGGGGTTCCTACTGGTCGTGGGACCCGAAGGAAACCTGGTCGCTGGTGACCTGGTTGATCTATGCCACCTACCTGCATCTGCGCATTCGCCGTGGCTGGAAGGGCAAGGCCGCCGCCATCTTTGCAGTGGTCGGCTTTGTCTGCGTCCTGTTCACCTACGTTGGCGTCAACACCCTTTTGCCGGGGATTCACAGCTATGCGTGACCCATTCTTTCGGATTCTGGAGGAGACAACATGAGCGAACCAGCCAAGCAACTGAGGGCAAAAGACTCCGAATTCCTCAATACGATGAAAACGCGCTGGAAGGACGGAACCTTTTCGGAGATTCTGGACGACTGGAAATGGATCTTCACATATTCCAGAAAATACAAAGGCCCCATCGTGTTTTACATTCTGCTCGGCGTGCTCAGCACAACGCTCGGTCTTGCCGGCGCTGTGACAAGCAAGTACGTCATCGACATTATCACCGGTCATCAAGCCTCCAAGCTCTGGCTGCTGATTACCGTTTCCGTCAGCAGTACCCTCCTCGGTCTGGTGCTGAACAGTCTGCTCGGGCGCATTCTGCTGAAGCTGAGTATCCGCATCAACAACGATGTCCAGCGCGATATCTTTAACAAGATCATTGATGCAAACTGGTCTTCCCTGAACCAGTTTGAGAGCGGCGACATTCTCAACCGCTTCTCCAACGACGTTAAAACCGTTGCAAGCAACGCCGTGAGCTGGCTGCCCACGATCCTTGTCACGATTTATCGCTTTCTCGCCACCTTCTTTGTGATTCTTCATTATGACTGGATCATGGCGCTTTTTGCCTTTGCAACCGCGCCATTTCTGCTGCTGGCCTCGCGCGTGGTGCTGAGGCGGCAGCGGGAGCACGGCAAGCTCGTGCGAAAAATGGCGAGCGAGGTCATGAGCTTTGAGCTGGAAACCTTCTACAACATGGACACCATCAAGTCCTTCGGCATAACCGACCAATACAGCGGACGGCTGCGGGACTGGCAGGAGAAATACAAGAAGGTCAACCTGGACTACAACCTCTTTACGATCAAAACCAACGTCTTTCTGACCTTGACAGGCTCCGCCGTCTCGATGGGCGCCTTCGGCTACTGCCTGTATCAGCTCTGGACTGACGCAATCACCTACGGCACGATGACGCTGTTCCTCCAGCAGACCTCCGCCCTGTCCAATGCTTTCCAAAAGCTGGTCGGCATCATTCCCAATTTCCTGAGCGCCTCCATCTCCGCCCACCGGGTCCGCGAGCTGGTGGAGCTGCCCAAGGAGGTTCACATTCTCGAAAGCCGTACCCTGCACGAAAAGGCAGAGCAGGGCTTTACCGTGGAGCTGCGGAATCTGGACTTTGCCTATGTGGAAGATCGCACCGTGCTGCATGACTCCAGACTGGTCGCCAGACCGGGCGAGATTGTCGCACTGATCGGCGCGTCCGGTGAGGGCAAGACCACCCTGATCCGGCTGATTCTTGCGCTGGTCTATCCGAACCGGGGCGAGGCCGTGATCCGGGCTTCGGACGGCACGGAGTTCCAGCTCAACGCCGATACCCGCACGCTCTTCTCCTACGTTCCGCAGGGCAACACCATCCTCTCCGGAACAATTGCGGAAAATCTGCGCATGGGCAAGGCTGACGCCACAGAAGCGGAAATGATTCAGGCCCTTGAAGAAGCCTGCGCCTGGGAATTCGTGGAAAAGCTTCCCAACGGGCTGAACACGAAGCTGGGCAGACGCGGCAAGGGGCTCTCCGAGGGACAGGCCCAGCGCATTGCGATTGCCCGCGCCGTGCTTCGGAACGCGCCGATTCTGCTGCTGGACGAGGCCACGTCTGCGCTTGACGTGGGAACCGAGCGCCGCGTCCTGCGGCGCATCATGGAGCGCAATCCCAACCGCACCTGCATTGTGACGACCCACCGCCCGACGGTTCTGAACCTCTGCAAGCGGGTCTACCGCGTCATTGGCCAGTCCGTCACCGAGCTGGACGAGGAAGCCTCGGCCCAGATGGCAATGGACTTCTAATAAACCGAACACAATTCACAAGATGGAGGCTGTTATGAGCATTGTAAAGGATATGTCTCTGGCCGAATCTGGCCGGATGAAAATTGCGTGGGTACAGGACTTTATGCCCGCCCTCAGCGCGATTCGCGCACGCATGGAGCAGGAAAAGCCCTTTGCGGGCATGAAGATCACGATGTCGATCCACATGGAGGCCAAGACTGCCTACCTCGCCACCTGCCTGAAGGCCGCCGGTGCAGAGGTTCACGCCACGGGCTGCAATCCTCTCTCCACGCAGGACGACGTGGCGGCAGGGCTCGCCTCGCTGGGCGTGGAGACCTACGCCGTTCACGGCGTCAGCGACGGAGAATACCGCGAGCTGCTTGTCTCCGCCCTCTCCTGTCACCCCGATTTGATAATCGACGACGGCGGCGATCTGGTCGAGCTTCTGACCGGGGACTATGCGCATCTGGCGGACCGTCTGATCGGCGGCGCAGAGGAGACGACCACCGGCATTCACCGCCTCAAGGCCCGGGCAAAGGCCGGAAGACTCCCCTTCCCGATGATGAACGTCAACGACGCAAAATGCAAGCACTACTATGACAACAAGTACGGCACGGGCCAATCCGTCTGGGACGCGATTATGCACACGACGAACCTGCTGGTTGCCGGAAAAACCGTCGTGGTCGCCGGCTACGGCTACTGCGGGCGCGGCGTTGCCATGCGCGCCAAGGGCATGGGCGCAAACGTCATTGTGACCGAGATCGACCCCATCAAGGCGCTCGAGGCCAGCATGGAGGGAATGCGCGTCATGCCAATGGATCAGGCTGCCCCGCTGGGCGATCTGTTTGTGACCACCACGGGCTGCCGGGACGTGATCGTGAAGCGGCACTTCGAGGTGATGAAGCACAACGCCTTCCTCTCCAATGCCGGGCACTTCAACGTGGAGGTCAACGGCGAGGAGCTGGCGCAGATGGCGGTGCGCAGCTTCCCGCGCCGGAACGAGATCGTAGGCTATGAGCTGCCCGACGGACGGGTACTGAACCTGCTGGCGGAGGGGCGGTTGGTCAACCTCGCCTCCGGCAACGGACACCCGGCAGAGATCATGGACATGAGCTTCTCGATTCAGGCGCTGGCGCTGGAGTATATGAAGACGCACGGGTCTGGGCTTGCGAACGACGTGTATGAGATTCCGCAGTCCATTGACGATACGGTTTCCGCACTGAAGCTCCACGGCATCGGCATGGAGATCGACAAGCTGACCCCCGAGCAGGAAGCCTACCTTTCCGGCTGGGAGGTCTGATACGCTTCTCAGATAAAACCATTCCATATCTTTGCGGTCAGCTTTGTGCAAGCCTTCGTTGCCGTCCTTGCCGGGCGTCAAGCCCGCCTGCGTCCTCGGCCTCGTCTGGCGCAAGGCTGCCTCGCAACTCTTTTTGAAGCGTTTGATCAGAGAATCGTATGAGAACGCGTCCAATGAACGCAAAAAAGGAGCACGCCCTCGAAGTGCCCTCCGCAAAGAAGGTGCTTTGAGGCAGTTATTACCGACTCAAAAGGATATGAAACAGGCGTGACCGTGGCGGCCACGCCTGTTTTTTCTGATTTGTTTGGATTTTGGGGCGCAAAATCCGATGCTCGTTATGATTGTGGATATCATCGAAGTGGCTTATGTGGCCGACTTCAGATAAGTGTTAATTCGAGTCCAGTCCTCAATTTGCCGATCCAAACTATGACTGGAGGAAAGATTTCCAGTCTTGCCTGAACGGTTTCGGTTCATAGTTCCAATTGTTCCACAATGTGCTACGGCAAAAGCAGTAGTTGTTTTTCCTGACAGCAGAGGAAGCGTAATTGGGTTTTGCGTGCTTTCTATAAAGGCGTTAAAGTTATTGATATGTTTCATCTTTCCTGTGCATGCGTATTGAACATTTTCAAAAGTGTCTTTACCCAGGCAAATAACAACTCTTGGTTCGATAATATTAACCAGCCGAGCAAAAAACGGAGCATCACTAGCAAGCCAATCACGGGAGAGATTCCCGCTGCACCCTTTGGATCGACAGCCCAGGACAAAGTTTGTGAAGAACAGGTCCTCGCATTTCTTAGTTATGTCATAGCCAAGAACGGAAAACAGTTTGCACAGATTCCTATCGGTAGGGCTGCCCCCATCGAACTCATAGTCTTCACGCAGGCCGCAGTTTATATCTCGGATATTCTGCATGACCTTGCTTGTTGCATCAGAGAACCCCCAATCCTGACCAACCAGCACGATTGAAGCATTGTAGTTTCCGATGCCCTGCCAATAAGTCCAAAGGTTTATTTCCTGACAGTCTTCTGCCCATGTAAGGTAGACTCCTTTGAAATTGCTGGAACGCGGCCGAGAAAAATAATCCTTGCGTGCATCTTCGACAAGCGAGCGATAGAGTTGTTCTTTGATTTCCATATACTTTCTCCATTTCCGCAGAACGTACACGAATTCTTGTTGTCCAAGTATACAATACACATAGACGAAAGCACAAGATAGCCCTTGCGCTTTTTCACCTGATGAAAACCCGAGGGAGGCGCTTCCTTACGAAGTGTCTCCTTCGACATGCTCCTTTTTTGCGTTCATTGGACGCTGCTTTTGTATCGATCAATCAGCCCGCCGACCTGCGCCGCGAGTTGCGCCGCCGTGTCCTGCACGAAGGCGTTCGCCCGTTCCGGCGTCAGGTAGCGATAGGTTCTGTGAAGCGCCCCATGCTCGTCGCTGCGGTAGAACCCGCAGATATACTGCCTCCGGTTGTCAAACGCATCCTTGCGGAACATTTCCATGAACTCATTTTCAAAACCAACCGCATGTTCAAACACGGAGAATGCACGGAAATGCGGATGCTGCTCAAAATACAGGAAATCCAGATCGTACCAGTCTTCTTTTGCAATCTGCACCAGCTCGTTCGGATTCTCTTCATATTCCTTTTGGTGTTCCCGCTTGAGCTCTGCAAAGATCGTTTTTCCCCACCGGATGTCCGTCATAAGATGGACGCAGTAGCCGAGGAAAAAGGAAAATTCCTTTTCGTTGTATCGGCGGAGGGCTTCGTCGCTGAGATATTCGGCGCAGAACCGTTCGACGTCGATCGCGCTTCCGCGCTCCGTCTTTGTCTTGAAATGCGTGCGGTCATAGGGCGGCGTAAACACCGACCAGTCCTCATTCGGCACGCCGCTGTCCGGGGCCAAATTCCCCATCACAAATGCCGTCTGCTCCAAGTCCTTCCAGCAATCCAGCAGTGCGTCCGCAATTCTGAGATGAATCATCCATGACGCCATTTTTTCCGTCCCTCCTATCCTGTTTTCCTGTTTTCTTCTTTGGAGTGGGAAGCTCCTCCTGCATAGCTTCCAGCAGATCGCGCAGAAACGCCTTGTCCTCCACGTTGTCTACCAGCAGCATTTCCTTTGCGCCCGGATATGGCAGCGCTCTTTCCGCATGCGGCATCAGCGCCACGGCGGATTTCGTGGGCTTGACAAGGAATCGGTTGTCGTAAACGCCCCCGAACACCTTGCCGCGATGAGAGAGGATGTATTCTCCCATCATGGCCCGAGAGGAGACGTCCTCCACCTCGGAAAGCTGCTCCAGAACGAATTCCAGATATTCTTTGCTTGAGGCCATGAAGCTTCCTCCTTTCGGATTCTGCGGTTTCGACACGCAGATTGGGTTCCGGGCTGTATCCCGGAACGCCTCCATTATAGCAAAGCGCCGCAGGTTTTGCAAGGGCAACACCGCATCATTCTATCGTGCAGATTGCGCCGTCGGAGTTTTCGTCAGATCGGTCAGAAGCCGCAGGGAATCGATTCGGATTTCCGAGGATTTTTGGACGATCAGACGAAAAATCCTCATCGTTACGATGCTCGCCGATCTCTGCCTGAACTGCTTTTTCGTTTTCTTCTATACGCTGATCTTTTCGTCGGCATGGAATGTGACCTGTCTGCGCTATTTGCGCAAGCGCAGCATCAGCGGCTTCCTCTATCCGCTCCTCGTCCTCTATGCGCTGTACCTCTGGAACCTGCGGAGCATCTGAACAATCCTTGAGTTTCCGCAAATGAAATTCCAAATGTGAAAAATTCATAGCGTCAAGCTATCATTTGCGGGAGCAAGGACGGAAAAGGACGAAAAATGCAGAAATGTGGCAAAAAGGGTACAAAAAACTAAGTCTGCACATAAGCCAGGCAGACCACAAGCCATTATAGCAGCAAATACTTAGCCAACTAATCTCAGACGCAACTGATTTCGATCCGGTTGAAGTGTTTTGAACCAATCCTTCACGCCGCATTTCGCATGGGACAGGATCGAGCGAATTCCGAGTTCTATTCTGTAATGGA
>JAFYGM010000033.1 GCA_017543225.1 Oscillospiraceae bacterium
AGCATCTGTATCTGCTTGTTTGCTATACCATTTTTTAATTGCTTCTCGCTCCTTGCGCACTGAGAAGCACATCCCGCTCACCGTTTCGATTTTTATTCACTCGTTCCTTGCAGTATTGAAGGCTGGCTTAATGACATTGGAGCCGTCCTCTGTTGCTATTCCAATTCCGCCCGCAGCTTTTCCAGCGCCTTTTTCTCAATCCGCGAGACGTAGCTGCGGCTGATGCCGAGGCGGGCGGCAACGGTCTGCTGCTTCTCAGGGGCTGCTCCGTCCAGACCGTAACGGAGGCTGATGACCTCCCGCTCCCGTTCGGTCAGGCAGGCCGCAACTGCGCGGCGCAGCTTCCGCGCCTCCTCCTTGCGGGACAATTCCTCGAACAGATCCTCCTCGGAGGCAACCACGTCCTGCACCGACAGCGAGGTTCCGTCCTTGCCTGTCTCAATGCAGTCGGAGAGCGACATGTCGCCGGCCGTCTTGCGCTGGGCGCGGAAGTACATCAGAATTTCGTTTTCCACACAGCGGGCCGCATAGGTGGCAAGGCGCGCGCCCTTGGAGGGATCGAAGCTCTCAATGCCTTTGATGAGGCCAATCGTCCCGATGGAGAGCAGATCCTCCTGATCAGCGGACTGGGTATAGTACTTCTTCATGATATGGGCCACAAGGCGCAGATTGCGTTCGATCAAAATGTTTCTGGCTGTAAGATCGCCTGCGGCGGCCTGCTGGAGGTAAAGGCGTTCCTCCTTGGCGGACAGCGGCTTCGGAAAGGAGCCGGGCTGGTCAAGCCGCAGGGCGCAGAGCATGGAGCCAAGCATCAGAAGCAGGGCTGCGGAAAGCATAACAATCACCTCGCATCACTTTATTCCGGCGCTGGTTGTCCATATTCTCTGGACTTTTTGACCTGCATCTGATATAATAGCGCAGAACCCGGCGAAAAAGGGTTCTGCGCTGTGATATCCCAATAAGGAGGGCTTTCTCCCCATGTCCCAAGCTTCTTTGGATTCTCTGTTTCTGAACGCCGTCTCTTCCGCGCTTCAGGGAAACCGGGTGCATTGGGCGCCGCTTTCTGCGGAGCTCTGGAGGAATCTGTTTTGGCTGGCAGAGCAGCAAAAGCTGCTTCCCCTTTTGGTGGACGCAGTGTGCGAATGCACGGGCGTCGAAACGGACGCCGGATTCCTCGCAGCGCGCGCAACCGCGAAGCGTCAGGTGCTGTTGCAGACCCAAAAGGATCTCGCGTTTCGGAAGGTCTATCGGCAACTGCAGGACGCAGGGATTGACGCGCTGGTGGTCAAGGGCTGCCTGTGCCGTTCCGTCTACCCCAACGGCGTCCTGCGAATCAGCGCAGACGAGGATTTGTTGGTCCCGGAGGACGCCTTTGCCCAAGCCTGTCAGGTTCTGGCCGAGGTCGGCTTGGTCGCAGCGCCGGGAGCGGCGTTTGAAAACGCTTCGGAAATCGGCTGGCGCAGCCCAGACGGTCTTCTCTACCTCGAGCTCCACAAGGCTTTGTTTGCGCCGGAATCTCTCCCTTTCGGCCTGTTTCAGAGCTTCTTCTCCAACGTGTTCTCCCGATCACAGACCTATCCATTGGATGAAACCGCGGCGGTTTGCTCTCTTTCCCCCCATGATCATCTGCTCTATCTCCTGCTTCATGCCATGAAGCACTTCATTCACTCCGGCTTCGGCCTGCGGCAGATTTGCGACGTTGGTCTTTGGGCTGTCCGCTGGGAAGATCGGATTGACTGGGCGCTGCTGGCGCAGCAGGTTCAGAGTGTCCACGCAAAGGCTTTCTGCGCCGCGCTGTTTGAAATTGCCCAACAGCGTCTTGCGATCTCCTGGAATCTTCCTGCTTGCTGGCGCGGTCTTTCCCCCGACCCTGAACCGTTGTTACAGGACATTCTGGACGGGGGCGTCTATGGCTCTTCGACAAAAAGCCGCCAGCACACCGCGCGAATCACCCGGGATGCTGTAGCGGCCCAGCTTCAGGGAAAACGCCGCCGTCTGCGAACCGCCATCTTTCCCCCGGCAAAAGACCTTTCTTCGGATTATCCTGTTTTGAAGACCCATCCCAGCCTCCTGCCTCTGTTTTGGCAGAAAAGGCTGGCACAGTATCTTCTGCACGCCGTGGGATCGAAAAACGATCATCCTGCCGAAACCCTGCGGCTTGGCAAGCAGCGTCTTGCCCTGCTTCAAACATACGGCATTCTGGAAGAAGCCGACCCCCTTTCTGATCCGCATTGATCTGCGCCAAAAGTCAGCGCCAGCCGGAAAAGCTCCGACTGGCGCTGTTTTTCTATCTATGCACGGCTCTGTAAAGGAACGTCATAGCCGATGCCCGTGTGCAGGTTTTTTTCGGACTGAAGGTTGTCGGAGTGGTGCCGCTGGTCAAGCCATTTTCCACCGCCCAGGCAACTGCCTCTCTGTAGTAAGCATTCGTTGGAACATCCCGAAACGGGAAGGCCGAGGAACCGGAAGCAGGCGGGCTGCCCATGGCACGCCAAAGGATCGTGATAATCTCCGCCCGCGTACAGACCTTTTTGGGCGAGAAGGTCGTCGAAGAAGTGCCTGCAATGATTCCGTTTTCTACTGCCCACAAAACCGGCTGATAATAATATGTTTTTTTTGAAACGTCCAGAAACGGGCATTGTTTGGACACCGGCTTCGGGGAGCCTAACGCCCGCCACACAAACGTCACTACCGCTGCCCGCGTGCACCCCTTATTGGGGCTGAATGTCGTACTGGTCGTGCCGGATGAAAGGTGATGGGTAACAGCCCAGTCGATTGGAACGTGGGCCCAATGGGAAACCTTCGGGATGTCAACAAAACGTCTGCCGGGGCAGGACGGCCCGCCGTCACAATTCTCATCAAAAAGATCGGGCGGAAGCTCCGAATTCTGAAGCGCCCCATTCGCGCCGGCGGAATTGGAAGCCACTGCAAGCGCGGCGTCTGCGGAAACCAGAATCAGCCCACAGAGAACCACAACTGCAACAACAATTTGCATGATTCGTTTCACGGTCTTACCTCCTTTGAAAAAATATCCGGGGGCAGGATGGGGATTACGATTTGACCGTCAGGTTTTTCCGTACGCTCCTTCTCCTTGCCGGTCTCTGTCTGCGATGGGCTTGCACCGTCGGACGGATGGACTGTCTGCTGCGGGAGGATGGGAGCTTCCGGTTGCTCGGACGCTTGCGGCCGACCTTCCGGATTGGGCTCCGTCTCCGATGAAGCCGAATTCCAATCCACCGGCAGCTCCGGTTCTGTAACGGGAACGCTGTGCGGTTCCGCATCCGTTGGTTCCAAGCTGTCCGAATCTTCCGGAATCGCAGCGCCACTCTCTGCGGCAAGGTTGTGATTTGCGCTTCGCACCGACGACGGAACGGGCTGCACGGGCGGAAGCAGCGGATTTGCCTGTCCGTTCGGGGCGTTCTCCCTCAGAAGGAAGAACAGGAGAGTTCCAAGCAGAACCGCTGCGCCGAGGAGCGCCCAGATGGTTTTTTTCATGAAAACACCTCCATTGCACAGGGAATCTCCAATTCCTCCAGAATTGCTTTGGTCATTTGACAGGAATACGGAGGGGCTTTGTCAAAGCCCTTTGTCTCGCAATAGCATTTTGCAAGGCAGACGTGGCAGATTTCCCGATATCGACATTTCTGACAGGCTTTTGGGTATTGAAGGGCTTGCATCGCTTTCCGGACCGTTCTCCATGCTTCTGAAAACCCCAGACGAAGAACATCCGCCGACGGTTCCGGCAGCATCCCGCAGGGAAGAAGCTTGCCATCCCAGGTCAGCCAGAAGGAGCTTCGCCCGGATCGGCAGAAACGGCAATCATCCTCCTGCTCGGCAGGCAGGATCAGTCTGGTCTTCAGCTTGAGATAATCTTCTTCCGACATGCGCTCCCGAAGGCGCTGCCCTTCCAGCCTTCCGGCAGTCTCCGCAGGAAGACGCTGCGGAAACTCGGTTTTTCCGGTGACGCGAACCGGCGGGAAGAGATACGTCGCCGTCTGCAAATGTGCGCCGAGCTCCTTTGCAGCGGCAGCAATCTGCTCCCTGTCCGACAGATTCTCGGGCGTCAGGGTCAGATTCAGCTTCACATCGACCCCCGCCTCCCGCAGCCTGCGAATATTGCGCAGGACCGTATCATAGGCCGGAATCCCACAGAGCGCTTCGTAGGTCTCGTTGGAGGTTCCGTAAAGGGTAATATTGAACCGGTGCGGCGGGTCCTTCACAACGCGTTCCAAAAGCTCCCCCTGAAGCAGAAAGCCGTTGGAATTCACGGAAATCAGCAGTCCCATGCGTTTAAGCCCGCTCAGAATCTCCATGAAATCCGGGCGAAGGGTCGGCTCTCCCCCTGTGATCAGCAGGAAAACCATTCCCTCGCGGCAGGCAGACGCTCCGATGGACAGCCATTGCTCCGCCGTCAGTTCTTTTCCACGCTGTTGCTGCTGCGCCTCGGTGAGATGCACATAGCACATTTTGCAGTTGAAATTACACCGGGGCGTCAGTTCGAAGTTTCCTGCCACAGGGAAGCCCGCCGCGGCTGCTTTTTGATGCAGATACCGGGACAGCATTGGTTCAGACATCGTTGTACTCCCCTTTCATGGCCTTTTCCAGACAAAGAACCGCCTTCTCGTCCGGCGTGCAGCAAAGCTGGAAAACGGGAACCTCCCGATGGATTTGCTCCGCGAGCGAAAGGACATGCTCCGCTTCCATCCTGTTTTGGGCGTCGAAGGTGCAGCCGGACAGGAATGCCGCAAAGGTCCTTTTCAAATCTACCGGCTCGATCCGATTGTATGGACTCTTTTGCAGCAAGACGATTGCCGCAATCGGAATCTTACCGTTGACGCAAATGCCGGAGGTTCCGCAAAACGGAGAACCGCAGGCCATCCACAGGCCATCCATCCTGCGAAGCAGCGCCCGGTCTCCATTCAAAACCTCCGCGCCCCGGAAACGCCGCCAAAGCTCCGCTTGGGTGGACTTTCCGATCTGCTTCTGTCCGGAAAACAGGATTGCCCTGCCCTGCCAGCGCACAACCGACGCATGCAGGAAGACTGCGTCCCGCTCCAGAAAGAACCGGGGAAGCTCCAGCCAGCGAAGAACCAGATAAGAGCCCAACTGCGCGGCAGCCTTGGAGGTGATCTCCGCCAGCAGGCTCCCCGGCTCCAGCTCTGTGACCCGGTACAGAATCGCGTCCTTTTGTTCGTTTTTGCAGATTCGGACTCTGCGGGCGAATTCATCGCGATAAGTGGTTTCCCCCACATTTTCCACCGCAATTCCATTTGGGATCGGAATCGACCGGACTTCCCGAACGGTCATGCGGAGGTCCGAGCCCTGACGACATTCCTTTCGGAATGCCGCCAGGTATTCGGATTCATGAAAGGGGAATGAATCCAGGCTTATCTGGAAGCCTCCTATTTCATACACATGAGACATACGCGCTTGTGATTCAGGAGCTGTAGACATTATTCCATTCCGTCGGCGCGTTGTAGCAGATGGTATCGCCGTCCGTTGGCGGGAACTCGCAGACCACATCAATCATGAAGATCGAGATTCCGGCGTCAGGCAGCCAGATAGAGCACTGGTTTTCTCCAATGTTTGCGATTCCCTCGCAGCCGGATGATACCTGATTGGACAGGGCGAAGTTCTGAAAACAAACGATCGGCCTTTGATATGCTCTTTTCACTCCAATTCCTCCTCAATGAACGCGGAAATAGGCTTCCGCAGCGTCACCGTATTTCATCATTGCAAGTAGCAGCGTCCTCAGTGCAGGGTCTTTCGTTCCCTTGCTCTGCGCATAAGCCACAATGCTGTAGCGCATGGTATCACTGATGCAGCTCTGATTTGTCTTTCTGCGAACCACCGCTGAAACCTCGGTTCGCATCTGCGCCGCATTGAGTTCGTCCAGAACGGCAACGTATCGCGTTTTGTCGCCAAACTGTCTCGCTTCAAAGGAGGCGCCGTCGATTACGGTGGTGTGCTGGGAACCATCCGTTTCCTTCCAGGTGAGTTCCAGAATCAGTTCCTTGGCAGGCAGGCCACAGGCAGACAGATCCAGATAGTAGTTGATGGCCACGTTCCGCTCCAGGCTCAGCGAACATCCGTCGAACCAAACCTTTGCGCTCTTTTCGGAAATCCACGCCTTCTGGTTCTCCAATGTCGGTTCCGCGGCAGTCGCATTGGCACGCTGCGCCTCCGAAAGCTCCGCGTTGGCAAGCTGCTCCACATTTACGCCAAAGTACTTCTGCGCCTCGGCGCCGTAGTTGAGCATATCGACCAGCAGCGTTTTGAGTGCGTCGTCCTCGGTCTGCTCCAGCATATTCATGGCATACTGCTTGACGCTGTAGGTCAGGGAGCTGCTCATATGATCCTCCCCTTCGCCATTGTAGAACAGTCTGGCCGTGACCTCCGTGCCCATCTCAGCGGCGGAAAGCTTGTGGAAGCTATATCTTCTGCAAAGGGTATCGCCCACCAGCTCCTCCACGTAGTCATACTGGCAGACCGTGACAGGCCCGTCCGCCGTCTGCTCGGTGAAGATCACGCGGGGATTGGACTTGTCCGCCAGAAGGGCGGCGGGAATGTAGAAATGCAGGGAGAAATCGCTCTCCAGGCTGATGCTGGCACCCAGGAAGGCCGGATCGTCGTCCAGAACGATGGGGAGGGACGCCGCCCGGTTCAGCAGACGGAGGGCCTCCAGGGAAGCCTGAGGCTGGATGGGCGCTACCGTCACCAGGTAGTGTTCCGCGAGATTGTCCTCTGTTACGCCGGCATCTAAAGCATCGGGAACAGGATTTCTCGAATAGGTCACTTTCAGATTGTCGAGGGAGACTGTACTGCGCCCAGAGTTGGAGATCACGATCAGTCCCGTCTGATTGCCGGTCCACTGGATGATGTCAGTGAGATCATAATAGCACTCGGAGGAGGTGTTCAGATCAATCACAGCGGATTTCGCGTCAGCGGTTGGGCCGCAGCTGATCGTTACCTGGGAGGATTCCCCGGGAATGATCCGCTTCATGCTGATGTGGAGCCGATCCACGAGGGTCTCCGCGCTGCCCTTTTGAAGGCTGAAGGCGATGGCCTGATCCGGTTCCAGATAGATCTCGTGGTTGGGACCGTACTGCCGGAAGTCCTCCAGATTCATATCCGTGATCCCGCCGTCGATGTAGATTACATTGGAATTCGAGGCGCTAGGAATCTGCCCGAAGCTGTTCTGGCCCAGCAGGAGTCTGCGCATTTCAATGAACTGCGGCCAGCCCTCGTGGTCCTCTAAATAGACGGATTCCACCTCTTCGCCCTGGGCGGGTCCGTAAATTCGCACGCCATCCAGATAGACATCGTAAGAGCCTGCCGAATTATTGTCATAGAATGCGGTGTAGATCGGTTTCAGAACGACCGTGTAGGTGCCGTAGGGCATGAGCTTCTTTTCATAGCTCGTCTGTCCTGGATTGGAGGGGTCCTCGGAGTACACCTTGATCTTGGTGAATCTGCTGGTGATAACGGGGACCTGGTACAGGGTGACGGGCGATTCGCCCTCCTCCGTCGGATTGGTGATCCACTCGTAATTTAGCTTGTAGACGATGAATCCATTGGTCTGATAGGCGGAAAGCTCGTCGCTGTTCGGACAGCCGGTCAGAACGGGGATACCGTTTTCCGTCAGCTCCCGACCCTCCTCCAGGGCGGCAAGCTGGGACTGGATCGCATTGTAATCCGCTTCGCTCATAGAGCTCTTTGCCACGCGCCAGCAGCCGGTATTCTTACCGGTGATGGGATCGGCGGCCTCGCCGTCCCAGACATAGAGATAGCGGATCGCGCCGCTTAACTGCCGGGTGCAGCCGTAGTAGCTGTTCACCGACCAGCTTGCCGCCAGCCGGTTCGGGTCAACGGTGTCGCCCTGGTAGACCTGTACGGTCATGAAACCGGTGCCGCTGTTGGTCACGGCGAGGATGTCGAAGCCTGTTCCTTTAAAGGTGAACTGGGCGTAGGGCCTGTCGCCGGCTCGGACCGTGACCTTCTTCGCGGCGCCGAGGCTGTAGGTGGCGCTGTTGGAATACTGGGCGTCATAGCCGTAGATGTTGTCGTAATCCGTCACATCCGCTCCGGGACGGTCCTCGTCCTGTTCGGGTTCCGACTCGGAGCCCGTGGACGGCTCAGTGACATCGACCCAGTTGCCATAGAAATCGATGAAGTCCTCCGCCTCGTAGTAGATCATCGTCGCGGGGATGACCTTGATCCTGGTGTAGTAGTAAACGCCGTCCGCGCCGAGGAGTGCCACAGCGATCTCCACGGGCTTGTCGAACATCATGCTGCCGGGCACATACCGCAGCTTGGTTTGTGCGGTTTCTCCCTCGACCAGAGTGGGAAGCTCAAAGATTCCATACTGATGCGTCCGGTTCGGCTCGGCAGGAATTGCCGGGGTAGGATCGCCCTGCTGATTGGGGTTGACATCCAGCACGGAAGCAAGCAGCTCCTTCCCGCCGTCCAGTGTGCTGTATCGGGTCACATGATCGAGTTCGCTGATCGGCAGGATTCCCGCAATCTGCATCCCGGAGACCGGGTATTCAAACTTTGCCTTCAGATAATCCATAATGCTGATGCGGACGGGGAGGCCGAAGTCCACCACAACGGTCTGCTCGGCGGGCGCCTGATTGGTGAGCTTCGCCACGTAGCCGCTCTCGATCGTCTGATCAAAGGTCAGCTTGTCCGTCACGTCGGCGTCGGCGTAGGCCGTACCGGCAACGTAGCCGCTCATGGCCGCCTCCGTCACGGTATAGGCGTAATAGACCGTGCTGCCGTTCTCCGTGGCCGTGGCGGGTAGGCCGGTGAGCTTCTTCGTCCAGACGTTCTTTGTGAAGGGATTCTCGTCGGCAGCCGTCAGGGAGACGGTCTGGACAGTGGTCTCCGAATTGGCGATCACGGCTCCGCTCGCGTCCTTGGAGACACGCTTGACGGTGAAGGTGACAGTCACGGGGTGCTCCGCGTCTGCATCCCGGCGCAGGCCCAGCATGCCGTCCATGTCGTCCCACACCTTGTGAAGCGTCAGATCCACACGGTTCAAGCAGGGATTCTGCATGTCCGCAGTCTCAGGCACCATCGTTTGCAGGTTCGCAGGCAACGGCAGGTCGTCCATGAGCCTGACCTTTGCAGCCGTTTCAAAGACCTCTTTGTTTTGCGTGGAGGGATCATGCACAGTGCCATTATAGCTGTTGGAACCGCCCTCCATCGAATTGATATTTTGGCTCTCATAGACGGAATCATGCTTGGTCTTGCCGGAGAATGGCCCGACCAGACCTTTCGTGCCGCGCACCACGTCGCATTGGATCGCCCGGCATCTCACAAAGCTGCTCTCGTCATTGAGGCCGACGAAGCCGCCCGCGCAGCCGTTGACGTCGGTTCCGTCCTCGGTCTGGGACGCGCCGCCGCCGAAGACATCATAGCCCGCGGGGACGCCCGTCACGGTACAGTCATTCGTTCTGGTGTGATTGATGCGGATCAGGCGCACGGTCAGATTGCTGGGCATATCGTTGGCGCTGATATGGCCGTTCTCGTCTACCGGAAGCTCGATGTAGGAATCGCCAACGGTAACCTTTGCAGCAGTGTTGTCGCCGTTCAGCGCCACACCGATTTTGAGACCCAACAAATCCACATAGAGCAGGTCGCCGTCCTTCAGCACATTCAGATTTAAGACCGGGTCCAGATTCAGACTGATGACCCCAAGGTTTTCAAGGTCACCGACGTTGAGAACATCCAGAAGCGCATTGACGATAAAGACAATCGTGTTGAGCAGCGTACCGCCCGCCTGCACCTCCACCAAATAGGCCAGCGAAGTCCGTCCGATAAAGCCGCCGGCGATTCCGGCGCTCTCGACGTACTTCAACGAAGACGCATGGCAACCGTTCATCTGCGCCAAGTCGCCGTAGCCAACAAAACCGCCCGCAATCGGCTGGGCTTTGCCGTTGGCTGTCACGGTATATCCAATTTCCACAGAATTGCTGTTTTCCGTCCGCCGGATTCCGGTCACGGTACAGGCCGTCACCGTGGAGCCGAATGCATCGCCAACGCCCGCTTGCAGGCCGACCAGTCTTCCCAGTACGTTGGCGTTGTCCACGTCTGCCACGCCGCTCTTGCCGCAGAAGCCGATGAAGCCGCCCACGTAGTTGGGGCCGGTGACGGAGGAGAGCTGCGTCACGTTGCTGTGCTCCACGGTGCCGTCCAGCACCGCGCCGCCGAAGCCGCCGGCACAGCCGGTATAGACGATGGAGGCCATCAGGCCCTGCTGGGCCTCTTCGCTTTCCTCGACCTTCACGGTAAAGCCTTCGCTGACGCCATTCACGTTTGCATAATAGACATAGGGACGGAAGGCATCCAGAAGGCTGACCTGCCCGACATTCAACAGACCAAGAATATCCGTACGCCCCTTGGAAGCGACGGTTGCCACGCCGTCCACGTCTGCCAGACCCACGAAGCCGCCGGCATATTCGCTGGCCTCAACGCCTCTCAGACCGTTGACCGTGATCTCTGTGACGCCGTCCCGTTTTCCCAGAACCGCACCGCTGGCGCTTCCCGCGAAGCCTCCGGCGCAGACCGGACGCAGACGCACCGGGGCTTCCGGATCGGTCTCATCCGTCCAGCCCTCCACCGTAAAGCCCCATGCGGGATCGACCACGGTGATCTCTGCCTTTCGGATCGTGGAGACGGTCGCGTTCAGCAGGGTCAGCAGGTCGGAAGGCGTACTGATGACAGAATCCAGAATGCCCTGGAACAGGCCGTCGTCCGTGTTTGTGTTCACGTCGGCAACAGAGCCGGAGCG
The DNA here is from genome assembly GCA_017543225.1 of Oscillospiraceae bacterium. GTDB lineage: Bacteria > Bacillota > Clostridia > Oscillospirales > Oscillospiraceae > JAFRPC01. Next base: position 10,796 of record JAFYGM010000033.1, read on the forward strand.
GATGCTTCCGGCGTAGCCGCCCACATTTCGGACGCCCTGCACCTTCTTCAGATTGTACACATTGCAGCCGCCGTTCGGGTTGGCGGCATCCGCCGCATCGCCCCAAATCTGACCGCCGCTGACTGCGCCGACATAGCCGCCTGCGTCACCAAGGCGATGCGTTTTGTCGTTCTCGTGATGCGAACGATCCCCGAAGGCACAAACCGTCAAGCCGGATTGATACCCGTGCACGGAAGCGTTCTTGATGCAGGGAGAAAAGACGTTCAGCGCAGAAATCAGATTCGTCAGATCGAGCCCCAAACCCAACAGGCTGACGGAGCCCAGCTCTGCCGCGCCGCCTGCGGACATCTCGCCCGCGAAGCCGCCGGCCGCGTGCATGGCCGTGACCTGCTTGGCGTTGTAGGCCTGGCCGTTGGTAACGGTGCCGGTCCGCATGGCGCCGACGTAGCCGCCCGCGTAGCCGCCCTTGACCTGGATGGCCTCGGTGCTGTACTCGTCGCGGCCCGCCGCGACGTGGTAGCCGTAGAGGTAATTCGGGAGAGCTGCCTCAAAGGAAGCGTCGTCGTTATACTGCTCCATCCCAAGGCCGTAGCCGCCGTATTGGCCAATGTATTCCACCCAGGTGTTCCAGGTAGTCCGGTCCAATCCGTAGAGGGGGCCGTAGACTGCGGTATTCTCCTCGGTGGGATAGACGATGCTCAGAGCGCCCAGGAGGTTGTTCGCGTCAACCAGACCCCAAAGCAGGGACAGGCTGCCGGTATCCGCCGTGTTGGCGCTCTCCATGAGGCCGGTGAAGCCGCCGGCGTACTCATAGCCATAGACCGAAAGAATGCGAATGGCCGCGCACTCGGACATGGGGCCGTTGTACTTGTGATCCTCGTCAGTGGGATCCGCCTCATCCTTCCAGGGCTCATCGTTGTTGCCCCAGATCTGGCCGCCGCAGTTGTGTCCGACATATCCGCCGGCCATGCCGCGCTGGGTCTCCGCGTCGGAGGCAGCGTTGGCCCGGACCGCGCCGCCGCAGGGGATGCAGGTGGTGACGGAGTTGCGGATAGTGGGAACAAAATCCTTTGCCAAGGACAGCAGGGTCCCGCTGGTGCTGACCAGACCGCTCAGTACGTCTGTGGGACCGAGGGCGTCGGCCACGCTGCCGGGTTCGATCTCACCGGCGTAGCCGCCCGCCGCGATCTGACCGACGATATAGCTGAAGTTCCAGGAATTGGAGTCCTGAATGTGGGAGCCGCGGAGCCAACCGACGAAGCCGCCGGCGCGGCCCACCAGTCCGGTCGCTTCACTGAGGCTCTCCGGCAGGGTCGCATCTCTGCGTCCGCAGACGGAGCAGAAATCAGCGCCTTCTTCAAAGGTGCAGTTCGCTTCCTGCCCACGGTATCCGCAGTTCTGGCATTCATGGTAGTGCCTGTTTTTTCCTTCGACGGGAGTCCATTTCCCGAGGCTGTGGGAAGCGCCGGCGTTGGTGACCGTTTCGACGTCTTCCACCGCACCGAGAACGCTGAGATACCGCGTATAGGTCCCGCGGCAGCCTTCATGCGCTTCGTTGGAAGTGGGCCAGATGTCTGTCCCGTTTGCGGAAACCGTCCAACCGCCGGCCTCCATCGACACATGAGCGGGGAGCTTGCCGTCAGTCACCGTCGCCGTATTCAGCGCGAGGATAGCCTCTCGATGTCCCTCGCCGGAAACGCCGTTTCCGAACGTCACGCAATTGTAAAGTGCCGTGTCCACAGAGAACGCATAGTAAGGATGCCCGGCGCGATCATTGCCAAGGGCCGTTAACGGATGCCCCGGCATAGCCTCGCCGTCGTTGCTGCCTGTGTCGCTGTGAGAAACGTAGGCATAGAAGCTCGGCGCGTCGGTTTCATCCACCACATAGACTGTGACGTTGCTGCCGGACGGGGCGCTGCCGGAGCCTCCGCTTGCACCTTCTGCCGTCCACGTCGCCAGAACCGCAAAGCCGCCGGGCGCGCCGTAGACATCGGAGTGCTCCACGGTGGAGATCACCACGTCCAGCGCTCCAAGGACGTTGTTCAGGCGAATGCTTTCGCCAAGAACTTTGAGGCCGCCGCCTACAGAGGCTGCGGAGCCGACATCCATAAAGCCCATGTAGCCGCCCGCATAGCGGGTTCCGGTGACGGCATAGGCGCTGCGTCCGTCGTAGTAGCTGTCTGCGATCTTTCCCTCCAGCTCCGCAGGCGGAACAACATCGGTGTGACGCAGAAGGGTCACGTCGGAGTAGGAGACCTGCACGCCGGAGCCGTAGCCGATGAATCCACCGGCTGCACCGGTGGTTTTGTCGTCATTCGCGCCGGAAACCGTCACAAGGAAACCATTGCGGAGCTCCTCCGCACCGGAGCGTTCTCTGGTGCTCAGGTCGCTCTTGACGCCGGATTTGATGATTTTGGGAATATAGGCGTTGACAAGGCGCAGCAGATCGCTGGCGTTGATTCCGACATCCAGACCGCCCAGAATGCTGATTCCGCCAGCGGCATCCGCCAGAGCGCCGGAGTAGACCTTGCCGCCAAAGCCGCCGGCGTAGAGGGTGCCGGTCACGTGGTCGATGTTATAGACCGCAAACCAGTCGTTCTCAGCCTTGACAGAGTTGTCCACGGTGCCGCTTTCAAAGTCTGCCGCAAAGCCTCCAGCCCAGGCAGCCTCCACGAAACCGTCGTTGATGAAGCGCACGTCCACGTTCGTGTATTCCGGAATCAGATAGCCGACGGCCCCCAGCAGGTTATTTGCCTGCAGCAAGCTCTTGATCTCGCTGCCTTCGGCGTCGTCCATCGACGCAAGGCCGCCGACTTCGGAAACGCCCAGGAAGCCGCCCGCTCTGCCGTCGGTGTTGTTGCCCTTGACCCACTGCACCTTGACAGCGTGACAGTTGTTGGCTCTGGTGGAGTTGCTGCGTCCAAAGAAGCCGCCCGCAGAGTACTCTGCTAACCCGTTTGCTTCCACAGAGCCGGTTTCCAGAACGGTGTAACCGTCTGCCACGCCCGTGACCGTAACGGTATCGAGGGTCGTCACAATGCCCTCGCCCAACGAAAGCAGGCTGTTGGCCTTGACAAGACTGAGGCCGAGGAGCTTCACGTCCAGACCACCGCTTCCGACAAGCTGGCCGGGACCGACGCAGCCTGCAAAGCCGCCGACGCAGTTGAGGCCGGAAACAGCCTTGAGCGCATCGAGCTTGATGCCGAAGCCGTTGGGATCGTACTCCGCGGGATGGTTGTCATACGCGGCAGCGATCACGCGGGCATGGATGTCGCCGCCGATGGCCAGGCCGATGCCGCCGCCAACGTAGTAGTCGGAACCGGTGACGGTAAGGCCGTCGGTCAGAGAGCCCTCCGCGTAGAGCTCGGAGATGTCAAACTTTGCAAACTGTCCCACGCCGACGGTATCACCCAACAGGCTGGACACGCTGGCGGTATCTGCCAGACCTACCAGACCGCCCACATATTTCCGTCCCGTCACGGTCTTGAGGCCCCGGGCGTTCGCGTGGGCGAAGTCGCCGACGTAAGCGTCGATGTTGCTGATGACTAAATCGTCCGCCGTCAGCTCCTGCCCGTCCGCGACGGTGGTATAGGTGGTGGGAAGCTTGGACTTACGCCATAAATAGATGTTGCGCATACTGGGATTGGTGCTGTCAGCCTGTGCCGCGGAGAACGTATTGGAGCTTGAATCAAATCCAAGATACCAGTCATGGATCAGGTCTGTATCCGAGGCAAGCATTAAACCGTAAATGTCACTGTAGGGATCATTATCGCCAATTTCTGCTCGAATGCCAAGCTCCCACTGACAGTAATAATATCCACCGGCGGAATCTGCCTGAAGCACGCCTCTGCGACTGTTGCCGGTTCCCTGTCTGTCCATTTTCAGATAGGTTCCGGTGCCGGTGTTCTGGAAATAATAGTCAGACCCACTCAGCGCAGCCCTTTTCGCAGTCCATACATAGCTGGGAGTGACGCCTACCAAATAGTTAAGATATTTCTCGTGGATATGAATCCCGGTGGGAGAAAGGGCCGTTGTTCCGGAGGAATTTCCGGCATAATTCCGACCATCTCCAATACCGGTGAGAACCATAATGTCATCTCCCGATACGTTGTGGGTGATGACGTAGTCCCCGCCCCAGTCTCTTGCGCTGTCCGGCTCTTCCAAGACCAGCACATAGGCCTCGTCGCCCTCTTTGGAGAACAGGCCCTTCAGGGTGAGGTCCGTGGTCACGGTGATGGTGCTGCCCGCAGCATAGACGCGCTCCGGTCGCCGGTCTGCATGATCGTAATTGCCGGTGACCCAGCCCTCGAAGGTGTAGCCGGAGGGGGCTGTGGCGGCAGGCAGGGTCAGCTCGTAGGTGCCCGGCCCCACCGTTACGGTCTGAGAAGCGCCGTTCGCCATGGACGCGCCGGTCATGAGCCGATATTTGACGGTGAAGGTCTGCTGGGCGGGCATATTCGGGAAAGCGTCCCGGGCGGTGAGGTCGCCGTGCTCAAAGTAGCTGATCTCATTGAGCAGCTCTGAGGTCGTACCGGAGATGACCACGGCGTCGCCCTGCCCGATCAGCCCGCCGACGTAGTCGCGGCCCGTCACCTCGAGCTCCGTCCCGTTTCCTTCGGAGGCGGAAACGTCAAACTGGAGGCCAAGGACATAGGATTTGCCGACGCCGAGCAGGTTCAGAAGCGAGGCGTCAAAGTTGCCGCCACCCAGCGTGCCCAGCAGATGGGTCACGGTGGAGAGCAAATCCTCATTTCCGGGATCGTCCTCGTTGCCGAGGTTCATGGCCCAGCCGAGAGTCGCGATGCCCGCAAAGCCGCCGACACAGTCTTCCGTGCCGGTGACCTGGAAGGTCTTGCCTCGGCAATCGACCTCGTTGTTGACGCAGAAGGCGTTGGCCATGGCGCCGTTGAAGCCGCCAAGACAGGTCTCGCCGTTGACGATCACATCGGAGTCCTTGATCTTGCAGAGCACCTGCACGCTCTGCAGGTTTGCGTTGGAGCTCTCGATCAGGTCAATTCCAAGACCGCTGAGCAGCTCCTGGATCACCGCGTCCCGGGCAAGACCGGCGAAGCCGCCGCCGTATTTCTTCGCCCAGACTGTGTAGGAGCTGTCCTCCACACTGCAATTGACCATCATTGTGGCGATCTTGCAGCCCACGAAGCCGCCGTTGCAGTTCACATCCTGGGTATCGGCCAGAATGCTGTCGCCGGTGCGGTTGTTCAGCACACAGGTCCAATCCGCGTTGGCAAGGTCAGCTTGCGCCGGACCGATATCCCCGCTCAAGCCCTTGATATCGCAGTCGGAGATCTCCGGGTTCAGGTAGTCCATAGGGATCAGATAGTTCACATGGAGAACATGAGAGACGATGGTGATCAGGTCGCCCAGGCCAAGGCCGGGGATCAGGTTCAGCAGTCCCTCCAGAATCGAAAGCAGGGGGCCGGTGACAGGCAGATACTGTTCGCAGCCCGTGGAATAGCCCACGAAGCCGCCGGTGTAGCCGTAGCCGCTGGAGACCTGAACATCCTCGACGTCGCAGTTCTCAATGAGCACCAAACCGTCCACCTGCCCTGCAAAGCCGCCGGTGGCGAGATTGGTGATGTCCCGCTGCCGGGCTGCCAGAAGGTCGCTGACGCTCTGGGTGAAGTTCGTGTCAGAGCTGGTGCTGCCCTCCAGAAGGATCGGCAGCAGTACATCCAGCAGCCTGCCGACGATCTTGCCAAGTCCAGACGTCAGCAGATTGACCAGAGTCTGCTCCACATAGATCCCTTCGAAGCCGTTGGTCACTCTGACGTTGCTGAGCTTGATGTTGCGCACCTCCGCCTGGATCGAGGTAAAGCTGAAGTCGGAACCTGGACGGTTGCTGGTGACGGAGGCGAAGAAGCCCACGCCCACATAGGTGCTCGGGTCAAGTTGACCACTGGTAGAAACAGTGATGTTGGAGATCGTGGGCTGCTTGATATTGAGCTCGTCTTCGCCGTCTCCGTAGTAATCCTGGCCGCGCCGGCTGTTCACGATCGCCTCGACCGCGGCCGCCAGGGTCTTGTTCGTCAGTCGGCTGCTTCCGAGCTCTTCGCCGTTGAGGCCGATCATGGTGCCGTAGAACATCAGCGGCGTCCATGCTTCGTGATTCAGGTCAATGTTTCGGAACACCACATAGTTATTTTTGGGGTTGTACTTTCCGCTGTAGGAGGTAATCTCCAAGTCAAATTGATCCAAGGTTCCGCCGCAGTAGATCCAGCGCTCACGGGTAGCAGTTGCAAACAGTGTGCTGGTATCTCCGATTTTCTTTCCGGCGTGCGTCCCCGCCTGCGGAGGCAACTTGCCGTTCACGCCGTAGAGCTCATAGTTGGCGTATGCTCCAATCAGATCAGCGTCGCCGGGATAGACCAGCGTTGCGTTGGAGATCCATTCCGACGAGCCGGGAGACCGCGTCTGCTGAACGTACCAGATTGGGCCGGTCACGTCATAACGCTGAGCATCGGTCAAGGCGGCGGAGTTTTCCCCAAGAGAGCCGGCAGAGATGAAAGCAGGGTAAGTGTCCAACGCCTGAAGCTGCTGCCTGGTGCCAATCAGGATATACTCCGTCCCATCGACTGTCATCGTCACCTGTCCGGGGTAGGCACGGCCTTCGTTTTCCACAGTTCCGCTTCGCACGGGACGCACCTGGCCTGACGGTGCCTCGGGTGCTTCCGTTTCAGGGGCTTCCATTGCGTTCTCAGGCTCCGGCTCCTCCGCCGGAGCAGGCGGCGCTTCGGATTCTTCTGCTCCATCCGGAATGTTTTCCGGCTCCTGCGCCGGCGCAGATGCCTCTCCCAGTTGGACAGTCGAGTCCTCCAACGTCTGCTCCTCTGTCCCAAGCACGGTCTGCGGCTCTGTCTCTGCGCCGGCGGCAAAAACAGCCGCGGGCAGGCAGGAGAGACACATACAAAGGGACAGAAGAATGGCGACTGCGCGTTTGAATTGTTTTTCGTTCATCGTTTCCACTTCCTTTCTGTAAAGATGAGAGACCATTTCTTACGGCAATACAAGCATACCATACCAAGCGCTCAAAAGTGGCACATTTTTCCAAAAAAATATTTTTTAGGACGTGCGGGCATGTCCTGAGAGAGCGGTTTTTCGGTTATTCGATCGGTTGGGCCACGCGAAAGAACAGGTTTCCCTTCGTCAGCTCCGCCCAACTGTACTGCGCCATGTATTCGCCCCGGAACGCATTGATCGCCTCCAGATTGCCATCCAGCATCCGGTAGTAATCGCAGTCCACCAGCTCCGCTACAATCGCAAGCTGGTTCCTGCGATGGAGGAGCAGTTCCTCCATTCCGATCTCTCTGAGCGTATTGCGCAAATCAGATACCAGATTGCGCAGGCGATGCTTCGCCGCCTTGAGGTCCTGTACGTCCTCCCACATTCCGGCAATGATCTCCTCCGAGGAGCAGTAGCTTCCGCGGCAATCAATCAAAAAAGCCAACAGCTCTTTGGTCTGCTGCCGACCGAACGGCAGCGGCTTCCCCCTCCAAAAAACCTCAAAATGTCCGAAGCAACGGGCTTGCAGCCGTTCCTCCGGCTGATCGCACGCCTTCTGTCTTCTTTCGAGTTCTCTCAGTTCCTCCTGAATCCGCTCTGCTTTTGGGGGCTTCAGAATGTATCCGCTGACATGGAGTTGATAAGCCTCCAGCGCGTATCCGGCAAATCGCGTGACAAACACAAGCCTCACATTCGGATCCGCGGCTTTCAGCCGCACCGCTAACTTCAGCCCGTCCAACTTCGGCATGATGATATCTGAAAAGATGACCGACGGCCTCAGGCCATGCTTTTCAATGGCTTCCAGTGCATCCAGACCATCCGGAAAGCTCCGAACCTCCGCCCTTGGATCGGCCTCCTGGATGGACTTTTGCAACATATGGCACATGTCCGGCTCGTCGTCGATTGCAAATATCAGCATACATCCTCCCGTCCATTTGAGGTTCGGATCGTAACGGCTGTCCCCTTTCAAATTCAGAAGCCGACATCCCATGCGCCTCCCTCACGCACCCCTTTTTTACGCTCTATTTTTTTGTTCTCATGTGCAACATCTTTCAGTTTAATGAGTATAGCATGGAACGCACCGGAATTCAATCATCCAATTCTTCCCTATTGCATTTTCTGCGTTCTCACGCTATAATTAGGAAAATTTCTTTATGTTTGGAGGATTGAATATGACGTTGAACCATGAATTTGTACTGCGCGAGGTTGCCGGTGAAACGCTTCTGGTTCCTGTGGGTTCCGCCACCCTCTCTCTGAACGGAATGCTGGTTCTCAACGGCTGCGGACGCTTCCTTTGGGAACAGCTTCCGGCTGCCGCGACTGAAGACGAGTTGGTGGACGCGCTGCTGAAGGAATACGACGTGGACCGGCAAACTGCCTGCCGGGACGTGCATGATTTTCTGGCTCAGTTGCGCAAGCTTGATATTCTGTAACCCACGATTCGGATGCTCAGGCGTCCGCTCAGAGCAAGATTATGTCAAGCAGTGGAAAATTGTCGAAATATGTCTGTATAATTTTCATTGGTGGAAAACTATGTGGATTGTGTGAAAAACCCGGAAAAAACCGGGCTTTCCCGGTTTTCTCCCCCGCTTCGCCAGCGGTTTTCTCCCTTTCTTGCGGATAAGTAACCATTTTGTAACCAATTTATGTCTTCTTTTGTCGAAATGATTATGTTAACTTCCGTGAAAAACACAGCGCCCCCGGATCCGCGATCCGGGGGCGCTGTGTGGTTCTGTGTCATACGATTCTCTGATCAAGCGCTTCAAAAGGCTTTGCAAGGCAGCCTTGCGCCAGACGTGGCTATGGACGCAGGCGCGCTTGACGCCCGGCAAAGGCGACGCTGACCGCAAAGAAATTGAATGGCTTTTCCTGAGAAGCCTATCAGCCTTCGATCAGAATGGTTTTCTTCTCCGGCAGCTTGGGCGCGGTCTTCTTGGGGACGAAGAGCTTCAAAACGCCGTCCTCAAAGCGGGCCTTGATCTCCTCCTCGGTCAGCGCCGTTCCAACGTAGAAGCTCCGCTGCATTGCGCCGGCGTAACGCTCCTGACGGATCACGCGGCCCTTTTTGTCGGTCTCATCCTTGTCCAGACCCTTGGTGGCGCTGATGGTCAGGTAGCCCTTTTCCAAGCTCAGGTCGATCTCGTCCTTCTTGAAGCCGGGAAGATCAATCGCCACGTCGTAGTGGTCGTCCTGCTCGTGGATGTCGGTGCGCATCACATGGGGAGCGTGCTTGCCATAGAGCTGCTTTTCTGTATCTGCCAGCGTGCGGTTCACAGGCCAGCGCATCCAATCCTCAAAGAAATCATCGTCAAAAATTCTGGGCATCAACATAAGTCATTCTCCTTTCACTCATTTACATTGTTGTGTTGGGTGCCTATGTAATTGAGCAAGGGAGCGGAAGCTTTTGCTCCCTTCCTTTGTTCTGGCTCTATTATACCACCATTTTTAGCACTGTCAAGTCGAGAGTGCTAAAAATGCGTGAACCTTTTGAAAACAAAGTGTGAACGTCACAGACTACGGGGAAAAGAGGGCAGAGAGCCAGTCCAGAATGCGGAATTTGAATTGAACGTCGGGGCGATCAGAGGTCATCAGCGCAATCTGTCCTTCGGTCAGGCCGACGGCCTGCGCTGCGGCCTCGAAGTCGTCTTCATGGGCGTCAGCAGGGCCGTTTTCTTCCTCCAGCTCCGCAGCCGCCGGAAGGCAGAGGGCCGGAAACGCCACGCACCACCAGTTATGTCCCTCCCCTGCGCCAAGGACGATCCGCAGGGCGCGGTAGGTTCCCGCAGGCAGGGAGAAGGTCGGATAGTCGCGGCGCGGGAAGACCTCATCAGCAAGGCCGGCGCGCACGGACTCCCCGGTGCCGAGGGCGTCGAAGGCCGTCTGCCGCAGGTGGGGCAGACCGCTTCGCAGGGCAGCCTCGGCAGCGTCCGCATCGGTGCAGCCTGTGGTCAGGGCGGCAATCTCCGGCAGGAGCGCGTCCCGGACGCGGAGCTTGCGCGCCTGATCCGCAGGGTCGTCCGAGGACGCAACGACGTGAAGGCGGATCAACTGCGCCGCAAGCCGCGTCTGCTCGAATTGGACGCGCAGGGCAAGGGCCGTCAGGCCGATCAGAAGGGTTGCCAGCGTCAGGGAAAGGAGCCTTCCCCATTGGATTCTGTTTCGCATAAAAATCACCTGTCCATCATGTACTTGCTTCCATGATGGACAGGTTTTGGTTGGTTTATACGTTCCGGGGATCAAATTGCGTATTGGCTGTTGTACAGCTCCGCGTAGAAGCCCTTCTTTGCCAGCAAAGCTCTGTGGGTGCCCTGCTCCACGATCTGCCCGTCGCGCAGGACGAGAATCAGATCGGCGTCCACGATGGTGGAAAGGCGGTGGGCAATGACAAAGCAGGTGCGTCCACCCATCAGCCGATCCATCGCCTTCTGGATCAGCAGCTCCGTGCGGGTATCCACGTTGGAGGTGGCCTCATCCAGAATCAGCAGGGGGCGGTTGGCCAGCATCGCGCGGGCGATGGTGAGAAGCTGCTTCTGCCCGGCGGAGACGGCAGTGCTGTCCTCGGAGATCACGGTATCGTAGCCCTGCGGCAGACGGCGGATGAAGCGGTCACAGTAGGCGCTGTCACAGGCCCGCTCGATCTGCTCACGCGTCGCGTCGGGACAGCCGTAGGCGACGTTCTCCGCGACAGTGCCCTTGAACAGCCATGTATCCTGAAGCACCATAGCAAAGAGCTTCCGGTTCTCCGAGCGGGAAATCTGGGAAACGTCCTGCCCGTCAATCAGAATCTGTCCGGCAGCGATGTCATAAAAACGCATCAGCAGATTGACAATCGTGGTCTTGCCCGCCCCGGTGGGGCCGACAATGGCAACCTTCTGCCCCGGCTTGACGTCGATGCTCAGGTCGCGGATCAGGGGCTTCTCCGGATCGTAGGAAAAATCCACATGCCGCAGCTCGACGCGGCCTCTTGTGGGGGGCTGAACCGTACCGACGGGATCCGGCTCCTCCGGCAGATCGAGCAGGGCAAAGACGCGGCGGGCGGAGGCCTTGACGTGCTGGACGTTGCTCAGGCCGAAGGCGACGCGCTCGAGCGGCGAGGAAATCTGGCGGGCAAAGAGGATGACCGTGACCACGGTGCCGATCGGAATGCCGCGATGCACAATCAGCCAGCCGCCGACGACTGCCACAACGATGTAGGCCAGCGCATCCACGAAAATAATCACCGGCTGGACAATGGAAGACAGGAAGTTGGCAAAGATGCCGTTGCGCTGGTGGCGCTCGGAGAGGTCGTCATACTTCTTTTGCAGATAGTCCTCCCGGTTAAAGGCCTTGGTGGTCGGATAGTTCGTATAGGCCTCCTCCGCGAGCGCCGTCAGCTCGCCGCCGAGATTGAAATGCTTGTCCCAGTGCTTTTCGCCCAGCGTCGCCATTTTTGCCGACAGCAGGACGGACAAGGGCGACAGCAGCACCACGGGGATCGCCATGCGCCAGTCGGTCAGGAAAAGAATCAGCGCAATGACAAACATTTGGAGGAAGCCGGAGAGCAGCACCTCGATCAGGCCATAGATCGTGTCCGCCATGTAACCCACGTCATCCATCATGCGGTCAATCACATCGCCTGCCGGAGTTTTGTCCACATAGGACACCGGCAGCCGACGGAGCTTCTCCGACAGACGGATCCGCAGTCCCGCCGTAAAATAGCGGGTGACAAAGTTGTTCAGAAGGTAGGCGTTGCCATAGCTCATGGCAGATTGCAGGGCATAGACGCCGAACAGCAGGGCAGCACCGGGCAGCAGACGTTTTGCAAGGTCCGGCGTGTGCGTCTTTGTCCAGACATAGAGCTCGTCCACGATGGCGCCCATCAGCTTCGGCGCAGCCACGGCACAGCAGATCAGCAGCAGGCTGAGACAGGCAGAGAGCAGAACCCAGCCCCGGATGGGACGGAGCTCGTGGATCAGGCGCTTGGTCGTCTCGTCCAGAAGACGGCGCTTTTTCTTCGGCTGCGGTTCCTTGTTCTTTTTCACAGCGCCTCACCTCCTGTCTGAGAAAGGTAGATTTCCCGGTAGATCGGGCAGGTCTGCAGCAGCTCGGCGTGGGTTCCGGCCCCGACCAGCGCCCCGTTAGACAGGACAAAGATGCGGTCACAGTGCATGGCGGAGACCACACGCTGGGTGATCACAATGCGCGTGCGGCCTGCCAGCTTTTCGTTCATGGCCATGCGTACCTTGGCTTCGGTCAGGAAATCCAGCGCAGAGAATGAATCGTCAAAGAGATAGATCGGCGCGTCCTTGAGCAGGGCGCGGGCAATCGCAATGCGCTGCTTCTGCCCGCCGGAGACGTTCGTCGCCGCCTGCTCAAGCTTAAAGTCCAGACCCTCCGGCTTTTCGCGCAGGAAGTCTGCAATCTGCGCCAGCTCCAGCGCTTCCCAGAGCTCCGCATCCGAAGCATCCGGCTTGCCCATACGGAGATTCTCCGCAACGGTTCCGGCGTAGAGCATGGACTTTTGAAGGCAGCAGCTCACATTGGCGCGCACGTCCTTGGGCGAAAGCGCCGCAGCGTCCTGCCCGTCGTAGCGGAGCGTCCCCTCCGTGGGGGTGCGGAAGGCCAGCAGCAGCTCTGCCAGCGTGGTCTTGCCCGAGCCGGTGCCGCCAATCACAGACACCCATTCGCCTGCGCCGATTTGCAGATTCAGGTCGGTCAGCGCGGGGTTGGGGCTGCCGGGATAGGTATAGCCGACATGCTCCAGCGCAAGCTGCCCGGAAAAGGTCAGGCCCTGCGCGGGGCGATCCTCCTCCAGACCCTGCGACTGGGTGATCTGACTCAGCCGTCTGACAGCGACCCGTGCATGCGGCAGGGCGACAATGGCAAAGGAAACCGAGACAATCGCGCCGAGAATGATGGCAATATACTGCACCATTGCAAACACGTCGCCGGGGGTCAGGCCGCTGCCGCGCTCCATGCGGACGCCGCCCAGATAGACAATCAGCACGGCCGCCGTGTTGAGCACAAAGCCCGCCAGCGGGTCAATGATCGACATTCGAACATTGGCGCGGATCATATTCTCCGACATCACGCGGGTGGCGTCGGTGACGCGCTCATGCGCCCGCATTTCCCGGTCAAAGGCACGGATGACGCGCACCCCGCGCAGACGCTCGCGGACGAGATCGTTCTGCCGGTCGCAATATTCGTCGGACACGTCCCAGAGATGGGCAATTTTCTTGCTCATCCACAGCATCACAGCCAGCAGCAGCGGCACGGCGCAGAGAATCACCAGCGAGAGCTGGAAATCCTTGCGCATGCAGAGGACGACGCCGCCAAGGAACATCAGCGGAATGATAATCAGATTGCCGCAGAGCATGGAAACGACCCAGTTCAGCGTTCCCACGTCGTGGGTGGAGCGGGTGACCAGATTCGAGGTTCCGATCCGGCTCACCTCGGTCAGGGTCATCGTGTGTACCTTTCGGAACAGGGCGGAGCGCAGGCTCCAGGTATAGCCGGAAATGGCCTGATAGACCACCCAATAGCCGCCTGCCACGGAGGCCAAACTGACCAGACAGGTCAGCAGCATCCATCCGGCGGTGCGGAGGATATAGCCGAAGGTATCGCCTTCGGCTGCGCCGTACACACCCTTGTCCAGTACGTTAGACATCAGGGTGGGCAGCAGCAGGTCACAGACCGCCGCTATCGCCATGAGACATGTAGCAAGCGCAATTTTGCCCTTGTAGGGCTTGAGATAGGACAACAACTCCCGCAAACAGAATCACTCCTTTCGGGATCAAACAATCTGTGGTTTCTGATCAATAAAGTTCAGGCAAAAGGCTGTTCACCAGGTTCCCTGTTCCCGGTGCTTTTTGGATTTTGCGACGTTCTTCTTCCATTCCCGCTTGCGGCGGAGCAGGTCTTCCCTGCTGCTCAGCGCAGCTTCCTGCCGCACTGACTCAGCCTGGAGCATTTGATAGCGCTCCCAGCGCGCAGGGTTCAGCGCACCGGCGGCAATGGCGGCACGGATGGCACAGCCGGGCTCGTTCGTATGTCGGCAGTCCCGGAAGCGGCACCTTCCAAGGTATTGCTCCACATCCGAGAAGGCGTCCGTCAGCCTATCGGCGCACTCTGCCATGCCAAGCTCCCGCATGCCCGGCGTGTCAATCACCAGAACGCCGCTTTTCAGCAGGTGGAGCTGGCGATGGGTGGTCGTGTGACGGCCTCTGCCGTCCTGTTCCCGGATGTCGCCAACCTGCATCAAGTCCTCTCCGGCCAGCGCGTTGACCAGACTGGATTTCCCCACGCCGGAGGAGCCCAGAAAGACCACGGTTTTGCCGCTCTGGAGGAAGGGACTGAGCCCATCGAGGCCGAAGCCCGTGCGGGCGCTGACCGCGTGCACCTGCGCGCCGACGGCAACCTGCTCGGCCTGCGTCTGATACGGATGCCAGTCGGACGCCAGATCCGCCTTGGTCAGCAGCACCACCGGCGTCGCCCCGGACTGCCACGCCATGCTCAGATAGCGCTCCAGCCGGGCCGGGTTGAAGTTTTGATTCAGGGATTGCAGAATAAACACATAATCAAAGTTCGCTGCCACGGCCTGATCTCTGGGGATCGGCCCCGGCTCGCGGCGGAAAAAGGCCGTGCGTCTGGGCAGGGTGGCAAGAATCTGACTGTCTCCGTTCGCAACAGATTGGAGCATCACAAAATCTCCGACGGTGGGAAACAGCGCCTCGTCCCAGTAGTATTCCTTTGCCTTCAGCCTTGCATAGGTCGTACCGTGTTCGCAGACGACCTCATACCGCTCCCTGTGCTGGGCGGTAACTCTTGCCGGGATTCCCGGCAGCTCATTTGGAATCGGCATCATGCCGTAGTCGTTCAGATTCAAGGGGGATCTCCTCCATTTTCAGTCTTGTTGGCGTCAGAAATTGTTCTTTTTCGGTGTTTCTCATAAACCATCACCCTTCCTTGCTTGCGGAAAAACTGAAAATGGGTACAAAAAATCCGCAGCGAAGCAGCTCCCGTTCATGGCTGCATCCTGCGGTTGCCATATTCTCGAAAGTCACACAACACGGAGTTCGGAATCCGTCCGATCCGTTCCCATATTCAGTTAGGTTGGAAAATCCTCGGTATTTCTAATCTTGCGCATAGTCGGTTTCCTCCTTTCCGGTTCGTCTCTTCGGACGCTCCGCCATAGAATATAGCATCCGGTCTGTCATTTGTCAAGCATTTCTTTCATCATTCTTCCAGCCGCTCGGTTGTTTGCGGTAACAGTTCAGCCCTCACCCCGTAGGGCAGGCTCATGCCCCGCCGGAAGGCGGGGACGAGCCTGCCGGTCGCGCGCAGAGCGACAACGATCCGCTGGCGCACGTCGTTCTCCGCCTGCGGCGGAGCGGAAGGCTCGTCCC
>JAFYGM010000034.1 GCA_017543225.1 Oscillospiraceae bacterium
ATCTCATAGAGCTGGTCGTAGGGGACGTCCACCTCGCAAAGCAGGACGTTCATGTGACCGGGCATACGGCCCGCCACGGGATGAATGGCGAACTTGACCTCGCAGCCGCGAGCTTCGAGCTTGTCGGCAAGCTGCTTGACCTGCGCCTGTGCCTGTGCCAGCGCCATGCCGTAGCCGGGAACAATCATAACCTTCTTTGCGTTGGTCAGAATCTCGCCGGGATCAGCAGCCTTGGGCGCGGCAGGCGCTTTTGCAGCCTTGGGTGCGGCGGATGCCTTGGGCGCGGAGGACTTGGGAGCGGGGGCCGCGCCGGACTTGGTGGGCTTGGCAGCCGCACCGAAGAGAATGCCGGAGAGCTTGCGGTTCATGGCCCGGCACATCACCTGCGTCAGCAGCAGACCGGACGCACCGACGATGCCGCCGACCGCGACCAGCATCAGATCCTGAACAGCGATACCGGCAATGCCGCCGGCCACGCCGGACAGGGAGTTCAGCAGGGAGATTGTGATGGGCATATCCGCGCCGCCGACCCGGATGGCAAATGCCACGCCGAAGAAGGAGGCCAGAAGGGCCGTCACGATGTAGAGCACAGTGCTGTCCAGTTCAACACCCGCAATGCCCGCAGCAACCGTTGCAATCAGCGTCACGACGACAATGGGGGTGTGACCCTTCCAGACCACGGGGCGCTGATTCAGCAGCTTCGCCAGCTTGCCGGCTGCGACCATGGAGCCGGTGAAGGTGACAAAGCCAATCACAAGGGCGAGTACGGCAATGTATTTGGAAGTGGGGTCGTTTGCCTGAATCACAGAGAGAATGGCGACCAGCGCGCTGGACAAACCGCCCAGACCGTTGAGGAAGGCGACGACCTGCGGCATTTGAATCATCTTGACCTTGGCGGCACAGATCAGGCTGAGCACAGCGCCAATGGCAATGGCGATCCAAATGACGGGAGCGGTGAGAACCTCGTTCTGGTTCATCGTGACCAGAATTGCAATGATCGAGCAGAGCGCAGAAAGGGCGTTGCCGTAGCGGGCGGTCTTAACCTTGCTCATCATGCTGATGCCGATGAGAACGCCCAGCACCATCACAGCCGTGATGATGTAATATGCGGTGGAGGAGAGTGTTACTGCCATGTCTTATTGTCCCTCCCGTTCCGTTTTTTTGTTCTTAAACATACGAAGCATACGACCGGTAATGCCGAAGCCGCCCGCGACGTTGACCATCGCCATGACGATAGCAAGGCAGCCCACAATCGTACTCACGGTTCCGTTGACCTGCTTGAGCGCCACGGCGGTTACAGTCAGCGCGCCGAGGACGGTGATGCCGGACAGCGCGTTCATGCCGGACATCAGAGGAGTGTGCAGCAGAGTCGGCACCCGGCGGATAATCAGGTAGCCCACAATGCAGGACACAAGGAAAATGAGAATCAAAGCCCATTGAGGCATGGCAGTTTCTCCCTTCGTCGGTGAATCTATGATTTGATTAGAGTGTAAGGAAAGGGGTCAAGCTTCTTGACCCCTTTCGCTTCTGTTATAATGGGAATCAGTGGACTCTCTTCATGGCGTCCAGAGCGCCCTGATGGACGATCTCGCCGCCGATGGTGGTCAGAATGCCCTTCACGATGTCGTCGCTGCGATCGAGCGTGAACTTGCCGGACTTGTTCAGGTACTTGACCAGATTGTAGATGTTCTGGGCAAACATCCAAGTGGAGCTGGTGGGCAGCATACCGGGGATGTTCTTGATGCCTTCGATGGTGACGCCATGCTTCACAGCGGTCTCGCCGGGAACGGTCAGAGCGCAGTTGCCGCCCTGGTCGATGGAGATGTCAACGATGACGGAGCCGGGCTTCATGGACTTGACCATTTCCTCGGTCAGGATGACGGGAGCCAACTTGCTGGGAACCAGAGCGGAGCAGAAGATGATGTCCATATCCTTGACCACGTCGGCCAGAACTGCACGCTCGTGGGCCAGAGTCTCGTCGTCCAGAGCCAGCGCGTAGCCGCCCTCGCCCATGGCCTTCTCAGCGGGAACGCCGAGGTCCACGATCTTCGCACCGAGGCTCTGCGCCTGCTCGGCAGCAGCGGGACGAATATCAGCGGCGTAGGTAATGGCGCCAAGACGCTTGGCGGTAGCCAGAGCCTGCAGGCCGGCGACGCCGGTGCCGATGACCATGGCGTTGATGGGCTTAATCATACCGACCGCGCAGAAGATCTGGGGTATGAACTTGGTCAGGTCGTTGGCAGCAATCAGGATGCCCTTGTAGCCGGCGCAGGTGGACATGGAGGTCAGAGCGTCCATGTTCTGAGCGCGGGAGATACGGGGCACGCCGTCGAGGGTCAGGCCGATGATGCCCTTGGCAGCCATCTTCTTGACCATCTCATGGTTGACGGGGGAAGCGGGGTGGATGAAGGTGATGAGGTACTGACCCTCATGCATCATGTCGATCTCATGGACGCCCTTCTCCTCGTTGAACAGGGGCTCCTTGACCTTCAGAACGATGTCGGCGCGCTTGTACAGCTCGGCAACGTCAGCGACCATCTCCGCACCGGCAGCGGCGTAGTCAGCGTCGGCAAAGAAAGCACCGGCGCCAGCGTTGTTCTCGACGAGGACTTTAAAGCCGTCGTCCTTCATCTTCTTGACAGTTTCGGGAGTGGCGGAAACGCGGCCCTCACCGTGCATAATTTCTCTGGGAATACCGATCACCATAAGATACAGATCCTTTCGTAAAGAAAATTTTTTATTGATCAAGCCGCACTGCGGCGTTGATGACAGCTTCAGCTCTCCGCCGGAAGGATGCAGACCTCCCGCTTGTTATTGGAGAGCACCACGTTGGTTCGGGTCAGAGAGACGCCGTGAATGGACTTAATGTCGTTCAGCACGGTTTCGAGCGTGATCCCGGAGACTGTGACGACCTTCAGAATGAAATCGAAATCTCCTGCGATATAATAACACTCGGCAATGGCGCTGTGCGCATTGACTGCGTTGACGAAGCCCTCGTAGTATTTGGGATGATCCAGTCGGACGTAGATAAAGGCGATGCGTCCGTTTTCCAGCTCCGGATCAAGCAGAATGGTGTACTTCCGGATCAAACCGGAGGTTTCCATCTTGCGAATGCGTTCGATCACAGCCGAGGTCGAAAGGCTAATGCGAGCGCCGATCTCCGTGGCGTTGGCACGGGCGTTTTCCTTCAGGCAGCCGAGAATTTTCAAATCTACTGCGTCCATCTGCCAAACCCTCCCTTTTACTGCCTGTATTGTATCACGTTGCCGAAAAAAGTAAAGCGTTTTTTTGTTTTTCAAAAAATATTCGTGATTATAGACAGAATCTCTATATTTTCTTCGGCATTTTGCGGGACTTCACGCTCAAAACGTGGATATTCCGAATGGAAAAATGAAATCCTGACGTCGGTTTCTCTTTCGCGCGCTTTATTCTTCCTCGGCATCCAAAAACAATTCTTCAGCGAGCTGTTGTGCATGAATCAAAATCTCCCGTGCAGTTTCCTTTTTTCCACAATCCAGCGCCTCGATTGCATTTGTTGCAGCATGAAACAAGACCATATACATTTTTTGATATAACGAATCAGATTCCATATTCGTTCACCTCCACACGGATTCTATCATATTTTGAGAAAATACGCAAGTGCGTACACGCAAAAGCGATTTTTTCTGTAACATGACCGTGAGGTGATTTCAATGTGTGTAAAAGATGCGGTTGCGGCACGGTTTCGTGAGCTCTGTGACGAACGGGAGCTTCGGCCCAATGCGTTGGCCGCCCAAGCAGGCGTGACCCCTTCTACGGTTTACAGTATGCTTGATGAGAGAAGACGGGATATTTCAATCGTTACCATCAAGAAGCTTTGCGACGGTTTGGAAATCACGCTTGGGGAATTCTTTTCTTCGCCCGTGTTTGACGGCTTGGAGCAGGAGATCGAATGAGAAAAGAATTGTAGAAAACAGCTTGCATTTTGTGAGCAAATACGCTATGATAGGTGCGGTTCCGCAGAGAGTAGGGTATGCGCGTCGGGGAGCTTTCCCCGGTAGTGCCACCGGATGGGAGGTTGCCGGTGGACGAATAGCCATTCGGCTTGCGATGCACGCCCGCCGCCGCTCTGTAATTTCATGAACCCCAACCTCCTCCCCGATCGGAGGAATTTTTTATGTCTGAAAACACGACCCTTCCACAATCCCTGCAATCAGGCGCGGAGCGCCTGGAGTCCCGCATCCACGCAAAAACGCTGGCAAAGCTTGCACTGCTTTGCAGTCTGCTGTTTCTGATCAGTGACCTGCTCATGGCTTCGATTGCCCCGGAAGCTGCGCCCTTCTTCTCTGCGGTGAAGCAGGCTGGCTTTCTGCCCGCCTGTCTTCTGATTCTGGAGTTCCTGCTGCCTGCTGCGGCCTGTGTGACGCTGCTGATTGCCTTGACCGAGGAAGACTGGCGAAGCTCCGTCTGGTTCCCGGTCTCTATGCTCCTCTATGCCGGACTTTTGCTCTGCATGCTGCTGGAGCGGATTACCGGGCAGACCGCCTACCTCTTTGTGGAGCTGGAGCTGCTGCTCGGCGGCGCTCTGCTTGCTTCCGTTGTTGTCCTGGCTGTGCTTTCCCTCTGCAAGAAACAGATTGACACCCCGGCGGCTGTGGTCGGCGTGATTCATCTGCTGTTCTGGATTGGATACAGCGTCTTTCTGCTGTCCGGCTTCTTTGGCGCCGGGGGAGAGCACTACGGAGCGATTCCGGTCTCCCGCGACGGCGTGGTCTTCAAAGCCCTCTCTTCTGTCTTTGCATCTCAGAACCTGCAAAACGGCGATTTCGGTCTGTCCGGTTTGCTGTATCTGACGCAACTGTTCTGGCCATTCCTGTTTTTTGCGGCTCTGGTTGTGCGTGCGACGCCGCACCGTTCCAGAAAAAGCGCATTGCGGATGCTGGTCTTGCTTGCCATGCTGACTGCGATGGAGATCGTTTTGTCCCGCTTCCTCTCCATCAATGCGTGGAATCTGAAAATCGGCTTCAGCTTTGTGCCCATTGTGATTGCCGCAATTTTGTATGGGCCAATCGGCGGAATGTGCGTTGCCGCGCTGGGAGACTTCGTTGGCGCAATTTTGTTCCCAATTGGGCCGTATTTCCCCGGCTTTACTCTGACGGCATTGCTGACCGGACTGGTGTTTGTCCTCTTCCTCTTCAAGAAGAAAGAAAAAACGAAATGGTATGCGGTTGGCGTGATCCTCTCCGTCCTCATCAACCAACTGGTTTTCAGCCTGCTTCTGAATACCTACTGGATCTCTGTCCTCTATGGCAATCCCTATTTCGCGACGCTTTTGAGCCGAATCCCGCAGTGCGCCATTCTGATTCCGGTGCAGATTGCCATGATTTTTGCCATTGCGCCGGCTCTGCGCCGGCTCTCCGGCAGAATCACCGCTTCGTAATCTTCATTCTTTCCAAGACGAGGTGTTTTTATGACCTATGAGGAAGCATTGCAGTACATTCATGCCGTAAGCTGGAAGGGCTCCGTTCCGGGACTGGAGCGGATCACCGAGTTGATGCGGCGGCTGGGAAATCCGGAAAAGGATTTGAAATTCGTCCACATCGTCGGCACCAACGGCAAGGGCAGCACAGCCGCCATGCTTGCCTCCGTGCTGACCCGAGCAGGTTACAAAACCGGCCTGTTTATCTCGCCCTATGTTCTGGAGTTCCGGGAGCGGATGCAGCTCGACGGAGAAATGATTCTGCCCGAAGAGCTTGCCGAAGAGACTGCGGCCGTCAAGCCCTTTGCCGACGCAATGGCCGATCCTCCGACCGAGTTTGAGCTGATCACCGGAATCGCCCTGCGCTGGTTTGCGCATCGCGGCGCAGAGATTGTCGTGCTCGAGGCCGGCATGGGCGGCGCGCTGGATTCCACCAATGTGATTCCCGCGCCGGAGGCCGCAGTCTTTACCAACATCGGGCTGGATCATACCGAGTATCTGGGCGACACCGTGGAAGCCATTGCCAGAACCAAGGCCGGCATCCTAAAGCCCGGCTGCGCGGCGGCCCTGTATCCGAACACCCCCTCGGTCTGTGCGGTGATCGAGTCGCTCTGCCGGGAAATGCACATCGAACTCTATCACGCCGAGCCGCTGACGCTGGTTCCGCTGGGGCACGACCTGTCCGGACAGCGCTTCCGCTGGGGCGAGCTGACGCTGAACCTTCCGCTGCTTGGGGAGCACCAGCGAAACAATCTGTCTCTGGTGCTGTCTGTGATCGAGCTGCTGCGGGATCGCAACTGGAGAATCCCGGACGAGGCGATTTGCACCGGCATTGAGGCCGTGCGGTGGCCCGGACGCTTTGAGCTGCTGGGGCAAGACCCGCTCTTTGTCCTCGACGGCGGGCACAATCCCCAGTGCATGGACGCCCTTTGGGAGGCTGCCAACACCTATCTGGCAGGCAAGAAGCTCACGGTCATCACAGGTGTCTTAGCGGATAAGGACTACGCTTCGATGTATGACCGCACAGCGCGGCTGGCGACCAGCTTTTTTACCCTGACGCCCCCCAATCCCCGTGCGCTGGACGCCGCGGCGCTTGCTGCCCTGCTGCAAAAGTACGGAAAGCCCGTCACCGTCTGTGAAAACGCGGCGCAGGCCGTGGCTCTGGCGCTCGAAAGCACTCCGCCGGATGGGGCGGTGCTGGCCTACGGCTCCCTCTACCTTGCGGCGGAGCTG
>JAFYGM010000035.1 GCA_017543225.1 Oscillospiraceae bacterium
CGCACCCTGCAATGGTAGCACAGATCGTCATTACGATGATTTCCAACAGATTGTGCTTGATTTTCCCGGCTTGCCTCGGGTCTGTCAGTTCTTTGAAATATTCGTGCATAGTTTCAATCACATCCTTTGATATGATTGAACCACAGTTCCACTGTTATGTCAACTTATTTTTTCATGCGTTTACCGTGACGCTAAAAGACGTGCAGGTATGTGTCAAGTGCGCAGCCGCGAAAGATTTCTTGATTTTCGGCCTGCCATGTGATATAATAAGTCGGCTACAGAAATGACGAATTCGGAGGTCGCCCTATGAGCTTTGACAAGGCATTGGTGGCAGGCAAGCTCCGCCGCTGGGAAACCTATCTGAAACACTACCGTTTACCTGATTGGGAGCAGATCCCGGATCTTGGTCTGTATATGGAACAGGTCATTGTGCTGCTGCGCCAGTATTTAGACTATCTGCCGCCCGAGCTGAAGGACGAGGAGTTCATCACCGCCGCGGCCATCAACAACTACGTCCGCACGAAAATCATGCCGGAGCCGATCAAGAAGCGGTATTATCGTATTCACATCGCCTACCTGCTTGTAATCTGCACGATGAAGCAGGGCTTGAGCATTGCCCTGATTCAGAAGCTTCTGCCCGCCGGTCTGCCGGAGGATCAGGTGCGTACCATCTACGACAGCTATGCAGAACGGCACGCGCTTGCCGCCTCCTTCTTTATAGAGACGGTGCGCGGGGTAGCCGGGCCGATTCTCGATCACGAGGAAACCACTCCGTTTTCCACAGGCCGGACGGAGGAGCTGATCATCTCCGCCGCCATCATCGGAGGGCTGTCCCGTCTGCTGGCGGAAAAGCTGATGCTGCTGGCCGACAAGGATCTGGCCACAGGCGGAACCATTGAGAAGCTTCCGGGGAAGTAAAAGAAGTAATATGGAATATTCAAAGCGGCTCCTTCATCTCGCTGCCGTTCTGTCGTTTCCGCTGTTTTTTGTGTTTCGTCTCTGACTTGTTGCGTTAATCACGGTCCAAGGAGGGCTGATAAATGGCTTTAAAATATACGAACTGCCTTTCCGATCTTTCAAATGTCTTCGCGGACTACCCGCTTGAAATTGACGAATTGGATCAGTTCTATCAGGAAACCATTGAAATACGTACCGGCGATGCCGGTCTTTCTCCCATCGAGTATCTCTATGCTGCCTGTACAGGAAATCCGAGAGGGAGAAACGCGCATCTTCTGATGGGGCATCGCGGGTGTGGAAAAAGCACGGAATTGAATCGACTTGCCAAGCGGTTTAAGGACGCAGGGTTTTCCGTCCGGACCGTCTATTGCGACAAAGAGCTTGACCGCACCGATATGGCATACACAGACATTTTGATCCTGATGGCAGAGGCGCTGATCTCAATAGCGAACGAGCTGGGCTGTTCTGTCTCTCGGCGTGATTTGCAGACGCTTCTTCGTTTTCATCAAGAAATAGAGAGGGTAGATGTCTCTGTCAAGGATGCCAATTTGGAGATCGCAGATGGCGCCGACGTACAGTCGCCCACCATTCTCTCCGGCCTGTTGCGTTTCTTCATTTCCCTGAAGGCAAGCCTCAAGTTCAATCAGGAAACCCGTGTCACCATTCGAGAGACAATGAAGCCAAGGGTGAGCGAGTGGCTGGCTGTGATGGACCGTATTTCAGAATTGATTTCCGAGAAGAATGATCACAGACAGCCGATCCTGATTTTTGAAGATTTGGACAAAGGCAACTCATGGGATGTGTTTCATCTGCACGGAGAACAGCTTACCGGCGTTCATTTTCCGATCATCTATACCTTCCCAATTGGTCTGTCTTTCAGCACTGCGTTTTCTGAGATGGACGCTTTTTTCGACGTAAGGCGGTTGCCGATGATCATGGTCAGAACCGTCAGCGGGGAAGTCAATCCCCCCGGTGTTGCCGCCATACAAAGGATTGTCGAGAGTCGGTGCAATCCCCAACTGTTCGAAGAGGATGTCATTAATTATTTGATTGACATGACCGGCGGTTCGCTCCGTGATTTGTTCTATACGATTCGGGAGGCTTCCTTCATTTCCATGCTGCGAAGAGCCGACGCAATCGCCATGGACGTTGCCAAGCTTGCGCTTCGTGAACTCAGAAATCGGCTAAAAATCAGAGTGGATGCATCCGATTTTCCATTTTTGCGTGCGATTCACGAGAATCACCAGATATACTCAGACCGCGAAAAGCTTCTTAAAATGATGGAAGGAGATATCGTTTTGGAGTATAACGGAGAGAATTGGTACGATCTTCATCCTGTCATTGAAGAGTTTTTGCGTGACAACGGGGTGTTCCCACAACCGCAGAGCGGAGCGTCAACATGAATTCAGACCTGCAAGAGCTTTATGGGAACGTATTAAGCTACCAAAAGCTCAGTTGGATCGTCGAGGAATCTGACGATGGGCTGTTTTTGGTGGTGGCCTCCGCTGCGATGCAGCGCGAGGTGGCGCGGCACTATCAGAGCGAGGCCGTTGCAGTTTTTGATTACAGCCGGGAGGAGCGGCCCTTTCGGGCCGGGAGCTTTTCCCGGCTTTTGGAGCGTGCGCCGGGGAAGCGGGCGTATTTTTTCCTGAACTTTCAGCTTGCGGTTCCGGCGGCGGAGGACGTGGAGCGATTCAACTTCTGCCGGGACATTCTGGCACGGGAGCGTCTGAATCTGGTCTTTTTCGTCAATCAGGAAACCAACGACCGTCTTAACCGGGGTGCGATGGATCTGTACTCCTTTATTCGTCTGTTTATGCCGTTTTCCGATGAAAACGTCAATAAACCGGAGATCCTGCAGGTCGATACGCTGCCGGATCACAGCACCGGGGTGGAGCTTCCCGCGCCGGACTTCACCCTGCCGAAGCGGCAACTGCTGACGCAGGCGATTGCCTACCGCAACGAGGGGAAACGGCTCTACGGAGAAGGGCGTTACCGGGACGCGAAGGCCTATTATCAGGCCGTGCTGGACATTCGCCTCCCCCTGCTTGGAGAGATGCACGAGGACGTCGCCTCCGCGTACAACAATCTCGGATTGACCTGTAAACGCCTTGGCGACTATACCAAGGCGCTGGAATTCCATGAAAAAGCTTTGAAGATCAGAGAGGCCGTTCTGGGAACAGAGCACCCAGACACCGCCGCGACCTACCACAATCTGGCTTCGGTGTATAAGGACATGGGCGACTACCCAAAGGCGCTGGAATTCCTTGAAAAGGCTTTGAAGATCAAAGAGGCCGTCCTGGGAACTGAGCACTCGTCCACCGCCACGACCTACAACAATCTGGCTTTGGTGTATGAGGACATGGGCAACTACCCCAAGGCGCTGGAATTCCTTGAAAAGGCTTTGCAAATCAGAGAGGCCGTTCTGGGAACTGAGCACCCGGACACCGCCACGATCTACAACAATCTGGCGTTGGTGTATGATGAAATGGGCGACTACCAAAAGGCGTTGGAATTCCTTGAAAAGGCTTTGAAGATCAGAGAGGCCGTCCTGGGAACCGAGCACCCGGACACCGCCACGACATACCACAATCTTGGTATCCTGTATCTGGATTTGGGCAAGCCAGAAGAAGCGATTCCGTGGCTGCAGCGGGCGCTGAAGGTGCAGGAATCGCTTTTGGGCGCGGGGCATCCTTCTACGAAGCGCACCCGCGCGACACTCAAGACGGCGGAGCAACGCTGCGAGGAGGAAACAGGCGAATAGGCGGCGGGTGAGGCCGCTGTGGTCAGCGGCCACTACAGGTCAGCGGCCACTACGGGTCAGCGGCCACTACCAGCGACCACTACAGGTCAGCAACCACTACGGGTCAGCGGCCATTACGGGTCTGATAATTGATAGTTGACAGTTTCGGAATTTTCCAATTCTGGCGAATTGGAAAAAAAACCTTCGCGCCGTCGCACGCCCGCCGAAGCGCACCCACGCCGGCCGCGTGACGAACCGGATGTAGGGACGAGCATCGCTCGTCCGGCATTCGGAACGAATGCAATTTGCCGAAGGCAAATCTAAACGTGCCGTACCGCCGCAACGCAGGGAGATCGCCCTGCCGGGCGATTGTTTGCTCCGCAAACACGGACGAGCGATGCTCGTCCCTACTCCGGCGTGGGTGCGGATCGGCGGACGCGCAATGCGCGTCCCTACGTCAAGTCCCTACGTCAAGCTCTTAAGGTTACACCGTACTACGGGCTGAACGGTTCCCGCACCGCACCCCAAAAAACGCCGCAGGCAGAATCCGCACTTGATTTTCTGCGCGTGATATCGTATAGTGAGCAAGGAAAAACTTGAACCAATGATCCTGATGAGAAGGAGCGTTTCGGAATGTCTGAAAAGATTCTGATTTCCAGCGACAGCACCACCGATCTCAGTCCGGAGCTGCGCGCGCAGTACGGCGTGGAGCTGATGCGCATGGTGGTAAACCTGAATGAAATTGATTATGTGGACGGCGTGGACATCACGCCCGACGACATTTATCGCAACTATGAGGAAAATCGGACGCTGCCCAAGACCTCTGCGCCGAATCTGGCGGATTGCGCCGAATTCTTCCGCAAGTATGTGGAGCAGGGCTACAGCATCGTCCATTTTACGATTAGCGCGGAGATGTCCTCTACCTATCAGAACAGCGTGATTGCCGCGCAGGAATTTGACAACGTACACGTCGTCGATACGCAAAACCTCTCCACCGGCGGCGGCCTGCTGGTGCTCCGGGCGGCGGAGCTGGCCCGGCGCGGGATGAGCGCCGCCATGATTGCGCAGGAATGCCGCCGCCTTGCTCCCTGTGTGGACGCCTCCTTTGTGATTGACAGTCTGGAGTTCCTGCACAAAGGCGGGCGCTGCTCTGCCGTTGCAATGCTCGGCGCGAATCTGATGAATTTTAAGCCCAGCATCATCGTCAAGGGCGGCAAAATGACCGTTGGCAAGAAGTACCGGGGTAAATTTGAGCAGGTGCTTTTGAAATATCTGGCGGATCGGATCGACAATGAAGACGACATCGACAAGAGCCACGTCTTCATCACCCACGCCGGATGCGACGAGGCTGTGGTGGCAGCCTGCGTTTCCAAGCTGCGCACGCTGGGCAACTTCCCCAACATCCACGTCACCCGTGCAGGATGCACGGTTTCCTCTCATTGCGGACGGAACACGCTGGGCGTGCTGTTCATCCGTAAGCATCCGATTGGCTAAAACACGTCAGAAAAAGCGCGCAGAGGCAATTTCTGCGCGCTTTTTCTTTGCCTTTTTATCCGAAGATCTGAAATCCCAGATGCAGGGCCATACAGAGCAGACATCCGACCGCCGTTGGGAACAGCACGGAAAGAACTGTCCATTTCAGCCGCCTGGTCTCATGCCAGACCGTCAGAACCGTGGTGGAGCAGGGCCAGTGAAACAGGGTGATCACTGCGGCGCAGAGAGCTGTTTGCGGGCCGACGCCGAGCGCAAGCAGGGAGGCTGTCGGATTTCCCCCATCGGTCAGCGCAGCTCCGGCTGTTCCAATCAAAACGGTCAGCGGAAGCAGGAGCTCATTGGCGGGAAAGCTCAGCAGAAAGGCCAGGAGCAGTACCCCGGAGAGCCCCAGAAGGGCGGCGAAGGGGTTTAGCCAGCGAGCAAGCAGCGGAAGCAGGGTCTCCGCCCCCATCTGCACATGGGCCAGCGTCCAGATCAGGATCCCCGCAGGGGCTGCGACGGTCACGGCGCGTCCGAGCACACGCAGCGTCCGATCCAGAATCGAGCGCACCAGAAGCTGACCAAGCTGCGGCCTGCGCAAGGGCGGCAGCTCCAACACAAAGGTTCCGGAGCCGCCGCGCAGAATCGTCCGGCGAAGAAGCGCCGTGCTGCCCATCGTCACTGCAACAGAGAGCATCAGAAAGCCCGTCAGCAGGGCTGCAGCGGCAAGCGGGCGGAGCTGTCCGTTCTGTCCCAGCAGAATGCCCGCCAGCAGGATCAGGGTCGGAAACCGTCCGTTGCAGGGCACAAGGGCGTTCGTCAGAATTGCCGCAAGCCGTTCGCGCTCATCCGGGATGATGCGGCACCCGGTCACGCCGACCGCGTTGCATCCACAGCCCATACACATACAAAGGCCCTGTCTGCCGCAGGCGCCGCAGGCCGCAAACGGACGATCCAGCAAAAAGGCCAGACGCGGCAGCAGACCGAGATCCTCTAAAACGGAAAACAGTGGAAAAAAGATCAGCATCGGCGGAAGCATCACGGAAATGACCTTCGCCGTCGTTCCGTAGAGTCCGTCCAGAAGAAGACTCTGAAGCACCGGCGAAGCGTCCGCAAGAAGCGTACTCAGCCACGTCCCAAGCCCGGAAAAGAGCTGCTCCAGCAGCGCCGAGGGCAGATTCGCCCCCCAGACCGTGAGAGCGAGCACAAAAAACAGCAGCAGAACGGCCACAGGCCAGGCCGTCCACTTTCCAAGCAGGAGGCGATCCCAGTTTCTGCGCGACGCAGCCTTCGCAGAGCAGACGACGCCTGCCAGTTCGGAAGCCGCCTGCATCCGTTCCGCCGCCGTCATCGTCGTGATCCCGCCCACGTCGGGCCGCTCTGCACACCGCTGTTCTCCTTCTCGCCGCAGGCAGGCCGCCTCGATGACGCTGCGCAGCCGTTCCACGGAGTCAGCACGGTCCGCCCGCGTGGGAACGACGGGAACGTGCAGCGCCTCAGAAAGCGCGGCGCAGTTCAGGTGCAGGCCCAGCCGCTCCGCCTCGTCCATCAGATTCATACAAAGCACCAGATTCTCATGACGCGGAAGCAGCTCCAGTGCCAGCGCCAGCGTGCGCTCCAGCGCCGTCGCATCCAGAATGACCACAAGGCAGTCCGGTGATTCCTGATCCAGAAATTCCGCTGCGACCCGCTCCTCCGGGGTTCCGCCCGAAAGGGCGTAGACGCCGGGGAGATCCACGACCTCATAGGTGGTTCCTTCGCGCTTCCACAGCCCCCGTGCCGGAGCGACCGTCTTACCGGTCCAGTTTCCCGTGTGCTGGCGAAGACCGGTCAGCCGATTGAAAACCGTAGACTTCCCCACATTGGGATTTCCTGCAAGACAGACAACATGCGCATGGCCCTGTTTCAGTTCTGTGCGCATGGCGCTTCCTCCCCACGCACGGGATTGTGTGCATCCGGTTCGGCGCGCACGTCAATCTGTGCCGCGTCTCCCCGCCGCACGGCAACCGTCGTGCCCCGAAACCGATAGGCCGTCGGGTCACCGAGCGGACTGCGCAGCAGACACTGCACCTCCGTCCCAGGAAACAGACCCAAGCGGAGCAAGGGCGCGGCGCGCAAAGGCGACAGGCGCAGCGCGCAAACCCACCCCCGCTCCCCTGCGCGAAGCTCTGCCATGTTCCGGCTCATGCCGCATTCCCCCTTTCGTTCTATCATATTCCGGGACCGCACATCGGGTTCATCTTCTCTTGTTTTCTCTTTTTTTCAAAAAACCGCTTTTCTGCGTTGCATTTCCTGTTTCAATCTGATAAAATATGTGTAACATTTCTCAAAGGAGGATGATTTCGTGGATAACAATTCTAATGGCCGTGGAAAAAATATCATCGGCAAGACCGACGGGATCCATAAGAAGGGCGAAGGCCTGCACAACGGAAAACCGGTGGGCAAGGACGTCAGCTATTCCAACCGTCCCCAGAGCGGCGGTTCGGGTCACTCCGGTGGTTCCGGCAGCCGCGCCCTGACGCGCGGCATCAGCGGAAGCTCCATTCTCATCGTCGTCGTGCTTTTCTTCCTCTTGAAATCCTGCGGAGGCGGCAGCATCCTCGGCTCCGGCCTCAGTCTCCTGACCGGCGGCAGCTCCGGCGGCAGTTCGCAGAGCAGCAGCTCCGCCAGCTCTGGCCTCGATCTGGTCAGCGGACTCGGTGGACTTCTGGGCGGCGGTTCCGGTTCCTCGTCGTCCTCCGGCCTCGATCTGTCCAGTCTGCTCGGCGGCTTCTCCGGCGGCAGCTCCGTCTCCACCGGCTGGGCCAGAACCGCCAACACCGGCAAGCTGGACTCCTCCGTGGTCAGCGGCGCCCGGGAAAAGTACACCCAGATCTACGGCAACGGCAAAGACACCTTTACCATCATGGTTTACATGTGCGGCACGGATCTGGAATCCAAATCCGGCATGGCGTCCAACGACTTGCAGGAGATGGCTAAGGCCAACCTTGGTAGCAACGTCAACATCATCGTCTATACCGGTGGCTGCAAGCAGTGGAAGATCAACGGAATCTCCAATTCCGTCAATCAAATCTACAAAGTGGAAAACGGCAGTCTGACCTGCCTCGTCAGCGACGACGGCAAGGATTCTCTGGTAAAGCCCGCAACTCTGACGCGCTTCATTCAGTTCTGCACCACGAATTACCCCGCCAACCGACAGGCTCTGATCTTCTGGGATCACGGCGGCGGTTCTGTCTCCGGCTACGGCTACGACGAGAAGAACGCCTCTCTCGGCTCTATGGGTCTGAGCGGCATCGACTCCGCGCTGAAGAACGCCGGAACGCGCTTCGATTTTATCGGTTTCGACGCCTGCCTGATGGCCACGCTGGAAACCGGACTGATGCTCAACGACTACGCCGACTACATGATCGCCTCTGAGGAGACGGAGCCGGGCATCGGCTGGTATTACACCAACTGGCTGACCAAGCTCTCCGCCGACACCTCCCTGCCCACCATTGAGCTGGGCAAGAACATCGTGGACGACTTCGTTTCCGAATGCAACCGCCGCTGCGCGGGTCAGAAAACCACGCTCTCCGTTGTCGATCTTGCGGAGCTGAACGCCACAGTGCCCACTACGCTCAAGCGCTTTGCCGCCGGAACGTCAAAGCTGCTGACCGGCACGGAGTACAAGACCGTCTCCGACGCCCGCAGCGCGACCCGCGAGTTTGCCGCCTCCAGCAAGATCGACCAGATTGATCTGGTTCACCTGTGCTGCAACCTCGGCACCCCCGAGAGCGAGGCGCTGGCAAACAGTCTGCTCGGCGCGGTCAAGTACAACAAGACCTCCTCCTCGATCTCCAACGCTTACGGCATCTCCATCTTCTTCCCCTATCAGCGCACCAGCTACGTCAAGAGCGCCGTATCCACCTACAACGCCATTGGTCTGGACAGCGAATACTCCCGCTGCATCCAGCAGTTTGCCACGCTGGAAACCGGCGGTCAGCAAGGCTCCAGCTCCGGCGGCTTCGACGTTTCCAATCTGCTCGGCGGTCTGTCCAGCGCCTCCGGCGGCGGCGCGGACTTTGGCAGTCTGCTCGGCTCCCTGCTCGGCGGACGCTCTCTGGATCTGAACGTCGATACCGCCGCTCAGACGCTGGAGGACAATCAGTTCGATGCAGCCAATCTGAGCGTATGGAGCACGCAGAGCGGCCACAAGCTGATGAAGCTCCCCCCCGAACAGTGGGAACAGGTACACAGCTTGCAGCTCAACGTCTTCTACAATGACGGCGACGGCTTTATCAATCTCGGTCTGGACAATCAGTATACCTTCACCTCCGACGGCGCGCTGCTGGGCGAGTATGACTGCACCTGGGTTGCCATCGGTGCGGACGATCTGGTTCAGCCCGTGATGTTCAACTATCAGGACGCTCTGGTGGAGGGCGACACCATGACCACCACCGGCACGGTTCCCGTTCTGCTCAACGGCGAGCTGGCTAATCTGGTCGTCGTTTTCCGCGACAACATCAAGACCGGCAGACAGCTTGACGCCTCCGTGGTTGGGGTTCGCTACGACTACTCCAAGACCGAGCTGGAGGACGAAGCATACACCGCAGAAGCCAAGCTTGCAGAGCTGCAGGACGGCGATGAGATCCAGTTCGTTGCCGACTACTACACGAACGAGGGCGAGTTCAAGGACACCTATGAGATTGGCGAGACCATCACCTACCGGCTGACCAACGCCGCAGAGAAGACGGATGCCGAAGGCTTTGACCGTGCGGACTTCGTTCCCGCCGGCAATCTGATCGTTGGCTACACCGACATGAGCGCTCTCAAGGACAATCTGGTGGCAACCTACCTCTTCACAGACATTTACAACAACGAACACTGGACCCTGCCGCTGGAGAACATTCCTCCCCGTTAACCTGTTTTCGCGTGCATTACGCGGCTGTCTTCCAAGGTGGGAGACAGCCGCGTACGGTTTTAAGAAACACCGCACAATTACGGCGCAATTGCATGCCGTAATTGTGCGGTGTTGCCTTACTTCAAACTGCTTGATGAATCAGCCGCCGAAGAACCATCCCCAGGGGAAGTTGCCGGAGCCGTAGGGATTCGGCTGATTGTTCTGATTGTCCTGATCGTTCTGGTTGTTCTGTCCGTTCTGTCCATTCTGGTTCTGATCCTGCTCGGAGGGAAGCGCATCCTGCGTGGATTCCCCGACTGTGACGGTCAGGGTCAGCGTTTCTCCTCTGCGGTAGACGGTGAAGGTCATCTCGTCGCCCGGCTCACTGGCGGAAACCCGCGCTGCAAGCTCCTCATAGGAGGTAATCGTCTCGCCGTTGATGGCAGTCACGATGTCATTTGCCTGAAGGCCGCCCTTTTCCGCAGGTCCGTCCTTTTCCACTGTACGGATCGCCGCACCCTGCGGCATGCCGTAGCTCTGGCTTTCCTCGCTGACGTTGGAAACGCTGACGCCGATATAGGGACGGGAGATATATCCCTTTTCGATGATGGAGGTGACAATGTCGCGGACGGAATTGATGGGAATGGCAAAGCCGATGTTGTCGATGCTGGCCTCGCCGGAGTACACGCTGGAGGAATACTTGGCGTTGGTGATGCCGACCACTTCGCCGTAGAGATTGAACAGCGCGCCGCCGGAGTTGCCGGAGTTGATCGCGGTATCAGTCTGGATGAGATTCATCGTCACGTTGCTCGAAAGCGTCACGGCACGGTTCAGGGCGCTGACTGTACCCTTGGTCTGGGAGAAGGTCAGCTCACCCAGCGGGTTGCCGATCGCCACCACGTCGTCGCCAACGCGAAGGGTATCGGAATCGCCGAGCACCACAGGCGTCAGTCCCTTGGCGTCGATCTTCAAAACCGCAATGTCGTTGCTGGCATCGTAGCCGATCAGCGTGGCGGGATAGGTCGTGCCATCGTACATGGCGACTGTGATGGAGGTGGACTTCTCAATTACATGCTCGTTGGTGAGAATGTAGCCGTCCTCCGTCAGGATGAAGCCGGAACCTGCCGCAGCGCTCTTGGACTGATAGCCCCACAAGTTGGTGGTGATGATCTCGGTGGTAATGCCGACGGTGGAATTGACGTTCTGCGCATAGACCTGCGCGGCGGTCAGGAGCTTGCCGCTGTCCACAGAGATGACGTTGAGCTCCGCCGTCTCTCTCGGCGCCGCAAGCTGCACGGTTGTCTGTTCCTTGCCGCTGTCGAGGGAGGACGCCTGTTCCTTGCTCTGAAGCTTGTTTACCAGCATGGCGCCTCCGATGCCGGCTGCGCCGCTCAGCAGAATGCAGACCAGCGCAAGCGCGACCGCCTTCTTCCAGAATCCTCCTCTCTTCTGCTGAACCTTCGGAGTCTGCGGTTCGACCCGCGCTTCCCGTCTCGGCGCTTCGCTCTGGGCGGGGCGCGGCGTTTCGATCGGTGCGGCGTAGCGGTAGGC
This sequence comes from Oscillospiraceae bacterium, assembly GCA_017543225.1. Taxonomy (GTDB): domain Bacteria; phylum Bacillota; class Clostridia; order Oscillospirales; family Oscillospiraceae; genus JAFRPC01. Next base: position 11,604 of record JAFYGM010000035.1, read on the forward strand.
ACCAGCGCCGAGCTCCGGATTGCTTGCCTGCCACGATGGGGGATTCTCCCGGACGGGCTCCTGGGCCTCGATGACTGGAGAATCAAAGGAGGCATTCACAGGTTCCGTCTGGTTTTGGGTTTCTTCGGACATTGGATCCTCTGTCGGAGGAATCTGACCGTTCATCCATTCGTTTTGATCGCCATATTCGTTCATAGGTCAACGCTCCTTTGCTTTGTTTCTTTCGACACCGCTATTGTAGCGCGGAAATTTGAACAGTTTTTGCGAAAAAAAGAAATTGTTTGTGAACAATTCGACCACATCCCCATACTTCGTTGCCTTAACTTCCAGCTTCCTCGTTGAACTCCGCGATCAGCGCGTCCAGTGCGTCCGTCTGACGATGAATCTCGTCCCAATACGCCGGACGCTCCCACTGTGTGTGCAGCTCCTCCACAGATTTTCCCTGCTCCTCCACCCAGGATCGGTACTTTTGATTGTGGATGCGCTTGCGTTCGGGATAGGTGAGCTCCGTCATCTGATCCGTTTTCAGGCCCAGCAGATGCAGGGTACAGTCCCGCTCGGCCTGTGAAGCGTCATAAGGGCCGATTCCTTTCTCCATTGCCTCGATCCGGGAGCGGTACAAGTCCGCCGAATCCGTCAGAACAGTCACAAGCACGTCGTCTTCCGACAGCTCCAACCACTTTGCCATCTTGATACAGCAAAGCACGTTGGCAATGCCGGATATTCCCATCCATGCAAGCGGCGCGATTTGCTCCGGGCAGAGGCCGAGGCCCTCGCGCAAATAAGCGGTTCCGGCCTCTGTGTTGAACAGGCGCAGGAGAGCCAAGGCGTCCGCATCGTCCACTGCGATCACAAGATCGGTCTGCCGGACGTTCTGCACCCAAGGGACCAGCCGATCCCCGACGCCCTCGATCCGGTGCTTTCCAAAGCCCTGATGCAGCATGACGGCAGCTTGCAGCGCCTCGCCTGCGGCAAGCTTTGCCTGCGGATAGCGCTCCTTCAGCCGTTCGCCCGCCGCGAGGGTTCCGCCGGAGCCGGAGCAGAAGGCCGCCCCAGCCAGCCGTTGACCAGGCCGTTTGACTGCTTCAAACAGCTCCGCCAGCGCGGTTCCTGTGACGTTGTAGTGCCAGAGCGGGTTCCCCATCTCCGCAAATTGGTTCATAATCATCATGGATGGGTCTGTGCGGAGCTTCTGCGTCTCTTCGAGCAGTTCCCTTGCGCCCGACGCTTCGCCGGGCGTGACAATCATGCGGCAGCCAACGCTGCGCAGCCATGCAAAACGCTCCTCGGACATCGTACTCGGGACAATCGCCACCGCTTCCGCGCCGAGCAGCCGGGAGAGGAAGACCCCGCCCCGGCAGAAGTTTCCGGTGGAGGGCCAGACTGCCCGGTGGAAGGCCGCGTCAAATTGGCCTGTCACCAGCCGGGGAACCAGACAGCCGTAGGCCGCGCCGACCTTGTGACAGCCGGTGGGGAACCACTTCCCTGCCATAGCAAGAATCCGGCAGGGTACGCCGGAGAGGGCGGGCGGAATCTCCACATAGTTCGGAACGCTCTGAAACTGCCCGCCGACCGCTTTCGCCTCGTTATGCCAGTGCAGACGGAACAGGTTGATTGGCTCCGCCGCAGAGAGCGGCGTTTCGGCAAGTCTTGCGCGAATCGCTTCTCCGATCAGATGCGGATCACGAAGCTGTGCAAAGGTTGGAAGCAGAACGCTGTATTCTTTTGCTCGACTGAGATTATTGGCACGGCCCTCCCGGTGAACGGTCAGGTCCATCATAGGCTATCCCTCCTGTTACGGTTTCATCTGTCAGAATATGCTGCAGGATGCTCCGATGTGCGGCGAAAATGGCGTGCGGCAAAGATTCCTGTTTTTCGTCAAAACTGCGCAAAATATTTCGCATATTCGCGTTCTGTTCCCGAAAAATAGGTTGACATTCCAAATACTTGTGTTAGAATTGGAACGGTAGAATATTTTCTATTGCAATCACTTTGATAGAATCAAACGAGATAAAAGGAGCAAGCTATGAGTAAACGCATCGTCATCGCCCTGGGCGGAAACGCTCTGGGCAACACCCCCTACGAGCAGTTGAAGCTGGTGGAGGAAACTGCAAAGCCCATTGTGGACCTGATCGAGCAGGGCAACGAAGTCATCATTGCCCACGGCAACGGCCCGCAGGTCGGCATGATCAATCTGGGCATGGGCACGGCTGCCGAGGCCAAGGCCATCAAGTCCGACATGCCTTTCCCGGAGTGCGGCGCGATGAGCCAGGGCTACATCGGCTACCACCTGCAGAACGCCATTGGCAACGAGCTCGCTGCCCGCGGTCTGAAAAAGGACGTGGCAACCATCGTGACGCAGGTGCTGGTGGATGAACACGACCCCGCCTTCCAGAATCCCACCAAGCCCATTGGCGCGTTCTACGACAAGGAAACTGCTGAGCGCATCGCAGCGGAAAAGGGCTACACCATGGTCGAGGACGCCGGACGCGGCTACCGTCAGGTGGTTCCCTCCCCCAAGCCCGTAGACGTGATTGAGAAGAATATGGTCAACGCGCTGGTCGATCAGGGCTTCGTCGTCATCACGGTCGGCGGCGGCGGCATCCCCGTCATTCGCAAGGACGGCAAGCTGGTCGGTACTCCCGCCGTCATCGACAAGGACTTTGCCTCCGCGAAGCTGGCGGAGCTGGTTCACGCCGACGCGCTGGTGATCTTGACTGCCGTGGATCGCGTGGCAATCAACTGGGGCAAGCCCAATCAGACTGCGCTTGACAGCATGACGGTGGAAGAGGCGGAGCGCTACTGCGGCGAAGGCCATTTTGCTCCCGGCTCCATGCTTCCGAAGGTCAAGGCCGCAATTTCCTTCGCGCAGACCGGCGGCGAGGCAATCATCGCTTCTCTGGAGAACGCAGGCAAGGCAGTCCGCGGCGAGAGCGGTACTGTCGTTCGCAAATAAAGAAGGAATTCAGGCCGGAACCCAAAAAGCAGGGGGTTCCGGCTTGATTTGCGCAGTTGCAACCCTCGGTTGCGAGATTTCCAAGGCAAATTGGTGGTGTGCAACCGCCCTTTATGCGATACTTTCACCATCAAAACCGACGCGGCTCTGCCGCTGAAAGGAGCATCCCGATGATTTTTGCAGACAAACTCGTTGACCTGCGCAAGAAAAGCGGCTGGTCGCAGGAGGACCTGGCGGAGAAGCTGGAGGTCAGTCGCCAGTCCATCTCCAAATGGGAGAGCGCCCAGTCTATGCCGGACATGAACCGCATTCTGCGGATGGCGGACCTCTTCGGCGTCACCACCGACTACTTACTGAAAGACGAGATGGAACCGGAGCGGCTGCCCGGGGAGCGCATTGCCGGGCCTGACCCGGACGTTTCGCTCCGTCAGGTTTCGATGGAAGAAGCGCAAGACTTTTTGAAATACCGCACAATCTCCGCCCGCCGCATCTCGCTTGGCGTGATGATGTGCATTCTCTCCCCCGTTCTGCTGTTCCTCTTCGGCGGAATTCGGGAGCAGTGGTTTGCCGGAGCGGAAACGCCTCTGCTTCCCTCCTCTCTTTCCGGCGCCGCAATGCTTGTTTTGTGCATCAGTGGACTTGCGCTGATTGCCTTTTCCATGCGTCAGAGTGACAAGGGGCTTCGCTCCATCGGCGGCATGATTGGCGGCGAGGTGCTGCTGATTGCAGGGCTCACGGTCTTCATTCTCCGTCTGTTTGCCGACGGCTGGCGTCCCTCCGAAGCACAGGCGGGCGGTTTGGGCCTGCTCTTCCTGTTCCTTCTGATCGGCGGCGCGGTCGCCCTGTTCGTCACCACGGGTCTGCGCGGCAGCCGCTTTGAGGCTCTGGAGGCAGAGCTGATCGAAACGGAATACGGCGTGGAGGGCATGGTCAGGGATCGGCGCGAGAAATTCCGCAAGACATTTCATTCCCAGTTGACCACCGGAATCGTTCTTTGCGTTCTTGCTTTGATTCCCCTGTTCGTGGTGCTGATTCTCTTCGGAGAGGGTGATTCTGAACCGTGGCGTCAAATTCCGCACATCATCAGCCTGGCCCTGCTGCTCGCTCTGGCCGCCGGCGGCGTTCTGCTGATCGTGCATTCCTCGATCCTCTGGGGCGGGTACCAAATCCTTTTGGAGGCGGGCGACTACAACCGTATACGCAAGCGTTTTTCCAAGCAAAACGAGGCGTTGTCAATCGCCTACTGGAGCATTGCTTCCGCAGTCTATTTCGCATGGAGCTTCCTCTCCGAGGACTGGAATCGGACGTGGATCGTCTGGCCCATTGCAGGCGTGTGCTATCCGGTCGTCTGCGAGATCGCAGACGCGCTGCGGAAAAGGAGCGCCGCCAACAAGGATTAACGTTTCATCCGCAATCAGAAGCTTTGTTGTTTCTTTTTGAATGAAACCGTCTTTTCCGGGCAAGCTATGGGCGGAGGGATGAAAGATGTCGAAAAAGAATCGCAAACGCAGCCCGGAAATTCCCCAAGTCGGAAATGCGCTGGAGGTTCCCAATTACGTCGTGCCCATGACCGATCTGGAGTACAAGTTCGTTCAAGACGAAGTGGACACGCCGGATGAACTGGCGCTTGCCCCCGGCGAACGGATTATGGAAAGCAGACAGCGCTGAGAAAAGCCGCGCTTCGCACCTTTCAAGTGGGTGCGAAGCGCGGTTTTTTGCTTGATTGTTAGGAATCAGACCTTTGCGAGCAGCTCCGCACGCTTTGCTCTGACTTCCTTCAGCGCGAGCTCCTCCTCCGTCATGCTCCATTCGTTCTGGAGCAGGTCAAGGATGCGGTCACAGGTTTCCAACGCCTTGCGGTAGTCGCCCTTGATCTTATAAATCTGCATGATGGCATCCAGAGGATCATAATAGCGCGGACGCATGGGGTTGCAGGCAAAGGATTTCTCATAGTGCGCAATTGCCTTTTCGTAGTCGCACTTTCTGGCATAGTACTGGGCCGCCTCGAACTGCACGCCGTCGTGATCCGGATTTGCCGCAAGCATGTCCTCGATGATCCCATCCGCCGTCGCCGCATCAAACCGCGCCAGCGCGATATGCGCCCGGTAGACCTGATTCATAAAGACCCTGTCTTTGTTGACGACGCAGAACCGGTTCAGAAGCTGCTCCGCCTCGTCTGCCCGATGATCCGCGAGCAGATTGTCCATCAGGTACGTCATGGCCGATCTGCTTTCCGGGTTTTCCTTCACCAGGTCGCTGTAGAATTCGATAGCGGCAAGATGGTTTCCAAAGTTCCAGTCCCAGACCGCATGCCCCTCCGCATCGCAGAGAAGCCACTGGCAGCCCTTTTTGTTCGGCTCCATGCGGATGGACTCCTTTGCGTAACGGCGAACCTTCAGGGCGTAGGCGTTCATTCTGTGCCAGTAAAGATTTGCTAAGAGCTCGGTGGCCCGTTTTTTGTACCGGGCTTCGGGGAGCTGCGCCTTCAGAAGCTCCTCGTACTCCAGATACACGTCCGCAGGGAATTCTTCCTCCAGATCCATGCGATTCTCAATGCGGTTGAAGCGCTGCTCAACGGTGAGATCGAACAGATCGTCAATGCTGACGCCGAAGGTTTCCGCAATCAGGGGAAGCAGGGAGATATCCGGCATGGCCACGGCGTTCTCCCACTTCGAGACGGACTGGGGGCTGATTCCCAGCCGCTCGGCAAGCTGCTCCTGCGTCAGGCTGGCGCGGCAGCGAAGCTGTTTGATCTTCTTTCCAAGTTCCATAATGATTCCTCCTTCGAGTTGGTTGTTTTTTTTACGGCTGCATTATAAAACAGGAAAGCGCCAAAAACCATCGCGCAGATTTCCAGTACCCTTGCCGATTGAGAGAATTCAGCGGGCCGGCTCGTCCTGCACGGCGTACAGCGTATCGGTGGCAAAGAAGTAGAGCAGCTTTTCCGTCACCGGCAGGTCAAAGATTCGTCCGAGGGCTTCGCCATAGGCGTTGAGCTGCCCACGGTAGCGAGCGGCTGCCTCCGCCTCTCCGCCGGGACGGATGCGATCTGTTTTGAAGTCAACCACGGTAATCGCGCCGTTTTGGAAGAGACAGCAATCCGTCACGCCCTGAAGCAGAACGCGATCCCCGGCTGCGGCAGGGTCGATCCGCTCCGCAGGGATCAGAACGGAGAATTTGAACTCCCGCAGCACCCGCTCGGCCTGCCGAATGCGCGCTCCGAGCGGCCCTTGGAAGACGTGAAGGAGCTTTTGCGGATCCACCGCAAGCGCCTGTGCCGGGGTCAGGAATGCCTCGGATACCATGCGATCCAGCTCCGCCTGAATCTGTTCGAGATTCGACACGCGGGCAAAATCAAGGTACTGCATTGCCTGATGAACGGCGGTTCCCTTCTGTGCAGGCGTCAGGGGCTTGTCCTCGCGCAGCAGAGAGGGCTTGCGCAGCTTGAGACGAAGGTCGTTCCTTCGGGCAGCGCCGTCGTCCGCCTCCTGATCCAGATTCCGGCCCTTGAGCTGGGTTGCCGTCAGCTTGGAAGCCAGACGCTGGGACGCGGGATGGGGATAGCGATAGGACAGGCTCTCCGCCAGCGCCGCCTCGTCAAAGACCGCTGCCGGAAGGGGCGTCAGAGTTCCTGCTGAAGCCGCAGCGTGCTTGCCGTCGAGCGAATGCCATTCGATCCGCCACGGCAGGTCGGAAACCGCCGTTCCCTCGGGCTTGCCCGCGATGGCGTGCAGAGCGCCCGCCTCGGTGCGAAGCAGAGCAGTCAGCAAGATCCAGTCGCCCATGCAGCCGGCCTGCGCCGCTTGCAGGTGCGCAGTCTCAGGCGTCAGACAGAGCGCAAGGTTTTCCAGATGAGATTCCAGCTCCGCCGCGCAGTGGGTCATAATCAGCATATCCTTTGCGCGGGTCATGGCGACATAGAGGATGCGCAGCTCCTCAGAGATGTTTTCCGCCTTGATCTGGCGGTTGATTGCCGCCTTGGCGATGGAGTTGAACCGCGTATGGGTCGGCGCGTCATAGACCGCGCAGCCCGCGCCAAGCTGACTGTGAAACTGCACAGAGCTTTTCAGATCCTCCAGATTAAAGCGCCGGGACAGTCCGCAGAGCAGAACCACGGGAAACTCCAGTCCCTTGGATTTGTGAATGCTCATAACCGTGACGGCGTTTGCCTGCGGACGCTGGAGCGTCAGACCGCCCTGCGCACGCAGCTCGTCCACATAGGTTAGAAACTGGTGGAGGCTCTTGCGCCCGCCGTCAGAAAAGCCGGCTGCCATTTCGTAGAAAGCCCGCAGGTTTTCCCGCCGTGCAGGGCCGTTGTCCATGGCCCCGTAGACCGCTTCGAGCGAAACAGCCTGCTGCAGCCGCTCCAGAAGCAGATGCAACGGAAGCGACTGGGCTTCCTCACGCAGCTTCTCTACCGTTTTCAGCGCCTGCCCCAAGGTGGGATCTGCCTGTGCGCAGTCGCGCAGAGCGTCAAAGAGGTCTCCCCCAAGGCTGGCATGTCTGGCTTCCGCAAGGACAGAGGCCGAAACGCCGAAGATCGGGCTGAGCATGGCTCCGGTTAGCGGAACATCCTGATGTACATTGTCCAGCACCTTCAGAAGGCAGAGCAGGGATTGCACCTCCGAAGCGTCCAGGACGCTCTCTCCTGTGTCGCTGACCGCTGGAATGCCCCGCTGCTGCAAGGCGTCGAGATAGAGGGATGCGACGTTCTTCGGAGAACGCAGAAGGATCACCACGTCGCCCGGCTCTGCAGGACGAAGGCCGTCCTTCCCCCGGACGGGGGTTTTCTCCGCAAGCAGGGTGCGAATTCGATCTGCCGCGAACGCTGCCTCTGCGCGGTTCTTTTCCGGCGTCTCCCCATCCTCGTCCTGCTTCTGCGTTGAAAGGCAGTGCAGCTCGACCTGCGTCTGGGGCAGAGCCTCCAGCGGCCGCCCCGGACGGAGCGCCTCCTCCGCTCCGTAGACGAGTCCGCCCACCCGCTCCGACATACAGCGCGAAAACACCGCGTTGACAGCCTCTAAGACCGCTTCGCCGGAACGGAAATTGTGAGACAGCAGGATGCGCTGCCGCGCCTCCGGGCCGACGGTCTCTGCATCGGGGTATCTGCCGTACTTTTCCAGAAAGATGCCGGGGTCCGCCAGCCGAAAGCGGTAGATCGACTGCTTCACGTCGCCCACCATGAAGCGGTTTTCGCCATTGGAAGAAACCGCCCGGAAGATGGCGTCCTGCACCTGATTCGTGTCCTGATATTCGTCCACCATGATCTGCCGATAGCGGCGGCTGATTTGTCTGGCCGTTTCGGTCGGTGTTGTCCCGTCCGGCTCCAGCAGGAGCCGAAGCGCCAGATGCTCCAAATCTCCGAAGTCCAGCGCGTGCAGGCGGCGCTTTTGCGCATCGAAGCGGGCCGTGAATTCCCGCGTCAGGGCGAACAGGGCGCGTAGGGTGTCCACTGTCAGCGCCAGATCCGCAAGAACCTGACGGGAATCTCCGTAGAATTCGTCCCGCCAGAGGCGCACCAGATACATCGCCTGCGTGCGAATCTCTTTTGCCCGGCTTTGCAGGGCAGGATCGTCACAGCTTCGGATTGGCGGAAGGCGCCCAAAGTCGGTGTCGGTCTCCAGCGCCCTCAGCGTTTCGTCCCAAGTGGCGCAGGCGGCAAGGCGTCGAAGCATGGCGGCGTTGCCCGCAAACACCGGGCAATACTTGACCAGACCGTCGCTGCGCTCCAGCTCCTGCGCGACGCGGGAAAGCGCGTCGGCCTGCTCCAACGCACAGGCGCGCAGGCCGTCGAGCAGCCAACGGCCCCAAACCGTCTGCTCCGCGCCGTCGATCCCTGTGAGATTCAGGCCGGCTTCGCAGTCGTCCAGCCAGCGATCCGGCAGGAGGTTGCACTGGGCCGTGGTGTGGACATCCAGAATCAGCGCCGGAATTCGCCGGTCGTCGCGTCCCGCGCCAAGTCCGTCCACAAGCAGACGCAGGGCCTTGTCGCTCTCGATCTCCGCATACCGTTCCTCCAAAAGCTCTGCGGCGATCTGCTCCCGCAGCGCCGATGCTTCTGTCTGCTCCAGCATCCGAAAATCCGCAGGCACGTCCAGCTCATAGGAGAATTCCCGGATCAGATCGGCGCAGAAAGCGTGTACGGTGGAGATTTGGGTCATATAGATTCGGCTCTGCTGTTTTTGCAGGTGGCGGTTGTCCGGGTCCAGCGCCAATCGGGACGCCAGCTCCCGCGCGATCCGCGCCCGCAGCTCGGCAGCCGCTTTCTTCGTGAAGGTGATGATTAAAAAGTCGTTGATCGAGCATTCCTCGTCGCGCCGCAGGATCTGATACATCAGCCGCTCGACGATTACTTTTGTCTTGCCGGAGCCTGCGGCGGCTGAGACCAGGATTGGCCCACCGGGGCGCTCCACAGCCATGCGCTGCGCATGGGTCAGGGTATCAGTCACAGGATTCCGCCTCCTTTTCCAGCGTCTGCCAGAATTCGTCCCGGCTCACGGCGCGGAGCTTTCGCAGCGCAACCTCGCCGCTGTCCACCCGGCAGACCTCCCGGTACGGACACCAGCGGCAGGCGTTGTGATCCTCGCCGCGCCAGAAGGGATCGGGCCGAATCGTTCCGGCCCAGAGGCTGTCCGCCAGAGTTCCGAGCGTCCGGCGCACATGCGCCTCCACCAGTCCAAGCTGACGCCGATCGGCCAGACTGCCGGTGCGCTCGCCGGTTTTTTTCGTGATCTTATAGGGTAAATAGATCGGCTCCGCGCCGGGTTCCATTGCCTGAAGGATTTCCTCATCATCCAGAAGCAGCCCCTTGCGGCGCAGCTTTTTTCTGCGCAGTTTTTCGACGTCCTCGGGGTCGAGCCGTCCCTTGGTCTGCTCCACGTCATAACGGGCCGGGAAATAGAGAACCCCCGCCGGTTCCAGCGTGCGTCCGTAGAAACGGGCAGCCTCTCCGGTCAGTGCGAAGAGATAGATCAGCATTTGCATCCCCATCCCGTTGAGAATGTCGGTATCGTCAAAGTCCTTCCGGCCTGTTTTATAGTCTACCACGCGCAGATAGGTCTTTCCGGCTGCGGTGGTATAGAGATCCACTCGGTCCACCACCCCCATCAGGCTGCCCACAGCCAGCTTTCCCGTGATGGGAATGGCAGTTTCCCCCTGAAAGACCTTTTCAAAGAAGGTGGGGACGAATTGGGAAGTGGAAAGCTCCCGCGCAAGCTCGCGCATCACCTGCTCGACTTCGCTGAAGCTGCGCGCGAGCAGATATGCGCCGCGATTTGTATCATCCGCCAGTCCGCCCAGCTCTTCCTGTACAAAGCGGTCATACCATGCACGGGAGAGGGTCAGAACCCGCTCGATCGAAACGGCGGCAAAGCCACCCTCTGTTTCCACATCCTGCACTGCATGCTCCAGGACATAGTGTACCAGCGTTCCGTACATGGCAGGATCGACCTTGGCCTGCTTGCGCTCGTGCAGCTTCAGACCGTATTGCAGGAAGTAGGCATACTTGCAGGCCGCCAGCTTGTCCACCTTGGAAGCAGAAAGGGAGAGGGCCGAGCCGTAGAGGGCCTGCACAGCCTCCCGTGTCAGGACGCCCGGCGAATAATCCGCCCGCTCCGTCAGCGCATGCACCGCAGGCGCCAGCGCCGGGAAGCGCTCCAGCGCGCGCTTTCCGGCCTCGCCGGAGGCGACCAGCAGGGCCGCCGCGCCGTTGGGATCAGACGGCAGAAGCCGCTGTGCCGTCCCTGTGCACCGGGGAAACAGGGCTTGGAGGCGGGTGAACAGATAGCTCGGCGTCTCAAGATCGCAGCTCACCATCAGACTTTCCGTTGGTGCCGTCAGCACCGCATACGCCGTCAGCAGCTCCCGGTCAATCCGTTCTTCCCCCTCCGGGGCGGCAGGCAGCCCCGCCGCCTTCATGCGGCGGCGCTCGGCGTCGCTGAGCAAACCGGTTCCCGCCTGATAGGAAGGGAGCAGGCCGTCCGACGCGCCAAGCAATATCAGGTGGGAAAGCCGTGCGTTTCGCATGGCAGACAGCGTACCGAAGCGTACACTGTCCACCGTTGCCGGGATTGAGCCGACCGTGTTCTGCGTCAGTGCCGCACGGAACAGGCGGCAGAATTCCTCGGCGGAGCGCTTCCCCGTCCCAAGAACGCCGTAAATCTGCTCCATGACGGCAATCAGAATCTCGTAGAGTTGGGTCAGCTCCTGCGCCTGCTGCAATGCGCCGGACGCCGCCAACGCCTGCGCGCGTGCTTCCAGCCGTTCCTCCAACTCGATTGCCTCCAGAAAGGCCTCCAGCGCACCAACCTGCGCAGCGGTATCCGACGCGGCCTGCAGCGCCGTGCGCAGGCGCAGCAGGGGGACAATTGCAGCCGCACGCGCTTCGTTCAGCGGGGCAAGCCGGGCTTGCAGCTCCACTTCCGCGAGGGGCTCGAGCGTCGGGCCGCTCGGATTTCGGTCAAACGGCGCATCCCAGCGTGCGCCGTGCAAATTCCAAACATAAGCATAGTTTTCCAGCCGATCCGCCATCTCCCGTTCACACGGCGCAAAACCGGATTTCAGGTACTCGCAGACGGCTTCCGCCTCCATCGTCCCGGAAGCGGCCTCCAGCGCAAAGACCACCGCACGGATGACTCCGTGGCGGAGAACCTCCTTCGAGCCGGAAAAGTAAGCAGGAATACCACTTCGATCCAACAGGGTCTCCAGAAGTGGCTCAAAGGTCTTGGCGTCGGAATAGGCGACGCCGATTTCCCGCCAGCGGACGCCACTGTGGATCAGGCTCTGGATCCGGCCCAGCGCCAGCTCACAGGCCTCCGCCGAGCAGGAGGCGGGAGTGAGAAGGATCTGTTCTGTCGGCGCGTCCCAGCTCTGTCCCCGCGGTGCAAACAGTGTCTGCGCCAGATGGCGCAGCGGCCCCGGATGCGTCTGGGCCGTCTGCGCGGCGCTGTGGAAACGGACGCCGTTTCGCTGTGCCAGCTCCCGCAGAGCGGACGCTGTGGCACGGGACACGGCGAACACGCTCTGCCCGCCGCGCAGACCGTCACAACAGAGATAGACCGTGACCTGCTCAGCGCGCATGGCCAGCGCCTCCAACACGCCAAGCTCCTGATTGGTAAAATCCGAGAAGCCGTCCACGACCACATATTTTCCCTTTGCAAAGTCGCTCTCCAGAAGTGCATCACGCAGACGGTCCAGCCGCGTCGAAGCATCCATTGCGGACTGTGCGCAGACGGTATCGTAGAGCTCCAGAATCAGGCACAGCTCCTCAAGCTTGGCGGACAAGGACGCGGAAAGGTTCTCCCCGGCCCGCCGCACGGCAGCCGCGTCCAGACCGTAGGCGTGGAACTCATCCACCACCTGCAAAAGCTGCTCCAAAAACTCGGGTTTGCCAATCTGCGCGCCGTAGAGACGCAGCTTGGGGCGAAGCAGCTCCAGCGCCCCAGCCATGGCAATCAGCCGCCCGCTCTTGTCCAGCGTTGGCACGGCGGCCCCGCCGACGGCAGAAAAGACGCGGGTAGCAAGCCGGGTAAAGCTCAGCACCTCCGCGCGGCGGCTGATCGAATCGCCTCCCTGTTCGCAGAGCGCCCACTCAGCGTCAAAGGAATTCTGCTCGGGAACGAGCAGGATTCCCCTGCCCTCCTGTTGAAGTGCGCAAAGCTCGGCGCGCGCAAGGCGGGCGTTGGCCTTCCAGTCCGGACTGTATTTGACTTGCAGCATAAAACCATCTCGCTTTGCAGGTTGCTCCGCAGCAGATTTGCGCGTCTTTGACAACGATGCGCTCTACCGTGCATCGGAGCTTCCAGAATTGCCTCTATCATAGCACATTTTTCTTCGCCTGAACAGTATTTTTTTCTCATCGCCCCTTGCAAGGAAGGTCGTTCTGTTTTATAATTAATAGCAGAAAACAGAAAGGGTAGATACAGGTATGAGAATTGCGATCATCGGCGCCGGCGCGTCCGGTATGGCGGCGGCAATCACTGCCGCAGCCTCCGGCCTCCATCAGGTTCTGCTCTTTGAACGGCAAGCCCGTGTTGGGCGAAAACTGATGGCAACCGGGAACGGACGCTGCAACCTCTCCAACTGGAATACCGCCCCGGTGCATTATCACGGCAGCAACCCGGACTTCGTCCGTCCTGTGCTGGACGCCTTCCCGGTCGATTTGGTGCTGGAATTCTTCCAGTCTCTTGGACTCTACACGGTGTCAGAGCCCAGCGGACGCATCTATCCCTACTCCGATCAGGCAAACTCGGTGGTGGACGTTTTGCGCTTTGCGCTCAACCGCCAGAATATTGAACTTCTGACCGGAACGGAGATTGTCAGCGTGAAAAAGCAGGCCGGGGTGTTTGATTTGAAGGATCAAAACGGGACGCATCGGCAGGCCGAGCGCCTGATTGTCGCCTGCGGCGGCGCCGCCGGAACCAAGCTGGGCGGCGGACTGTCCGGCTATCAGCTTCTGCGCTCCCTCGGCCACCACTGCACGAAGCTCCATCCCTCTCTGGTTCAGCTCAAGACCGAGACGGAGCTGGTCAAATCGCTCAAGGGCGTCCGGGCCAACGCCGTCCTGCGGCTGACCCTACATGACAGTCTGCTGGCAAACGCCGCAGGCGAGGTGCAGTTTACGGATTACGGCATCTCCGGCCCCGCCGTTTTTGATCTCTCCCGCACCGCAGGGACGACGGAGGGGACGGTTTTGCATCTGGATCTGCTTCCCAACTATTGCAGCGAGGATCTGCTGTCTGCCCTCTGTATTCGTATTTCGCGCTTTCCCTTCCTGCATGCGGACGATCTTCTGACCGGCATCCTGCACAATCGGCTCGGGCGCGTAGTCGTCAAAGCCTGCGGCATCGGGCTGGACACGCCTCTGACTGCGCTGAGTTGGGAAGCTCTGAACACTGTCGTTGCCCTCTGCCATGATCTGCCTCTGACTGTCACAGGCAATATGGGCATGGACGGCGCGCAGGTGACCGCAGGCGGTGCTGTCACGATGGAGTTCTACCCCGAAACCCTCCAGAGTCGGATCGTTCCCGGCCTCTATGCCGCCGGGGAAGTGCTCGACGTGGATGGGGACTGCGGCGGCTATAATCTGCAGTGGGCCTGGGCCTCCGGCCTCCTTGCAGGACAGATTCGCGAATCCGTCAAAGGCGCCCCCGCATAAGCTGCGGTGGTATCTGAATACAACACGAAACGGTAATAGATTATGTTAACAATCCGAGATCTCACTGTACCGCTCAGGCACGACGCATCGATGCTCTACTATCTGGCCGCGCAGGCGCTCGGCATCCAAGCCTCCCAGATTCGGGAGCTGCACATCCGGCGCAAATCGCTGGACGCCAGAAAAAAGCCGGACCTGCGATATACCTACACTGTGGACGTTGCCCTGCACAAGAGCGAAAAGCAGGTGCTTCGCCAATGCAGAAACAACAAGGTCAGCCTTGCCTCAGACATCTGGTATCGGCCGCCAAAGCCCGCTTCCCTGCCGGATTCCCGCCCCGTAGTGGTTGGCTTTGGCCCTGCGGGGATGTTTGCAGCGCTGGTGCTGGCAATGTCGGGCCTGCGGCCCATTGTGCTGGAGCGCGGGCAAGACGCCGAAACGCGGCACCGCGCAGTTGCGCAGTTCTGGCAGACCGGGGTTTTGGATCCGGAATGCAACGTCCAGTTCGGCGAGGGCGGGGCCGGAACCTTTTCCGACGGCAAGCTCAACACCGGGACGCGAAATGAACGGCAGGGCTGGGTTTTGCGGCAGTTGGTGCGCTTCGGCGCGGACGAAAGCATTCTCTGGGACGCGAAGCCCCACGTTGGAACCGACGTGCTGTTGACGGTGGTGCAGGCGCTGCGCAGCAGGGTCATTGCCCTCGGCGGCGAGGTGCGCTTCGGCGCGAAGCTCACCGGGCTTGAGACCGACGCCGGACGGCTGAAGGCTGCAGTTTTTGAGCAGAACGGAGTCCCCAATCGTTTGCCCTGCGAGCGCCTGATCCTCGCGCCGGGTCACAGCGCCCGCGATACCTTCCGGATGCTTGATGAATTAGGTCTGGCGATGGAGCCAAAGCCCTTCTCGATGGGTGTGCGAATCGAGCATTTGCAGGCCGCCGTCAACCGCGCGCAATATGGCGAGCAGACGGATCCGGTTCCTGCGGCGGATTACAAGCTCAACGTTCATCTGCCCGACGGCAGCTCCGCCTACACGTTCTGCATGTGTCCGGGCGGATACGTCGTCGGCGCAGCCTCGGAGCGCGGCAGAGTCGTGACCAACGGCATGAGCAACTTTGCCCGCGAGGGGGAAAACGCCAACGCAGCCCTGCTGGTGACGTTGGAGCCGAAGGACTTTCCGGATTCCTCCACGCTCGGCGGAATGTACTGGCAGCAGGCAATCGAAGAGGCCGCCTTTCAAGCAGGCGGCGGCAATTACCGCGCTCCGGCGCAGCGGGTCGGAGACTTTCTGTCCCACCGTCCGACCTTGGAATGGGGAAATGTCCAGCCCACCTACCGTCCGGGCGTCACTCCCTGCGAGCTGCACGCGGTTCTCCCGGAGCGGCTGACAGGCGTTTTGGAGCAGGCCATTCCCGCGCTCGGAAAGCTCCTGCGCGGGTATGACGATCCGGACGCGGTGATGACCGCCCCGGAAACGCGCAGCTCCTCCCCGGTTCGCATTCTGCGCAGCGAGGAGAAGGAATCCTCCAGCCTGCGCGGTCTCTATCCCTGCGGAGAAGGGGCCGGCTATGCAGGCGGCATTCTCTCTGCGGCAGTGGACGGAATCCTTTGCGCAGAAGCGGTGATCGCTTCGTTCTCCCAGCCCGACCGCACAGGAAGAACCCAGCCGTAACTGATACGATTCTCTGATGAATCGCTTCATAACGATTTGCGAGGCAGCTTTGCGCCAGACGAGGCCATGGACGCAGGCGGGCTTGACGCTCGGCAAGGACGACAACAAAGGACCGCACAAAGATGACCGCAAAAAGATGGAATGGTTTTCTGAGAATCGTATGAAAACCCCAGCGAGAAAACGGGTTCCTGTTCCCGTCTTTTCGCTGGGGGATTCTCATGCAGCCTTTTTTCCGGAGCACAGTCAGGGTTGTAACGCCGAATCAAACCTTCAGAACAAAGAAGAGGATTGCGGCGACCACCAGGGCAATGCCTATCAGCTTAAAAATGATCTTTTGGAGCTTCAATCCGATCAAAATCAGGACAATTGCCACAACGGACGTCGGAAGCGCCGCAGTATAGGTTTTGAACAGCTCAATGATCTCATCCATGCAAGACTCCTCCCTTCCAGAATCACAACGAATGCATCGACGGCGCGGAAGCACCCGAGAAACGGTGCTGACCCGCCGGACTCCCGGCTTTACTCTCCAAATGCAAAGGCGATCATCGCAGCCACAGAGAGTGCAATGCCGATCCACACATATGTCTTGTTTTGCTCACGGTTTCCGGCAGACCAGATCACTGCGGAAATGACTGCCAGCGCAATAGTAATCGGATGGGCAGACAGAAACTCCATAAACAAACCGCTCCATTCCCTCGTCCTTCGGTCATTCTATATCTGCATTATACAAGACAACGGCAAAAAAAGCAATTCTTTTTTCACAAGCAGGTGACCTGTTCATTCGGGCAGCTCACTTCCCTCCAAAACATGAAACAGAAAGGTCACCACCTGCGCGCGGGTGCAGGGATGGTTCGGACCAAAGTGCGAAGCATCAATTCCGCTGGTGACCCCGTTCTCCACGGCCCAGAGCATAGCGCGGTAGAAATAATCCTTCGGCTTGGCGTCCACGAAAGCGCAGCTTTCAATCGTCGGAACCGGCTTCCCCAGCGCACTCCAGAGGAAGGTAACGACCTGTGCCCGGGTACAGGGCTGCTTGGGGCCGAAATGCGTTGCGTCCACTCCGCGGGTCACGCCGCTTTGATAGGCCCAAAGCACAGCCTGATAGTAGTATGCAGTTTTCTTGACATCCACAAACGGCACGTCCTGCAGATCGGGCGTCGGTTTCTTCATGGCGCTCCACAGGAAGGTTACCACCTGCGCACGGGTGCAGGTCTGATTCGGGCTGAAATGCGTCGCATCCGTACCGGATGTAATTGCATTTCCAAACGCCCAAGCAACGGGCAGTTCATAATACTTTCCTGCCTTGACATCCGAGAAGACGTTTGTGGCGTAAAAGCAATAGCCAAAGGTGCGTGCATAGGATTCCGGGAAACGGTATTCATAGCCCAGCCAAGGGTCGCTCTGCACCCCGGTGTTTTCTAAGGCGGGATCGTGCAGGCCATAGAGAAGCGTCCGGTTCGGCGCGCCGAGCGTGAAGGGAGAAAGCTCGCCCAACTCCAAATCCTCGCCGGAATCCTCATTCCCCGGCTGGTTCAGGTCTTCTCCTGAGTCGCAGTCGTTGAACACACCAGTTTCGACCATGCACACGGGATTGCGCAGGACGATTCGGCGCAGACCGGCGCAGTTCCGAAACGCGCAACGCTGCACACTCGTCACAGACTTCGGAAACGTCACAGCTTTCAGCGCGGTGCAGCCCTCAAAGGCATGCTGTCCAATCAGCTTAAGCGAGTTTGGAAGAATCACAGAGGTCAGACCGGTGCAGCCGGAAAAGGCGAAGGGGCTGACTTCTTCCATGCCGCTGGGAATCTGCACCGAGGTCAGCGCCGTGCAGCCCTGAAAGGCCCCCTCTCCAAGTGCAAGCAGGGAATCCGGGAATTGAATCGCGGATAGCCGCGAACAGCCCTGAAAAGCCATTGCATCAATGCGCAGCAGACCACTTGGCAAAAGGATGGATTCCAGGCAGACACAGCCCGAGAAAGCGTTCGTTCCAATGTTCTGAAGTCCCTCAGGCAGGACGGCGGACGAAAGCGCAGTACAGCCTGAGAAGGCGCGGCTCCCCAGCTTTGTCAGCCCGTCCGGGAGGGAGATTGCGCGAATCTGCCCCGCATAGGAGGCCCAAGGCGGCGCAGCCTGAAAGTCCTGCATCGCCCCGCTTCCGCTGACGGTCAGCATCCCGGAGACCGGGTCAAACTGCCAGATCAGATTCTCTCCAGCCTCCCCGCATTGCCCGGTCAAGGCTCCCTCTGCGGCATTCGGCGTTTGAAGCAGGACTGCCGTCAAAAGCAGGGCCAGAACGAGGCCCAACCATCTGCGTTTCATACCATTCTCTCCTTCCTTCGCTTTGAAACCCGTTCGGTTTCCATTTCCGAATCCAGTATAGCATGTTCAAAGTAGGAAAACAAGTGCAACACCGCATAATACTGGCGTGCAGATTGCGCCGTCGGATTTTTTGTCAGATCGGTCAAAAGCCGCAGGGAATTCTTCCAGATTCCAGAGAATTTTTGGACAATCAGACGGAAAATTCCACAAGCAAGATGTGTGCTGGGAATTGTACCGTGTTGCCCAAGGTTGTTTTCGGCGTTTTTCTGCACAGTTTGCACCCCGTAAGATTTCTCCTTGCCAATCGAGTGGGACTGTGCTATAATTGCACGGAACTCTGAAAAAAAGACTGTCATGCAGGCCGCCGTACGACACACGCCAATGTGCAGCGGTTTGCTCCCTGAAGGAAGCGAAACAGCGTCATGGAAGAAAACTTGATCGTCGAATTTTCCATCTTTGCCCTGATCGGCGTGGGCTTTCTGGTGCGAAAGCTCGGCATTGTCAGTCAGGACGGGCAAAAATGTCTGACCAATCTGGTTGTGGACGTGATTCTGCCCTGTAACATTCTCTGCGCCTTTCTATCGTCGGAAACAAATTCGATTCTGAGCGATGGAATCTGGGTGCTTGGCATTTCCACGGTGTTCCACTTCTTCTGTCTCGGCTACGGACATCTGTTTTTCCGCAAGCCGCCCATCGGAGAGCGAAGCTGCCTGCGCTTTGCCACAGTCTGCTCCAATGCGGGCTTCCTCGGAAATCCCGTGGCAGAGGGGCTTTACGGGCTGGAGGGGCTGGCGCTGGCGAATTTCTATCTAATTCCCATGCGCATCCTGATGTGGTCTTCCGGCATCGCAATCTTCTCCGGCTCACGGGACTGGAAATCCACCGCCAAAAAGGTTCTGACCCATCCCTGTATCATTGCGGTGGAGCTCGGCATTCTCGGAGTGCTGCTTCACGTTCAGCTCCCGGTGCTGCTTCAGAAGCCGATCACCTATCTCAGCAGCTGCAACACTGCGACAAGCATGCTGGTCATCGGCATGATCCTTGCGCGGCTCGACCTCAAGCAGTTTTTGGACAAGACCGTTTTGTGTTTCTCCGTGCATCGGCTGGTGATCCTCCCCTCTCTGGTTTTGCTTCTCTGTTCCCTGCTTCCGGTTTCCGAAACGGCGAGAAACATCTGTGTCCTCCTTGCTGCAATGCCCGTGGCCGCCAACACCAGCATTCTTGCGGACAAGTACGACCAGAATTCGCTCTACGCCACGAAGCTGGTGATCGTTTCCACGGTTCTCAGCATCCCCACTACCGCCCTGTGGAGCACAATCCTGATGCGTCTGTAAGCACCAGTGATCTTCTCTCATGCAAAAGACGCGCCGCGAGCTGCGGCGCGTCTTTTGCATCATTCGTCAATCCTTGAACAGCAGGGCAAAATAGTCCATGCCAAGGATGGAGTAGGAATAGTTCAGCTTGTTGCTGACGCTCTTGCGGATACGGTCGAGATAGTCCTGATCGACCTCGACGCCCTCGGCAGGGGTGAACTCGCTGCCGCTGCTTCTGGAGGCGTTCCAGCTTCCCTTGTCGGTCTTCCAGCTGTGATCAGGCCAGAACACCAGCGGTTCCTGCTCGGAGAACACGTCGCGGCCCACATAGAGGCGAGAGTCATAGTCAACGCCGAAGAGGTTCAGAAGGGTGGGAACAATATCCAGACTGAAGGTGGGCGTGTTGATCTCCAGATTCATGCCCTCCAGACAACCGCTCCACATCAGCAGGGCGTTGTGGTCGCGCTGGAAGACGTTCTCGACCTGATAGCCGTAGTACTCGGAAAGGTAGTCCTGATCGTTCTGCCAGGTGTCGCTCTTCTCGAGGCAATAGGGATAGTGATCCGCCGTCAGAACGATCAGCGTATCGTCGGCAATGCCGGCAGCCTCCAACTTGGCGATCAGCGACTTCATCGCCAGCTCAACCTCCAGATTGCAGGCGTAGTAAGCCTTGACCGTCTCGGAATACGGAAGATCCTTGACTTCCTCGCGATGGCGGGACGACTGGGTGTTTCCGCTCCAGGAGTAGAGGCCGTGCCCCGAAACCGTCATATAGTAGACACTGAAGGGCTGTTGGTCGATATACTGCGGTACGGTGAAGTCGATCATTTCCAAGTCGCTCGTCGGCCAGCACTTCGTGATGCCCGCCTCCATGCCGTTGCCCATGCCGATGAACTTCTCATAGCCGAGGTTCTGATGGGTCTTGTCGCGGTCATAGTAGGTGTAGCTGTTGTTGTGGTAGGCACGGCTGAAGTAGCCCAGCTTCCTGAGCTGATTGCCGATGGTCACATCCATATTGCGTCCAATCGTACTGGTGATGGATTTGACACCCCGTGCAGGTTCCACGCCCGTCATCACGGAGAACTCGCCGGACGAGGTGCTGCCACCCCATGCGGGCTGGTAGTAGTCGGTAAAGTGGATGCCCTTGGTTGCCATGCGGTAGAGCGTGGGCGTCAGTTCCGGGTCGATCAGCTCTGCGGAGAAGGCCTCCGCGGTAATCAGAATCAGGTTCTTGCCCTTGAAGAAGCCCGTCATATCGTTCGTGGTGCTCGGCGTCAGCGTCCGCAGGTACTTGGACACCTGAACCGCCGTATCGGAGGAGGACTTTTCGATGATCCCATCGAAGTCCAGATCGAGCATGTGATAGGTCGGCGCAGCAGGGGCAGGGGCTTCCGTCGTCTGGGCAACGGTGCTGCCGTTCTCGTCGGTCTGCACCTGCGGATCGGAGGAATTCGAAGGCATCTGCTCGGTGTCCTTGGGCGGAAGGGTGAAGCCGGTTTCTTCGTCAATCTCAAAGCTGCTCTCTCCGCCACCGCGGAACAGATCCAGCGCATAGCCCATCGGAAGGCCGAAGCCGCGCACCGCGCCGGTAAAGTCGTAGGACTTGCCCATCTTCTGCTTATCCGGCGAAAGGACAGCTCCGAAGAATAAGGCAACCAGAAAAAGCACAATACCGCCGACGGCAAGATAGCGGCGCACACCCCGCGTCAGAATCCGCGGCAGGCGCAGATAGCGGTTGGCAAGATACCAGCCGATGATGGGAAGCGCGAACAGGAGAATTCTCCAGATATTTGAGAAAACCAGGCCGAAGGTCCGGGCGGCGAAATCCGCCTCGCCCGCGTTGCCCGCGC
The DNA here is from genome assembly GCA_017543225.1 of Oscillospiraceae bacterium. Lineage (GTDB taxonomy): Bacteria > Bacillota > Clostridia > Oscillospirales > Oscillospiraceae > JAFRPC01. The sequence goes on from JAFYGM010000035.1 coordinate 32,862, forward strand.
CGGTGAAGATGCCCTCGAGCGTGTAGAAATTCTTGAAGGAATCGAGGATAAAATACTCCATCAGGAACAGAATCGCCCAGAGAATGACAATCACCATCGCGCAGATTGTCTGCGTCTTCCGCCGTTTGCCAATCGTGCCGACCAGAGCAGCGAGAACGGCAAAGGCCAACGAGAACAGCAGCAGGGACAGAAAACGCCCGAAGGAGAAGCCGTCCTCAAAAACAGCTTCGCTGAACACATGGAAGAGGAAGCTATAGCACAGCATGCTGACCAGAACCATTACCCAGGGCGGCAAAGAGCCGACACGCCGCCTTGCATGCGCACCACCGTCCGCAGTGCGGCGGGCGGTCTGCGGTTCAGGGCGCTGCTTCGGTACGCATTGCCTCTGCGAAGTCGGAGCGGGAGCGCTGTGCTTTTCTGCGTTCGGCTTTCCGTCCTGATCCAAATACTTATCCAGATCCCATTCCATGAGATTCCCTCCTGTCTGACAAAACCTGTTTATACAGCCACGTCTTTGCGAAGCGGCGCGATTTGCTTCGGCTTATCCAGCCTCGGAAACGTCGGGACGATCATCCGACGCTTCCAGCCGACTGATGTCCGCCCCGAGCGCACGAAGCTTTTCGATCATACACTCATAGCCTCGTTCTATAAAGTGCACATCCTCCACCGTAGTCGTCCCGTCGGCGGCCAGACCAGCAATCACCATTGCCGCACCAGCCCGAAGATCACAGGCCTTCACTGCACAGCCGTGGAGCTGGTTCACTCCGTCGATCACGGCAATCTTGGTATCCACCTGAATGGACGCGCCCATCCGGTTGAGCTCGGCGCAGTAGCGGAAACGGGTGTCATAGATGCCCTCAGTGATGATGCTCGTTCCCTCCGCCAGAGCCATGCAGACGGCAACCTGCGACTGCATATCAGTCGGAAAGCCGGGATAAGGCATGGTCTTGACATTGGCACGGCGCAGCTTGCCCGTGCGCACAACACGAATCGCGTCTTCATATTCGGTCACCTGAACGCCCATCTCACGCAGCTTGGCGGTGATGGACTCCATGTGCTTCGGAATCACGTTCTGCACCAGCACGTTGCCGCCCACAGCGGCTGCTGCTGCCATATAGGTACCGGCCTCGATCTGATCGGGAATAATGGAATAGGAACCGCCGTGCAGAGTCTTGACCCCGCGAACGCGGATCACATCGGTACCGGCGCCGTAGATCTTCGCGCCCATTGCGTTCAGGAAGTTCGCCAGATCGACGATATGGGGCTCCTTCGCGGCGTTTTCAATCCACGTCGTCCCGTTGGCAAGCACAGCCCCAATCATAATGTTCATGGTCGCGCCAACGCTGACCACGTCCAAATTAACCCGCGCACCCTGCAAACCGGTCTCGGGCGCTTTTGCAACGACGCAGCCGCTGACCAGCTCGACTTCCGCACCGATCGCCTCAAAGCCCTTGATATGCTGGTCGATGGGGCGAGGCCCGAAGTTGCAGCCGCCGGGCAGGGCAACCGTCGCATGACCGAAGCGGCCAAGCTGCGCACCGATCAAATAGTAAGAGGCACGGATGCGGCGGACCAGTTCAATCGGGGCGACAGAATCCCGGACGTAGGTGCAGTCGATCTCAAGCGTATTGGCGCCGAGGCGGCGAATCACCGCTCCCATCTCATCCAGAATCTGCAGAAGCAGACGGATATCCGAAATGTCAGGCACATTTTCGATACGGCAGGTTCCCTTGACCAGCAGCGTAGCAGGAAGTATACCGACTGCGGCATTCTTCGCACCGCTGATCTGAACCTTTCCGTTCAGGGGCTTGCCCCCACGAATCACATATTTGAGCATAACAATCAAAACTCCTTTTGGAACGAAATCTGTCGAACCGGAAGGGAAGAAAAATGTCACATTTTAACTTTACTATTATATCACAGATTCTATATCTTGTAAAGAAGAAATTCTCAGTCCTTTGGGATAATTTTCTGTGATGTCAATTGATATGAACCACTTACCTGAAAAAAGAAAAGCGTTCAGTATGGCATTGCGATTGGTGGGCTTCGGAGCCGGAGCCCGTAGGGCGGAGGCGGAGAAACCCACCAATCGCGGTGGTTCACTGCTTCGCCCGCTGTTCTTTCAGCTTCTCTGTCAGCAACTGTCTCAGGCTGTGCTGTGTGGAAGACAAGAGGCTTAAGCAGCCTCCTGCACGTTATGCCTAAAGCAATTTACACACAAATTCGGACTTGAGCAGAAGGGAATTCTTTGGAAAACAGATTGCATTTTCACCCAGAGTATTGTATAATACGCTCACGGAAAACCATAAAAACGGAATGAAGCGAAAGGAGCATCTTATGAAGAAGCCTATCGTATTGGTGATTATGGACGGCGTCGGAAGAGGTGACGGCGGCCCCGGCGATGCAGTCGCGCTGGCCCGCACCCCAAATTTAGACAGACTGTTTGCAACCTGTCCCTTTACCTGGCTCAAAGCGCACGGCGATGCGGTCGGTCTCCCCACGGACGACGACATGGGAAACTCCGAGGTTGGACACAACGCTCTCGGCTGCGGGCAGATTTACGCGCAGGGTGCAAAGCTGGTGCAGGAGTCGATTGAGAAAGGAACGCTGTTCACGTCGAAGACCTGGCAGGCGCTGATCGCCAACTGCAAAACGGGCGAACACACAATGCATTTTCTCGGTCTGCTCTCCGACGGCAATGTGCATTCCAACATTCATCACCTGATTGCACTTTTGCGCAAAGCCCGCGAGGAGAATCTGCACAGCGTATGCGTCCACATTCTGCTGGACGGGCGCGACGTGCCTTCCACCTCCGCGCTTGAATACGTCGATCAGTTGGAAACCGTCCTCTCCGAGCTTTCGGATGAATCGCACGATTATCGCATTGCCTCCGGCGGCGGCAGAATGCAGATCACGATGGATCGCTATCAGGCAAACTGGGGCATGGTTGAGGCTGGATGGAAGACCCACGTTCTGGGCGAGGGGCGGCAGTTTGCCACAGCCCGCGAAGCAATTGAGACATATCGTTCAGAGCTGAAGAACGTAATTGATCAGGATCTCCCCGCCTTCGTAATTGCCAGAGACGGCGTTCCTGTGGGTCGGATCGAAAACGGGGATTCCGTCATTCTCTTCAACTTCCGCGGCGACCGGGCGCAGGAGATTTCGCTGGCCTTTGAGAAGAAAGAATTCGACAAATTTGACCGTTCCGGCTATACCGGCGTGAAGTTTGCCGGAATGCTGGAATACGACGGAGATTTGAAAATTCCCTCCCACTATCTTGTAGAGCCTCCCGTTATCAAAAACACGCTGACCGAAGTGCTCTGCGCCGCCGGTGTCCGAGAGTACGCCGTGTCCGAAACGCAGAAATACGGCCACGTCACTTATTTCTGGAACGGCAACCGCTCCGGGAAGGTGAATGATAATCTGGAAACATACGAGGAGGTTCCCTCCGATATCATTCCCTTCGAATTTGCCCCGAAGATGAAAGCTGATGAAATCACGCAGAAAATGGTGAACGCAATGGCCTCCCATGCTTATGATTTTCTGCGCTGCAACTTCCCCAACGGCGACATGGTGGGACATACCGGCGTCATGGAGGCCGTGATCACTGCGATCGAGGCTGTGGACGAGGGCCTCGGGAAAATCCTGCGGGCTGCGGATCAGTACGGGTATCTTGTCTGCGTGACCGCAGACCACGGAAATGCGGATCAAATGCTGGAAACCAAAAAGGGCGTTACCTCCGTTCGTACCGCGCACAGTCTGAATCCGGTTCCCTTTATCATCTACGATCCGGGCGAAGCCCATGCGTTCAAAGAAGGCCGCTTCGGTCTGGCAAACGTCGCCCCGACTCTGCTGAAGCTGATGGAGCTTCCCGCCCCCGCCTGCTGGGAGCCGGATATGCTGAAGTGATGGGTCTCTGTAAACAAATCGCATAAAACACGAAAATCGCCTCCCTGAACACGGTAAACGCATGAAAAAAATAAGTTGACATCACAGTGAAACTGTAGTTCAATCATATCAAAGGATGTGATTGAAACTATGCACGAATATTTCAAAGAACTGACAGACCCGAGGCAAGCCGGGAAAATCAAGCACAATC
>JAFYGM010000036.1 GCA_017543225.1 Oscillospiraceae bacterium
ATTTGCCTGCAGCAAATTGCATTCGTTCCGAATGCCGGACGAGCAATGCTCGTCCCTACGTTTCGATCGAAACGTTGCCGCGTGCGTCACCTCCATTGTCAACTATCAACTGTTAATTCAACCACGCCCTGAACGGTTACGGAACACCAAAGCAAAAGCCGAAGCAAAATTGATAATTTTCTTGCAATTACGCAAAAAGAATGCTATGATACAATATAATGTACAAAAAGCAGGGAGGTTTCAGCATGCCGGAATGGATCACATCCAAGACAAACAGCACCGTACAGCACATTCGCAAGCTGCTTGCCAGCCGGAAATACCGCTATGAGTGCCGCGCCTTTGCCGCCGACGGCACCAAGCTTGTCGAGGAGGCGCTGCGCTGGGGCGTTCCGGTGGAGGCCCTGCTTCTGCGCGAGGGCGTCGAGTTTCCGGTTCCTTCCGGCGTGCGGGAGCTTCGTCTCCCGGATGGGCTGATGAAGGAAATCTCCCGCATGGAGACCCCGCAGGGCGTATTTGCCCTGTGCCGGATGCCGGAGCCACAGCCCCTTGACCTCCGGCCCGGCACGCTGATTCTGGACGGGCTGCAGGATCCCGGCAATCTGGGAACCATCCTGCGGGCTGCCGACGCCTTCGACGTGCCGGTGGTGCTGGCCGACGGCTGCGCCGATCCCTACGGGGAGAAGACCGTCCGCGCTACGATGGGGGCCGTCTTCCGCAATCCCCCCAGACAGGCCGCGACCGAGGAGATTCTGGCCCAGTGCCGGGAGCGGGCGCTGCCCATCTGCGTCACCGCTCTGTCGGATCAGGCGGAGGATCTGCGCCGTCTGGAGCTGAGCCGCTTTGTCACGGTGATCGGCTCCGAAGGGCAGGGCGTGGGAGAAGCCTTTCTCTCCGCTGCGGCTCAGACCGCGATCATTCCGATGTCTCCCCGGTGCGAGTCGCTGAACGCCGCCGTCGCCGCCACGGTCGTCCTTTGGGAGCTGCGGCGGCAGGTGATGCCGCTATGACCGTCTACTGGGTCTGGCTGAGCCGCTGCCGGGGCGTCGGCCCGGTCACTGCGCGGAGCCTTCTGGAAACCTTCGGCTCCCCCGAGGCCGTCTATCATGCCTCCGAAGCCGCGCTGGAGCGGGCGGGTCTTTCCGCCTCTCTGCGCGCCGCCCTCGCCTGCAAGGAGCTCGGCGGCGCGCAGACCGTTTGCGAACGGTGCCGTGCTGCCGGGGTCCGCATTCTGTCCCTTTGGGAGGACGGCTATCCCGCTGCCCTGCGGCAGAACCGCGACGCCCCGCTCCTGCTCTATTGCAAGGGCGTCCTGCCCGATCCCACGCTTCAGCCGTGGATCGGCATCGTCGGCGCGCGGCAAGCGGACGCCCTCGGGCTGGCAAACGCCCGGCTGCTGGGCTGGCAGATTGCCGGCTGCGGCGGCGTGGTCGTCACCGGTATGGCAAAGGGCGTGGACGCCGAGGCCGCGCAGGGTGCGCTCGACCGGGGTGCTCCCGTAATTGGGGTGCTGGGCTGCGGGGTGGATGTCGTCTACCCGGCGGAGAACCGCGCCCTCTATGCCGACGTTGCGGCCCAAGGCTGCCTGCTTTCTGAATATCCCCCCGGCGTGAAACCGAACGCCCGCCACTTCCCGGCCCGCAACCGGATTATCAGCGCCCTCTCCGACGGCGTTGCGGTTGTGCAGGCGACCGAAAAGAGCGGGGCCCTGATTACCGCGCGCTGGGCCGTGGAGCAGGGGCGTGAGGTCTTTGCCGTTCCCGGCCCCGCCGGTGCGCCGCTCAGCCGGGGCTGCAACCAGCTCCTGCGCGACGGTGCAAGCCTGACCGAGTCCGGCTGGGACGTGATGCAGACCTACCTCTGCCGCTATCCCGACGCCGTGCGGGAGGATCACACGCTGCCTCCGCCGAAGGCTGCGGGTGCTGTGCAGGACATGCGCCCTGCGCAGGCCGCGCCCGGTCTGCCCGGCGAGGCGCTTTCTGCGCATCCGACGGCGCCGGTCTGTGTCCCTGCACCGTCGCTGACCGACGAACAGCGCGCAATTGTGGACGCCCTGCGCGACGGCCCGCTCCAGCTCGACGCCCTGATTGACCGCGTCGGCCTGAGCGCCGCGCGCGTTCTGCCCCAGCTCACACTGCTGGAAATAAAACGTATCATCCTGCAAAAGCCAGGGAAACGATATGAATTCTCAGGAGGATTCTGATTCATGGCAAAGCAAAACCCCGATCTTGTGATTGTGGAGTCGCCCTCCAAGGCGAAGACCATCAGCAAATATCTCGGCCCCGATTATCAGGTCAAGGCCTGTATGGGCCACCTGCGCGACCTGCCCAAGAGCAGCATGGGCGTGGATCTGGAGCATGATTTTACCCCCGAGTACATCCCCATGAAGGAAAAGGCCGAGCTGATCCGCGAGCTGAAAAAGGCCGCCGAGAAGTCGGACACCGTCTATCTCGCAACCGACCCGGACCGCGAGGGCGAGGCGATTTCCTGGCACATCAAGGAGCTGCTCCAGCTTCCGGACAGCAAGACCCGCCGCGTCACCTTCAACGAAATCACGCGCGGCGTCGTCACCAAGGCCATTGCGCAGCCCCGCGACATTGACCGCGATCTGGTCGATGCGCAGCAGGCCCGCCGCATTCTGGATCGCATCGTGGGCTATCAGCTCTCCCCCCTGCTCTGGCGGAAGATTCGCCGGGGCCTCAGCGCCGGGCGTGTGCAGTCGGTTGCAACCCGTCTGGTCGTCGAGCGCGAGAACGAGATTCGCGCCTTTGTGCCGGAGGAATACTGGTCCCTCGACGTGACGCTCGAATGTCTGGACAAGCCGGGCCGCTTCGAGGCCCACTACCACGGAGAAAACGGCAAGAAGCACACCCTTGCAAACGAGGAGGAGGCAAAGGCCGTCTCCCAGGACGTCGCGCAGCAGCTTTTCACCGTCCGCGAGATCAAGAAGGCCGAGAAGCGCCGCTCTCCCGCGCCCCCCTTCATCACCTCCACCCTCCAGCAGGAGGCCTCCCGCAAGCTGAATATGACCCCGAAGCGCACGATGGCGATTGCCCAGCAGCTCTACGAGGGCGTGGAGCTGACCGGCCACGGCGCGGTGGGTCTGATTACCTATATGCGTACCGACTCTCTGCGTCTGTCCGACGAGGCGCTCTTTGCCGCCCGCGATTTCATCACCGAGCGTTACGGCAGCCGCTACTACCCCGGCAGCCCCCGCCGCTTCCGCACCAAGAGCGCGGCACAGGATGCGCATGAAGCCATTCGTCCGAGCAACGTCTATCTCGACCCGGAATCGCTGGCAAAGGATCTGAGCCGCGACCAGTACCGTCTGTACAAGCTGATTTGGAGCCGCTTCGTGGCCTGTCAGATGGAGAACGCCGTCTACGACACCGCCGCGATTGACACCGACTGCAAGGGCCACACCTTCCGTTCAAACCACCAGAGTCTGCGCTTCTCCGGCTTTTTGGCGGTCTATGAGGAGGGCAAGGACGACGAGAGCGAGGAGAAGGTGGACGCTCTGCCCGAGCTGCGCGAGGGCGAGCAGGTTCGCCATCTGGAAACAAGGCCCGAGCAACACTTCACCCAACCGCCCGCCCGCTACACCGAGGCCACGCTGGTCAAGGCCATGGAGGAGCGCGGCGTCGGTCGGCCCTCCACCTACGCCTCAATCGTCTCCACGATTCAGGATCGGGAGTATGTGGTCAAGAAGGACAAGCGCCTGGAGCCAACGCCGCTGGGCGAGGTCGTGACTCAGCTCATGCTCGACCGCTTCACCGACGTCATCGACGTGGAATTCACGGCGGGCATGGAGGATCGGCTCGATCAGGTCGAGGCGGGCAAGCTGCCCTACAAGCAGGTACTGCGTGACTTCTACGAAGGCTTCCACCGCGAGATGGAGGCCGCTGAGGAGGCGCTGAAGGACACGCGCATCAAGGTGCCCGAGGAGGTCACGGACGAGGTCTGCGAGCTCTGTGGGCGAAACATGGTCGTCAAGTTCGGACGCTTCGGCAAGTTCCTCGCCTGCCCCGGTTACCCGGAATGCAAAAACGCCAAGCCCATCGTGGAGCGCATGCCCGGACGCTGCCCCAAGTGCGGCGGCGGTATGCTGAAGAAGAAATCCAAACGCGGCTACGCCTATTACGCCTGCGAAACCGGCGCGGCCTGCGGCTTTATGACCTGGGACGTTCCGACCGATCAGGACTGCCCCGCCTGCGGACAGACGATGTTCAAGCGCTCCGGCAAGGGCCGGATGAAGCCCTTCTGCATCAACGAAAAATGTGAAAACTTCCTGCCAGAGGACAAGCGCGGCTACTACAGGAAGGCCCAGCCCACGGGCGCGCCCGGCGAGACCGCCGAAGGCGCCGCGCCCGCTGAAGCTGCCACGCCCGCCGAAGCCGCCGCACCCGCAGAGCAGAGCGCAGAAAAGAAAAAGACGGCACGCAAGTCCGCCGAGAAAAAGACGACGACGCGCAAGACCGCAGAAAAGAAAACGGCGACGCGCAAGACCGCAGAAAAGAAGACGACGACGCGCAAGACCGCAGAAAAGAAGACGACGACGCGCAAGACCGCGGCAAAGAAGAAGGAATCGAAGACAGAGGACAAGTAACAGGGAACAAGTAATACGATATGAAAGAATATGATGTTACGGTTGTGGGGGCGGGGCTGGCCGGCTCCGAGGCCGCGTGGCAGCTCGCAGAGCGCGCACTGAAGGTGCGGCTGATTGAGATGAAGCCGGAAAAGATGACCCCCGCCCACCACAGTCCGGATTTTGCCGAGCTGGTCTGCTCCAATTCCCTGCGCGGCGACCGGCTGGAAAACGCCGTCGGTCTGCTCAAGGAGGAGCTGCGCCGGGTGGGAAGTCTGATTCTCGCCTGTGCGGACGCGACCCGCGTGGAGGCAGGCGGTTGTCTTGCCGTGGATCGGCAGGGCTTTGCCCGGACGGTCACGGAGCGCATCCGCTCCCACCCCAACATTACCGTGGAGGCACGGGAGGTCACTGCGGTTCCCGAGGGCCCTGTGATCCTTGCCACCGGCCCGCTGACCTCAGAGCCCCTGTCGGCGGCGATTGCCGAATACTTCGGCGGCGCGGGCTATCTGAACTTCTATGACGCCGCCGCCCCACTGGTGAGCTTTTCGTCGCTGGACATGGAGCAGGCGTGGTTCGCCTCCCGGTACGACCGGGGCACGCCGGACTACATCAACTGCGCCCTCGACGAGGCCCAGTACAAGGCCTTTGTCCGAGCGTTGGCAGGCGCGGAGGAAGCACCGGTACACGGCTTCGAGGATCGCATGGTCTTTGAGGGCTGCATGCCCGTGGAGGTCATGGCGCGTCGGGGAGAGGACACCCTCCGCTTCGGCCCGCTCAAGCCTGTCGGCCTGAACGACCCCAGAACAGGGAAGGAGCCCTACGCCGTGGTGCAGCTCCGCAAGGACAACGCAGCCGGTTCGGTGTACAATCTGGTCGGCTTCCAGACGCATCTGCGCTTTGGCGAGCAGAAACGGGTTTTCTCCATGATCCCCGCCCTTGCCAACGCGGAATTTCTCCGCTACGGCGTGATGCACCGCAACACCTTCCTCGACGCGCCGCGCCTGCTGGATCAAACCTATGCCGACCGGCGCAACCCGCTGGTAGCCTTTGCAGGGCAGATGACCGGTGTGGAGGGCTATGTGGAATCCACGGCCTCCGGCTATCTGGCTGCCGTCTGTATGGCGGCTCGGATTCAGGGCCGCCCCGTGCCGGACTTCCCGGCGGAAACCGCCATCGGCGCGCTCGGTCGCTACGTCAGCGACGCCTCGGTGACGCACTTCCAGCCGATGAACGTGAATTTCGGCATTCTCCCCCCGCTGGGCCGCCGCGTCAAGGGAAAGGCCAACAAAAACCTTGCCATTGCCCAGCGCGCCCTGGAAGCGCTGGAACAGGTTCTCCGGGAGCAGGCGTCGATTGCGCCGTGCTTCCTTCCGTAGGGGCCGACGTCCCCGACGGCCCGTTTTCCGGGTCGAAAGGTCGGCTTCCTTCCGTAGGGGCCGATGTCCCCGACGGCCCGTTTTCCGGGTCGAAAGGTCGGCTTCCTTCCGTAGGAGCCGGCGTCCCCAACGGCCCGTTTTCCGGGTCGAAAGGTCGGCTTCCTTCCGTAGGGGCCGGCGTCCCCGACGGCCCGTTTTCCGGGTCGAAAGGCCGGCACGGGGCGTCGAGGACGCCGCCCCCTACGAAATCGTTCCAATCCATTTTCCCCCGAAACAAAGAAAGGGAGGCAACATAGATGAAGATTATTATTGACGCCATGGGCGGCGACAACGCCCCGCAGGCATTCCTGGAGGGCGGCTTTCGGGCCGCGCAGGAGCTGGGCGTGGAGGTCGTGCTGATTGGCCGCGTCGAACAGCTCCTCGGGATTCTGAAGGAGCAGGGTGTTGAGACGCTCCCGAAGGGCGTGGAGCTGATGGACGCGGAGCAGGTCGTGGATATGCACGACGATCCCGCCACCGTCGTCCGCACGAAAAAAGAGTCCTCCATGGTCAAGGGCCTCAAGCTGCTGGCAGACGGCGGCGGCGACGCCTTTGTTTCCGCAGGCTCCACGGGCGGTCTTCTCTCGGCGGCAACTCTGGTGGTCAAACGTGTGCGCGGCATTCGCAGAGCCGCCTTCGGCCCCGCCATCCCCATGAAGACCGGCAGCGTGATTCTGATCGACTCCGGCGCAAACGTGGAGTGTACGCCGGAATTTCTGTTGCAGTTTGGCTGCATGGGCTCCTTCTACGCGAAGCTGACGCTCGGCATGGAGCATCCCCGCGTCGCTCTGTTGAACAACGGCGCGGAGGATTCCAAGGGCGACCCCCTGCACAGGGAGAGCTATCAGCTTCTCAAGGAGGCAAGTGAGAAGGGCATTCTGAACTTTGTAGGCAACATCGAGGGCCGCGAGGCCATGCTGGGCGGCTGTGACGTGCTGGTTGCCGACGGCTTCTCCGGAAACATCTTCCTGAAGGGCGTGGAGGGAACCGCCATGTTTATGTCCTCGATGATGAAGAAGATGCTCAGCCGCAGTCTGAAATCCAAAATCGCGGGCTCGCTGCTGCACAGGGACTTTCAGGAGACAATGAGCGTGCTGGACTACCGCAAGGTCGGCGGAACGATGCTGCTTGGCATTTCCAAGCCGGTCATCAAGGCCCACGGCTCAGCGGACACCGAGGCTGTGCTGAGCGCCGTCAAGCAGGCCGTCGCAGCCGTCAACGCAGGAATCTGCGAGGCCATCTCCGAGAACGTGGAGCAGATGATCCTGCCCCGGGAGGCCAAGTAATGCGGGCACTGCAAACAATCATCGGGTACACCTTCAAAAACCCTGCCCTGCTGGAAACCGCCCTGACCCACACCTCCTATGCCAACGAGGTCTTCAAGGATGGGTTGAGAAGCTATGAACGGCTGGAATTCCTGGGCGACTCGATCCTCGGCTTCACGGCGGCGGACTACCTCTTCGGCGCGTTTCCCGCCCTGCATGAGGGGGAACTGACCAAGCTCCGCGCAGAGCTGGTCTGCGAGGCCAGTCTCGCCCAGACCGCGCAGAAGCTGGGCCTTGGCAATTATCTGCGCCTCGGCAAGGGCGAGCAGGCCTGCGGCGGACGCCAGCGCGTGTCCATCATTGCCGACGTGGTGGAGGCGCTGATTGCCGCGATCTATCTCGACGGCGGCCTCGTTGCCGCAAAACGGTTTATCTATACGCACGTTCTGGCGGATACCGGCGCCCGCATCCGCGTGAACGCAGACTACAAGACGGCCCTGCAGGAGCTGGTGCAGCAGAAAAAGAACCAGCTTCTGACCTACGAGCTTCTGTCCGAAAGCGGGCCGGATCACAACAAACAGTTCTCCGTCCGCGTCCTGCTGAACGGGCAGGAGGTCGGACAGGGCAGCGGAACCAGCAAAAAGCGGGCGGAGCAGGCCGCAGCCTGCGCCGCTGTCAAGCTTCTCTTCCCCGACGAAATGCACGAATGAAAACGGAGGCGATACCATGTTTTTTGACCGTGACCGCTATCTCTACCGCAAGCCGCAGTTGGTCGAGGTGGTCTGTCAGCTCGACTTCCCCACAATCCTCTCGATCTCCGCAAGGGAACCTGCGGATTTTCAGGAGGCCATTCGCCGTGAGTTCCCCCAATACCAGCGTTTGATGATGCAGCCCCAGCCCAAGGTGATTGGCGGGCCCGGCAACTTCCGCGTGGAAGAGGGCCAGCGTATGACCAACTATCAGTTTCTCTCCGCCGACGGCAAGTGGCGGGTCAATCTGACGCAGAAGTTCATCATCATCGCAACCACCGCCTATACAAAGTGGGAGGACTTCGCCGCCAAGCTCGATCCGGTGCTGGCCCAGTTCATCCAGATCTATCAGCCCGCCTACTTTGAACGCGTGGCCCTGCGCTTCGTCAACATCTTCTCCCGCAAGGCACTGGAGCTCGAGGGCGTTCCGTACCGCGACCTCTTCCAGCCGGCCTATCTCGGTCTGCTTGCAGAGGACGACGTGCGCGAGGAGCAATTCTCCCTTGCAGGGCAGGACGTGGATCTGGCGCTTTCCGGCGGCTGCCGCGTGAAGATGCACGCCGGGCCGGGCATGTTGCAGCAAGCCAATCAGAAAAAGGACAACGAAGTGAAGTTCATTCTCGACAATGACGTGTATATGAACGGCAAGCTTCCGGTCGCCCAATGCGCCCCCGCCCTGCAAACAATCCACCTACAGGCCGACCGCATCTTTGCCGGCGCAATCACCGAGCGCCTCCACGAAGCGATGGAGCCGGTTCTGCTGGACTGACGACAGAAACATGTAGGGACGAGCATCGCTCGTCCGCCGAAACGCTCCGACTAATCGGAACGGGCGGACGAGCGATGCTCGTCCCTACACGTATGCCGCATGGGAGGGATTTTTCGTTCGACGTGTATATGAACGGCAAGCTTCCGGTAGCCCAATGCGCCCCCGCCCTGCAAACAATCCACCTACAGGCCGACCGCATCTTCGCCGGCGCAATCACCGAGCGCCTCCACGAAGCGATGGAGCCGGTTCTGCTGGACTGACGACAGAAACATGTAGGGACGAGCATCGCTCGTCCGCCGAAACGCTCCGACAAATCGAAACGAGCGGACGAGCGATGCTCGTCCCTACACGTATGCCGCATGGGAGGGATTTTTCGTTCATGGAAAAAAACCGGGCCTTCCCGAAGGAAGGCCCGGCAGAGGCTTTCGATTAGTCCTCGTTGATGCCGATAACGACGCCGGAGCCGACGGTTCTGCCGCCCTCGCGGATAGCGAAGCGGAGGCCGTTCTCAATGGCGATGGGGGTGATCAGCTCAACGTCCATATCGACGTTGTCGCCGGGCATGCACATCTCAACGCCCTCGGGCAGGGAGATGATGCCGGTCACGTCGGTGGTACGGAAGTAGAACTGGGGTCTGTAGTTGTTGAAGAACGGGGTATGACGGCCGCCTTCTTCCTTGGTCAGGACGTA
>JAFYGM010000037.1 GCA_017543225.1 Oscillospiraceae bacterium
AGTTGTATTAGCTGCAAGCAGGGTTTCGCCAGACGAGGCGGAGGACGCAGGCGGGCTGACGCCCGGCAAGGACGACAACGAAGTATGGCGGAATCCTGCGCCGCAGATCATGCCATTTTTAGGCTTAACGGAACACTAGAACTATCATGGAGAAAAGGGCTGTAAAAGGACAGCCTTGTAAGCGTCAAACGAGAGTAAAAGAGGAGCCAGCGGTTGGCAGGCTCCACGCATAAGGGAACCAAATCCAAGGCCGTATTCCCCACAGATGACAGTCTGCTGAAAACGCTGTATCTTGCGATGGTGGATATTACGAAAAAATGGACCGGACGCCTGTAGGATTGGAGCCAAATTCATGCGCAGATGGCAGTCTATTTTGCGGACAGAATGCCAATGTAGCAGAAAACTGTCCGCCTGTCAAGGGTAACATGAACGGCGGCTTCACCGCCGCCCTTGACATGCGCTCAGTTTCCCGCTTATACTTTGGACAAGGGGTGGGCGATGCCACCCCCGAAATCATTCATATTTTGCCCTGCCTTGCACCACGTTATAGACTTTACACAAAATATGGGATAGACCCTTCGGCTCATCGCGTTTCTGCTTTTGATTCTCTCGTCGCTGCTCCCCTCCCATCATTCTGTTCCCGAAACAGAAGCCAACGCATCAATTGTTGCAACGTATGACCCGTAATCACTCGTTTCGGAGGCCGCCCCCCACCGGGGCGGCCTCCTGGCATTGCATCGGAAAAACGCGTGAAAAAAATAGTGACAAACAAAAAAACGTCGTGTATAATACCCTTGAAAGCGACACCGCACCGCGCATGACTTCCCGAAAAAAGAAAACGCAGAAAGGAAGAGACTATGGAAAAGATTTTGGTACTGGACTTCGGCGGTCAGTACAACCAGCTCATTGCCCGGCGCGTCCGGGAGCTAAACGTCTACGCAGAAATCCGCCCCTATCACAAGGTCACGCCTGCCGACCTGAAGCAGGCCGGATACAAGGGGATCATTTTCACCGGTGGCCCGAACAGCGTCTATGACCCGGCCTCGCCGCATTTCGACCCGTCTGTGCTCGAGTTGGGCATTCCCATCCTCGGCATCTGCTACGGCGATCAGCTCATGGCCTACATGGCCGGCGGGCAGGTCTGTTCCGCAGGGCAGTCCGGCGAATACGGCAGAACCCGTCTGACCGTGGCCGACCATGCGCTGTTTCAGGGCGTCCCCCGCGAGAGCATCTGCTGGATGAGCCACATGGACTACATCAGCACGCCTCCGGCAGGCTTCGCCACGATTGCGCACACCGAGCACTGCCCCTGCGCCGCCATGTGCGACGATTCGCGCAAGCTCTACGGCGTGCAGTTCCATCCCGAGGTCACCCACACAGAGTTCGGCACGCAGATGCTTCGGAATTTCCTGTTCCTAATCTGCGGCTGCTCCGGCGACTGGCGCGTAGAGGACTGGGTCGAGCGCAGCATTGAAGCCCTGCGGACAAAGCTCGCGGGGAAGTCCGTTCTGTTGGCTCTCTCCGGCGGCGTGGATTCCTCGGTCGCCGCGATGCTGCTCCACCATGCCGTGGGCGAGCGTCTGACCTGCGTATTCGTGGATCACGGCCTGCTCCGCAAGGGCGAAGCCGAGCTGGTTGAGCAGACCTTCCGGGGTCGGTTCGGGGAGAAGCTGATCTGCGTCGATGCGAAGGAACGCTTCCTGACGAAGCTTGCGGGCGTTGTGGAGCCGGAACGCAAGCGCAAGATCATCGGAGAGGAATTCATCCGCGTCTTCGAGGCTGAGGCCAAGCGGATCGGCAAAACCGACGTGCTGGCACAGGGCACGATCTATCCCGACGTGATTGAGAGTGGCAAGGGCGATTCCGCCGTCATCAAGAGTCACCACAACGTCGGCGGTCTTCCCGACGTGATCGCCTTTGACGAGCTGGTGGAGCCGCTGCGCGACCTGTTCAAGGACGAGGTGCGCCGTGCAGGTGAAACGCTCGGACTGCCCCACGAAATGGTCTGGCGTCAGCCCTTCCCCGGCCCCGGTCTGGCTGTTCGCATTCTCGGCGCAATTACAGAAGAACGTCTGCACCTTCTGCGGGAGGCGGACGCCATTTTCCGCGAGGAGATTGCCGCCGCCGCACTTCCCACTGCGCCGAGTCAGTATTTTGCCGTGCTGACCGACGCCCGCTCCGTCGGCGTCATGGGCGACGCGAGAACCTACGGCTGCACCGTCGCCCTGCGCGCCGTGGACACGGACGACTTTATGACCGCCGTGTGGACGAAGCTGCCATACGAGGTGCTTGAACGCGCCAGCAGCCGGATCACCAACGAAGTCCCCGGCATCAGCCGCGTGGTCTACGATATTTCGAGCAAACCGCCCGCAACGGTGGAGTGGGAGTGAGCCGCGCGTAGCGCGGCAGTTAGGATCGCCTTGCGGCGCGTGAGCCGTGATGATTGGCTTCGCGCAGCGATAACAATCAGGGAGACGGTTCAAAACCGCTTAAAAACGGTTCTTTTTCAGTGGTTTAGACCCGTCTCCTGTTCACAATCATTTTGAGAATCGAAGGGAGTATCGGCATGAGCGCAAGGCAATTCAATTTCTCCTTCAATGAAGTAAAACCTGCGAATGCTTTCCAATGCTTGAACGTGCAGCAGAACATGAAAAAATGGCGAACAATCCGTTGGGGCGCTGCTGCTTTGGCTGCGTGCTTGTGTGTGATCGTTCTGGTCATTGTGCTTCCAAGCCTGAATCATTACACGCCACAACTGCAGCCATCAAGCGCTTCGGACAATCAAAACAACGTCTCCCCATTTGAAATTGCTGTAGGGGCAGAAGACGACGCCAAAGGGAAACCCACAAATCCTCAGCATCTTTCCGCTGCAACCTTGTCATTCTGTCAAGGAAACAACGTCTCCGTTACTTTGGGCATGGGGGATCTATATTCTATGCACCAGGCATGTGGCGGCTTACCGGTTTTAGACACCTATGGGGAGAACGGATATCCTTTGCTTCGCGTATATGAAGCCAATCCCAATCAACATACGAATGGCTTTTTGCCCGAACAGCCTGACAGTCGTTTAACCATCAACGGTGTTGCGGGGGTCGGCTATGAGAAGATCTTCTTGAAAAACGAACTCAACGAGTTAGATATCAGCATACAAGAAGTTGACGGAACAGGCTGGAGGATTTCAAACCCGGAGGCTTGGCATCATGAGACACTGGAAATCGGATTTCAAGAAATCGAAGTCAATACTTCTGGTACAATCATAATCCTCTTCGGATGGTATTTTGAACATGACAATCCATCCAATGCGCAGGAATCGAATCATTCTATCATGGGAATCGCCAGACAGCTTTCTTACTATAAGGGTGAGAAAGGGATCGGATTGAGCTTTGCTGGTACTGAGGATGCAGAAGGCAACTATCTTGCTGCGGTCAAAAGAGAATTCGTTCGTTCTTTCCCAAATATGGCCTGTGCAGCAAAACCAATGTATATTCCCGCTCACCGTTTCGATTTTTATTCACTCGTTCCTTGCAGTATTGAAGGCTGGCTTAATGACATTGGAACCGCCCTGTGTTCTCCCAGACGCATAACAACAGACCCGGAGGAAGCATTTCTGCCCTCCGGGTCTGTATCGTTTTGTTTGCCTCTCGATCAATACTTGGAGGTGTTGACCTTGACGCCGGGGCCCATGGTGGCCGCGATGACGCAGGACTTGATATACTGGCCCTTGGCGGCGGCGGGCTTGGCCTTGATGACAGCGCCGATCAGGGTCGCCATGTTCTCCTCCAGCTTCGCGGGGCCGAAGGAAACCTTGCCGATGGGGCAGTGGATGATGTTGGTCTTATCGAGACGGTACTCGATCTTACCGGCTTTGATCTCCTTGACGGCGGCGGCGACGTTGGGGGTCACGGTGCCGGCCTTGGGAGAGGGCATCAAACCCTTGGGGCCGAGAACCTTACCGAGACGGCCAACAATGCCCATCATGTCGGGAGAAGCAACGACAACGTCGAAATCAAACCAGTTTTCCTTCTGGATCTTCTCCACCAGATCCATGCCGCCGACGTAATCCGCGCCGGCTTCCCTGGCCTCGTCCGCCTTCGCGCTCTTCGCGAAAACGAGGACGCGGACGCTCTTGCCGGTGCCGTTCGGAAGGACGACGGCGCCGCGGATCTGCTGGTCAGCATGACGGCCGTCGCAGTTTGTGCGGATGTGGATCTCAACAGTCTCATCAAATTTCGTTGATGCAGTTTCTTTTGCAAGAGCGATCG
>JAFYGM010000038.1 GCA_017543225.1 Oscillospiraceae bacterium
GAGCCGATCAGCGGGTTGATCTTGCCGCCGGTGAGCTTGTTCATCAGCTTGGCCAGCAGCACGCCGCCCGCCGTGCCGCCGCCAAAGGCGAAGACGCCCATTGCGACGATGGCCGGTTCTCAGTTCCTCCGTGTGCAGACCCTCTACATCGTGGGTCTGGGTCTTGCCGCGTTCGGTTTCTCCACAGTGGGTGGCTTGCTGGTTGCCAAGATTATGTACAAGGTCACCGGCGGCAAGATCAACCCGCTGATCGGCTCCGCCGGCGTGTCTGCTGTGCCGATGGCCGCCCGTGTTTCACAAATCGAAGGCCAGACGGCCAACCCCAAGAACTTCCTGCTGATGCACGCAATGGGCCCGAACGTGGCCGGCGTCATCGGCTCCGCGATTGCCGCCGGCTTCCTGCTCAAGGTCTTCGGCGCGTAATCCCAATCCGAATTGCAATCGGGACGCTTTCCGTTTGGAAAGCGTCCCGATTGCTTATCTTTATATTCACAAGCTCACCGCGCTGCTTGGGGCGTCCAAGGGCTATATGGCTTCCCTTCCAGAATGTCTGCGATTCTTTCGCAGGCGTGGCCGTCCCCGTAGGGATTGCACGCGGTGGACATTTTTTTATACTCCGCCTCATCCTCCAGAAGCAGTTTGAACGCAGCGTAGATCGTCTCTTCGTCCGTGCCAACCAGCTTCAGCGTTCCGGCCTTTACCCCTTCGGGGCGCTCTGTCGTATCGCGCATCACAAGCACAGGCACGCCGTAAGACGGGCACTCCTCCTGAATACCGCCCGAGTCGGTCAGGCAAAGGAAGCTCCTTGCCTCAAAGTTATGGCAGTCAACGACTTCCAACGGCTCAATCATGTGAATGCGATCACTTCCGCAGAGCTCCGCTTCCGCAGCCTCCCGGACGACCGGGTTCATGTGGATCGGGTAGACAGCACGGCAGTCGGGGTGCTCGTCAATGACGCGGCGAATCGCCCGGAACATCCGACGCATCGGCGCACCGAGGTTTTCCCGTCTGTGGGCCGTAATAAGAATCAGCTTGTTGTCGCCAACCCATTCGAGCTCCGGATGCGTGTAATCCTGCCGCACCGTGTGCTTCATTGCATCAATGACGGTATTGCCGGTGACGAAGATATGCTCCGCTTTCCGCCCTTCCTGCAGGAGGTTCTGACAGGCCAGCGGTGTCGGCGCAAAATTATACTGGCTGACAATGGACACAGCTTCCCGATTGAATTCCTCCGGGTAAGGGCTGTTAATATTATAAGTACGAAGACCGGCTTCCACATGCCCAACCGGAATTCGAAGATAGAAGCAGGCCAGAGCGGTTACAAACGTCGTAGAAGTATCCCCGTGAACAAGAACAACGTCCGGGCATTCCTTCTCCAGAACTTCCTTAATTCCGTTGAGCACGCCGATTGTAATATCAAAAAGGGTCTGGCGATCCTTCATGATGTTCAGATCGTAATCCGGAACAACATGGAACGACTCCAGCACCTGATCCAGCATCCGTCTATGCTGTGCAGTGACACAAACGACCGTCTGAATCTCCCTGCGTGTCTGAAGCTCCTTAACAAGCGGACACATCTTGATTGCTTCGGGTCTCGTGCCGAAGATCAACATCACCTTTTTCATTCACCAAAACTCCTTTGTTGGGATAACACGCCTGACGCGCAGCAGCGCTGCGGCAAACGAAAGCTTTCGATCTGACAACGGTTTGTGTCGGCACAAACCGGGACGTTCGAGGCTTATGCGTAATAAGCCTTATACTTCTTGCCGTAATACTTTCCGTAGCTCTTGCCGTATTTCTTTGATGTCACCTTATTGAGAATGACGCCGAGAATCGGACAGTTGGTTGCCTGCATCTTTGCAACAACCTCCTGCGCCAGACGGTATTTCACCTCATTGGCCTCGATCAGAATCACATTTCCGTCGCAAAGTGGGGCAATCACAGCAGCATCTACGACAAGCCCGACCGGGGGACTGTCAATGATCACATAGTCAAAATTCTCCCGGCAGAAGGTAAGCAACTTCTTCATGTTCTCAGAGGCCAAAAGCTCGGTCGGGTTCGGAGGAATGGTGCCGTTGAGAACCATATAGAACAACTGCGTATCCGTCTCACAGATCACGCCGTCGAGTGTGCACTGCCCAGACAGATAGTGCGAAAGGCCGTGCTCAGGCAACTGCGAAACAACCCTTCGCTTCAGCACAGACTTTCGCATATCAGCGTCGATCAAAACCACGCTTCTTCCCAATTCTGCCAGACTGCGGCAGAGGTCAAGCGTGACCGTCGATTTTCCTTCTCCGGAGAAAGCGCTGGTGACAAGAATCACTCGCTTGTCAGCACCGCAAAACAGGATATTGGTTCGCAGCAGCTTTAACTCTTCGTTCACCGCATAGGGCAGCTTCTCCTGCTTCAACCTGATTGTTTGCATAGGGGACTGTCTCCTTCTATCCTCGATAATATTTTGATCGGGTTATCACGCAGCAGAGCCATTGCGTCATCACTCCCGACGATTTTTCGCAGAACCTTCATACAAGCATCCAATTCCGGCGGACGAAGCTCCGGATCGTGAGAGTCGGATGCGACAACGTGAACAAGCGATTTTTTCAGAAGGCGCTTGCTCCACAGAGCCTGTCGGAATCCCTCTCGACCGAGAATGCTCCCAGCGTTCATCTGGATTTTTGCGCCGCTTTGGATCAAGGCGGAAACCTTCTCAGGGCTTCCGTTCAGGGCAGGATAGCGTTCTATGTGGGCAATCAGCGGAGAATAGCCGCGCTGTCGCACGCCTTCGACCCAGCTAAGAATATCTTCAAAGGTGTGGCGCGAAGAGAATTCCATCAGAACGGTGTTGCCCGCGCCCATACACAGGACGTTTCCGGCCTCGAGCCGCTCTCGAAACAAGTCGTCGCAATGGTATTCCCTTGACAACAGGAGCGTCATACGCTCCCCCAGCCGATCCGCACGCTTCAGCAGATCGGCAAATTGGGCTTGAATCTCCTCGTCCGGAGTTTCAAACATCCCCTTGCGCAAATGCGGCGTGGCGCACAAAACGCGAACTCCCTGCTGAAAGAGCATTTCCAACAGCTCATCCGATTCTTCGCAACGCAGAGCACCATCGTCTACGTACGGGAGAATGTGACAGTGGAGATCCACAATTTTGGTCATAAGCGCCTCCGTCATGAAACAGGTACTCTTTCGGGGGAGCGTACTCCCCCGAAAGAGCTCTACATGCATGTCAGCTCTTCTTTTTGGTCGAGATGAAGACAGCAGTGCCACCCATCACGATCGCGGCGAGAGCAAGCGCCAGACCGTTAGAACCGGTTGCAGGAGAGGTGGGCTTGCCATCATCGGGAGCGGGGGCGGGAGTCGGCTCGGACGCATACTGGAAAATCGCAACGCCGACGGGCGACAGATGATTGAACACGATGGGCTCGTTGACGTTACCCATCAGATCCCAGCTGGAACCATTCCAATGATAAACAAAACCCTTCTGGTTTGCAGCGAGTTCGACGCTGAAGGTCACGGTCACAGGAAGCGTGGAGCAGGTGATGTTCCACTGATCGATCTTGACGCACTCGCGAGCCGAGGTTCCATCCACCTCAGCGGCAGCGAGGTCGGGAGTGAGAATCGGATCGTTGGGCAGCGGCTCTTCAACAACCAGATTTGCAGGCCCCTTGATCTCCACCCAATCGGATTTGCTGCCAGCAGCAAAAGCAGGACCGGCAACACAGACCATCAGAATGCAAACAACTGCAAAGAGAGACATGAGCTTGAGCATTTTCAAAATTACATTCCTCCTTCCTTCAAAGAGTTATTTAATGATGTGCTCACATCGTTAAATACGCGATAACAAATTATTCGTCCTCGACCGGCTGATAGAACAGCTCGATCAGCAGACTTCGCAGAGCAGCCTCGTCCACATGAAATTCATCGTGATTCCCGCCCGAAACTACAGTACCGGGCACACTCCGCGATTCAGAATTCAAGTGATAGGTTAAAAGCTTTTTCAAGGTCTGCGCATTCAAATCGGAGTAAAGGCCGTCACCGGCCGCCTCCAGCAGGGACTCCAGTTCATTCAGGCTTGTCGTGCTGTGCAGCTCGTCAAACAGCGCAGTCACCACCTGAAGATGCCGTGCGGCGCGCGTCTCGTTGCTCCCGGACACGGTAATATCGCGGTAGCGCAGCAGACGCTCCGCCTCAGCGCCGCTCAGGGTCACCGAAGCGCCCTCCGTGTAGCGCGGGTCAATGTCGGTGTAATCCGCCGGCATGGTCAGCGACAGGCCGCCGAGCTGATCCACAATGGTCACGATTCCATCGGGCTTCAAGGACAGACAGCCCTCGATCTGAATGCCGTACAGAAGGCGGGAGACCGCCTTTTTCATCAGATAACAGCTTCTGGAATCGCTGTCTCCGAAGTAATACTGCATATTGATGTGGGAGAACCCGGTATAGGCATAATCGCCGTTTTTCTCATAGACCTCCACATTCGTCATGGTATCGCGCGAAACGGACAGTGCAGTAGACTGTTTCGTCTCGTCGTTCAGCACAAGCAGCAGGATCGTATCCGCTCTTCTGCCCTCTCCCGGCGCGACACCGGGCGTAGTAGTATTCCCGTCGTCTACACCGAGGAACAGGATTGCATGCAGATTGGGATTCAGGCGGTAGATTTTCCCGTCCTCCACAATGGTTTTTCCCCATTCAGCCTCGGTCTCGGCAGTCGTGGATTCTCCGGTTCCCAGGGACGCGGTATGCGGCTCCGTCGCACGGTGTTCCGTTGGAGCAGGCGCGTCCTTCCACAGGGCCGCAACTACACCGCCGATCGCGGCAAACAGAAGAATGACTGCCGCAGCAATCCAAAGACTCTTATGTGATCTCATTGGTCAACACCGCCACAACCAGGTATCTGTTCTGCTTTTCCCACTTGATGCAGGTACTCAGCGTAATGAGACGATCCTCTACCGTAACCTCAAGATCCTTGAGAATATGACTGTTCAGGTTCCGATTCTGATAAATGGACTCCAGATAGGCCCGACAGGAATAGGGGTCAGCATTGTCAAAATAGGAGGTAATCAGCCGGTCGTCATACACAACTGCCGCAAAGACGGTGTAGACCAACTCCCGATCCGGCAGATACACGCGGATGGTACGGTGTTCCTTCAGATATGCCTCGTCCCGGTAGAATTTCAAATTGCTGAACATCTGTCCATTGTCCATCCTGTGCCCGTAGATCACCGTGTTGAAGTCCGAAAAATCCTTCGCGTTGCAGGCATAGGTAAAAATGGAGCCGGGGAACCCGCTCCGACGCTCCGGCGTGTGATTCAAATAGTAGGAATCGTCGCTCGGATGCTGCAGGATCGGATAAGAGATGTCCGTATCGTCGATTTTCAGCCACGCATAGATGTCCGTATTGACCGCCCAAAGCGCCTCAAAGTCGATCGGAGAAACATAGGATTCCTTTTCTTCCGTCGTATCCGTCACCGATTCAGAGGTGGTCACGGTATCCGATGTATCTGTGGCAGAGGTCTGCGGCGTCGATTCCATAGTCGCCGTCTCCGAGAATGCAAGGCTTTGCAGCTCCTCGGCCTCCCGTTTTGTGCGCCAGCTTGTCACGCCCCAGTAGGTCAGATAGCCAAGGCCAAGCGCCATCAGGAAAACACCTGAAAGAAAGAGGGCCTTTCTTTTGTTCGTCATAGGACTCTGTCACCCTTAAGCCTTGGGGGAAGATTTCTGTCCGCTCCCCTTCTCATGCTTCTTTTCGTCCTTGGCATTGTGGCTGGTCTGAGATCGAACAAAGGGAATCTCCGCCAGCACATCCAGATTCAGGAACTTGTGCACGTCGTCGCTGGTTTTGATGGTATCATCCATCAAATAGCGAACCACAATCACAGCGGCAAACAGGAACGCGCCGATCAGTGCGCCAAGAATCGTCATATTGCGAACATTCGGGCTGCTTTGACGCGCAGGGGGCGTGGCTCGCTGAACCACAGAAGGACGATCGGTGTTCATAATGTCGGCAATCTGGTCACGCAGCTTGTCTGAGAGCTTATTGCTGATCGCGGCTGCCCGCTCGGAATTGGTATCGACCGCAGTGATCTGAAGCATGTGGGAGGAAGCGGGATTCTCCACAGAGACATTATTGCGAAGCCGCTCATAGGTGGTATTCAGGTTCAACTCCAGAATGACGCTTTCGATGACATCTCTCGTCTTGGCGATGATCTGGAAGTCTTCCGTTAGCTGACTGCCGATCTGCAGATCCGCCAGAGAGGTGATGCTTGTCGTCTTGGAGAAAATATAAATTGTGGAAGTTGCCTGATACTTGGGGGTCATCAGATAAGTCGCCACGGAAAACGCCGCAGCGCCTCCGACGATCAGGCCGAGAAGCACCACCCAGAACCTGTGCCAAATCACCTTGACGAGGTCTAATAAATCAATTTCTCCCAATTCTTCAGTACCGGAAGTCCTCACCTTTTCGTTCATGTATGTTCTCCTTTTCTTACGGAGCGCAGCATGGGCGCCCAAAAAGCCTCGCGCATCGGCACGAAAGCCAAATCCGCGTGGAAGGCAGGTTCCCGACAGCCCTACGTGCATACAACACCGATTGTATTTTCCTTTCAACCGACATTCTACACAAATCCAGCGCATTTGTCAAGCGGTATCGTTTTTTCTTTTGTCTGGAAAAAAGCGAATAATACTAAGATTTTGTGGACAATGCAGAAAAAAATCGAGGTATTTGCATCATTCTTCCGTTTTTCTTTGGCCCAAAACGGCGTGTCAAGCCATTCTGACACGCCGTTTTGGGCCAATCCGCGCTGCGGAGTGATTATACCGAAAAGAAGCTCTTAATCGTCCGCAGCTCGCCGGCGGTCACGGCGCAGAGGGCGAGAAAATCCCCCGACGGGCCGTAGACCCGGTACTCTCCGTCCGCCAGCTTCCCCGTGCGCAGGCTCGCGCCGTTGCGAAGCTTCTGCTCCCCTGCTTCGTTGAGCTTGCAGAACGGACGGTCTGCAAAGAGACTGTCGATGGGCAGCAGCAGGGCTTCGGGGTTCGGGGCAGAGAGGATCTGCTCCATCGTGTAGGCCTGCCTGAGCGAATAGCGGCCCGCTCGCGTCCGAACCAGCGCCGCCATACAGCCACCGCAGCCCAGCGCCGCGCCAATATCGTGGCAGAGGGTGCGGACGTAGGTGCCTTTGGAGCAGTGAACGTGAATTCGATAGTCCCTTGCAGGTTGTTCGTTCCCGGCTGCCGGATCGGGCGGACAGGCAGCGCCTGTCCCGGCAGGTTCCGCTTCCAGCTCGAAGACCGTCACCGCGCGGCTCTGGCGCTCGACCTCCTTGCCCTGCCGGGCAAGGGCATAGAGCTTCTGTCCGTTCACCTTGACGGCGGAATACATGGGTGGAAGCTGCTCGATCTGCCCCCGGAAGCGCGGAAGGACGGCTTCGAGCTGCGACGGCGTGACCTTCGCTTCGCGAGCTTCCAGCGTCCGGCCCGTGATGTCCTGCGTATCCGTGACAAGGCCGAGCCGCAGCACGGCCTCATAAACCTTGTCTGCGTGTTCAAAAAAGGGCACAGCCCGCGTCGCCCGCCCGATAAAGATGGGCAAAACGCCGGTTGCCATCGGATCAAGGGTTCCGCCGTGTCCGATGTGTTTTTCGTGAAAAACCCCGCGCAGCTTTGCCGCCACATCCTGCGAGGTCCAGTCCGCAGGCTTGTTCACAATCAGGATTCCGTTTGGCATGACAGCTCGATCTCCTTTTTCACAGCCTCCATGACCGCCTTCCGTGCGGCGGGAATGCCGCCGGGAACACTCGCCCCCGCAGCCGCGGGATGTCCGCCGCCGCCGAGCTGCGCGCAGATGCGCGCCGCGCTGTAGGTCGGAGAGGTGCGGACGGAGACCTTCCCCATCCCGTTCTCCACCTCGCGGAGCATGACGGCAATTTCGACGCCCTCAATCGTGCGTCCAAAGCCTGCAATATCGTTTACATCGTCCTCAGTCAGTCTTAAACGCTCCATCAGCGTGGGCTCGATGACGGACAGCGCAACGATTCCTCCGGAATCATACTCCATGTGCTCCACCAGCCAGGCCTCCAATGCCAACCGTGGGCGGCTTTTCGTCTCAAAGAAGCGCCGATTGATCGGATAGACCTCCGCACCAGCCTCAACACAGCGCGAGGCACAGCGAAAGGTATCCGCCGTGACGTTGGAATAGCGGAAACAGCCTGTATCAGTCGAAATGGCAACGTAGAGGGCCTCGGCCATTTCCCGGTCAAGCGAAATGCCAAGCAGGGGGATCAGGTCGATCAGCAGCTCCCCGCAGGCGGCGGCCTTTGGGTTCACCAGCGTTCCGTCCGCAAAGAGGTCGTTCGTTCCGTGATGGTCAATCGAAAGCAACACCTCTGCATGCTCCATGCCGAAGGGAAGCTGACTGCGGGAAGCCACGTCGCAGGAGAGGAAGGAATAATCCCGAACGCCTGCGGGGGCCGTCAGGCCCTCCAGATACGGCGCGTGCTTCGGCGTAAACTGCGGATTTGAATAGACCCACGCCCGCTTGCCCAGCGCACGCAGGGCGCGGCAGAGGGCAGCGCAGGAGCCCACCGTATCGCCGTCGGGGCGGCGGTGGGAGAGAATCAGATAATTGTCCCCGGCACAGAGCAGGGCGGCGGCCTCCTGCGGGGTCAGCAGGGCCGTCATTCGTCCGCCCCCTCTTCGCTCTGCCCGTCCTCCTCGGGGATGTCGAGCTTGGAGAGAATGTCCAGAATCCGTGCGCCGTAGGTGATCGAGTGATCCTCGGCCCACACCAGCTCAGGCGTATGCCGCAGGCTCAGGCGGTTTGCCAGCTCATGGCGCAGATAGCCGCCGGAGGACTTGAGCCCCTTAAACACTTCTCCGGCCTGTTCCTTGTCATAGACAGAGACGTAGACCTTGGCGTAGTGCAGATCGGCTGTCGTCTCCACGCGGGTCACGGAAACCATTGTCTTCTGTACGCGGGGGTCCTTCAGCGTCCGCAGCAGATCGGACAGCTCCCGCTGGATTTCTTCGTTGATTCTACCAATTCTGTTGGATGGCATATAGGCTCCTCCTTTCAGTCGGAGATGAAGATCTCCGTTGGAGATATGAAGTATGCGCCGCATAGGAAGTATCTTCGATATGAGGTATGCTCCGCACATGTTCAAATATCTTCATTGTTTTTCCTGTTCGTATTTTGTATTCTCACCGCGCTGCCTTGCAAGGTTGGCTTTGGCTGTGTTGATCGAATGTATCAGAATCACGCGAAGCTCTCCGCAGGCAGCAGAAAGACGCTTATGGTCTGCTTCCGGCAAGCACTGAACCTCATGCAGCAGATCCAGCCAATATCCGGTCTCACTCGCTTCTTTGAGTGCAATCTGAAGCTTCGCAATAAAATCGGCTTTGCTGTGCGCATACTGCGCTTCACGGATATTTGCCCCAATGGACATCCCGCTGCGCCCGATTTGATTGGAGATAAGATACTCCCGTTGGCTCTGTAATCGCTTGGATAAATGAAAGATTTCTACGGAAAAACGCATTGACAGAACGGAAAGCTTATCCTCTCTCATTTTGATCTCATCCTTTCGCACGCCGTTCTGAAATGCCAATATCGCGCAAGCGATTCTTCCTGTGCACAGCACGCTTCATGCGCGACGCGCACTTCCTGTTTGCGCCAGCAAATACTTCATTTCGATAAGGATATGGGCGGCTAATGCCGCCCATATCCTTATCGATCAATCCCGGTATTGCTCCATCACGAAGCACTCGAAGATGTCGCCTTCCTTGAGATCGTTATACTTGGCAACCGACATGCCGCACTCGAAGTTAGCCTGCACTTCCTTGACGGAGTCCTTGAAGCGCTGCAGGCTGCCCAGCTCGCCGGTATAGATCACGACGTTGTCGCGCAGGACGCGCACCTTGGCGTCGCGGGTGATCTTGCCGTCCTTGACGTAACAGCCGGCAACGGTGCCGATTGCGCTGACCTTGTAGAGCACACGCACCTCGGCATGACCGATGACGACCTCGCGGTACTTCGGCGCCAGCATGCCCTTCATGGCAGCCTCAATCTCCTCCAGACATTCGTAAATGACGGAGTAAAGGCGGATATCCACGTTGGAGCGCTGGGCAGAAGCTGCGGCAGCAGCATCCGGCCGGACGTTGAAGCCGACAATAATCGCGTTGGCTGTGGAGGCCAGAAGAATATCGGACTCGTTGATCGCGCCGACGCCGGAGTGAATCACCTTGACGACGACCTCTTCATTGTTGAGCTTCATCAGGTTGGCCTTGACCGCCTCGGCAGAGCCCTGCACGTCAGCCTTGACCAGAATGTTCAGCTCCTTCATCTCGCCCTTCTTCATCTGATCGAACAGATTTTCCAGCGTGACCTTGGACTGGAGCTTTGCCATCTCGTCCTTGGCCTTCTGCTTGCGCTGCTCGACCAACTGGCGGGCCATGCGCTCATCGGTGACGGCTTCAAAGGCGTCGCCGGGGCTCGGGGTCTCCGCCAGACCGGTAATCTCTACAGGAATGGAAGGTCCGGCGTGCTTGATGGACTTCCCCTTGTCGTCGGTCATCACACGGACGTGGCCTACGGCGGTTCCGGCGATGATGGTATCGCCCTGATGGAGGGTGCCGTTTTGCACCAGCAAGGTGGCAATCGGGCCGCGCGTCTTGTCCAGACGGGCCTCGATGACCGTGCCCTTGGCAGCGCGGTTGGGGTTGGCCTTGAGATCCTGAAGCTCGGCAGTCACAATGACGGTCTCCAACAGGTCGTCGATGCCCATTCCGGTCTTGGCGGAGATGCGGCAGACCTCGGTATCGCCGCCCCAATCAGAGGGAACCAGATCATGCTCGGTCAACTGGGTCAGGACGCGATCCGGATTTGCACCGGGCTTATCCATCTTATTCACCGCCACGACAATGGGAATGTTGGCGGCCTTGGCATGGTTGATGGCCTCGACGGTCTGCGGCATGATTCCGTCGTCCGCAGCCACAACCAGAATGGCAACATCGGTACACATGGCGCCGCGCCGGTTGTATTTTTTCTTACCAATGATGTGGACTGTTTTCACATTAAAAGAGTTGGCAGTGCGGACGATTGAGCCGATATTGAAATCGTGTTCGACGTTTTCGATAGCAATTTCGAGAGGGGTGCGTTTTTGAGACAAGGTGTCAAAAACTTGTTCATTACTAAGCCCCTTGTATTCGTCGATGAGATTCCGAGTATCTTCCATGTCTGTATTATAGCATGTTATAATAATTTAAGATAAGGAGGTAAGATGGATTTCGATGAATACCAGAAAAAAGCGTCAAAATATGACTTAGCGAAGGCGACTTCTAATCTGAAGGATGCCGGATTTATAGAGAAAGTGTTGGGGCTCGTAGGCGAAGC
>JAFYGM010000039.1 GCA_017543225.1 Oscillospiraceae bacterium
CCGTGGCTGTTGCGGTCTCCAAGGCTGTCCTGGAGGGAAAGAGACTCGACGCCGCGCTGGCCGACGCCCTGCCCGCCAAGGCCATGTACGACGCTGAATCCTATCATAACGGCGTCATGGCGGTGCCGTCGTATCTGCTTGAGCCCGGCATCATCACGGCAGAGAACGTGGCGCAGTACCTGGGCGACGAAGCCGACCTGGCAGAGCTGATTCTCGGAAAGTGGATGTTGGCAGACCATGACGGTCTGCCCGCGATGACCAACGAGAAAGATGTGTTCGACTTTGTCTCTGACACAAAGGCCTATTCGAGCGTCTCGAAGGATGGGCAATCGTCACGCGTGCTTTGGAAAAACTATATTGAAAGGGATGTTGTCATTGATGGCAGCAAGGTGACCCTCACCAGTCATACCGGCGAGAATGTAGCCATTGATTTCGAGTTTTTCATCACCGCCATCAGCGACACCGAGTTCACGGCAAACAGAAAGCGGATCGTAATGGTGAATGGTGCCGTAAGGAACACCTCTGAAGATGTTTGTCGCTATGTCAAAGTCAACGAAGACTACAGCGCCGCCATCCTCGGCACCTGGGAGGGCCGCTGCACCAGCGTCGGCTCCGTCTTCGACGACGGGCAGGTCCACCGCTGGGAGTACCGCGCCGACGGCAGCTTCGTCTACTACGTCAAGGACGGCGACGCCTGGGTCCCCAGCACCAACACGCTCAATGAATATTTCGTGGCCGGCAACCTGCTCTGCACCCGCTGGGTGGATAATGACGTCGAAAACCGCGAGTGGTGGGAGATCACCATCGACGGCGACGCCATGAGCTGGACCGCCCTGCGCCAAAACGACGACGGCACGACCTTCACCGCAACTTTTGAAATGACGAAGGTGCAGTAACACACCGGGCGGCGGGATGCCCGCATCCCGCCGCCGCCCCCGATCAATGGTCATCTGCCTATGAAAAAGAAACTCCTCTGCATCCTCCTGGCGGCGGCGATGCTGCTCATCCTCGCCGCCTGCGGGGAGACGGTTTCCTCCTCGGAGCATCCGGAGGATTACGTCTTCACCCTCCGCTACCATGACAGTTTCAATATTCTCCAGCTCACGGACATCCACTGGAACGTGAATTCTTCTGTGCGCGCGTCGGAGGCTTATCTGAACAAGCTGCTGAAGGAGGTCAGCGCCCACATCGCCGCGACCCAGGGGCCGGGGGCGAAGATCGACCTGGTGGAGCTCACCGGCGATATGTTCATGCTGGCGAACAGCTATCACCTGGACACCTTCATCGACTACTTCGAGCGCAAGGCGGAGGAGTGCGGCTTCCTTTATGCGCCGGTCTGGGGCAACCACGACCGGCAGGGACTCTATCACCCGAAGGCCCTGGCAAAGCGCTTTCATGCCGCGCCGCACTGCCTCTATTGCGAGCTCTCTGACGACCTTTACGGGCGGAGCAATTATGTTATTGATCTCACAGAGGATGGCACGAAAAACAGCCCCGCGGTGTGGATGATCGCAAACCTCGATTCCGGCGCGGACTTCTCGGAAACGGAGTTCTCCCTGTTCCGGGACGACGACTTTCTTCGCCCGGAGCAGACAGACTGGTTCCTCCGGCAGCACGCCCTCGCGGGGGAGGACGTGCCCGCCATCGCCTATTACCACATCCCGCAGGATGAAAACGGGAAAGCCTGGCGGGCTGTCTCCGAGGAAGGCGCGGCGCTCAAAAATAAGTTCTTCAAGCTGGAGGACTTCGACGACAACGGAAGCGAGGCCTGCGCCAGCGACTTCATTGACCGGGCGAAGGATCATGGGCTGGTCGCGGCCTTCATGGGCCACGCCCACAACGTGGACTGGACCGTGGAATATGATGGCGTTGTCATCGGTCTCGGCGTCAAGACCGGAGAGGAGCTCTATTTCGCGCACATCGACGCTTCTTCGGACGACCCGGCAGTGCGCGCCGGGCTGGCCTCCGTCGGCATCACGGAGGATTTTGACCTTATCGGCGCGTCGCTGGTGACGCTTACCGGGCGAAACGGTGAATTTGACTTAGAGCACCTTTACTTCAACGAAAGGGCGGACGGAGACTTCGCCGCATGGGTGAAATGGTGATGAAAACGCTGTTTGATCGTCGCTCCGTCCTTTCGGGGCTGGACGCGCGGCAGAAAAAGCAGGCGGGCGCGGTGATGCTGGGCGTCGCCGTGTGTTTCGCCTTATCGGCCTTCACATTCATGGATTTCCTGTACTGTCTGTCGGACTGCATCGGTTCTGTCGTCTGCGGCGGTCTCGATATCGCCTTGCGCGACGCGCTGCGCTCACTTCCTGTCTTTTTGTCCTTTTTCCTATCCCTGAGCGGCCTGTTGGGCGCGCACGCCTTCTATCGGAATGAGGGCGGCGATATCCTGCGAAAACGGGCGAAAAGCTGCGCGGTTTTCGCTGTCGTTCTGGGCGCTGCGATTGCGTTTTACGTGCTCGCCATGCGCATCGCCGGGCGCTATCTGTCGCTCACCGAGGGCGGGCCGTCCCGGCTCTATCCGCTGGACGCACTGTTGTACGCTATGCTCTACATCGCTTGCGGCGCAAGCGTTTTGGCGTATCTTAAAAGGTCGCCGGGCTTTGCCGGACCGGGCCGGGCGCCCATTCAGAGGAGGGGCAGGGGCGTACGACGCGTCTTTCGCGCCGTCTGGCTGCTGGTCGCGCTCTACGGCTTCTGCGGCTTTTTCTTCGGCATCTTTATTCTTGATTTCTCCGCCGGCTACGTCCCCTATACGCTGGCCTTTCTGCTGGTGTCTCTGGTGGCATTTCTGAGTATTGCCGTGTGGGAGCTCTATTACAACAATCTTACCGAGGCGGCGCGGCGGGCAGTCACACTCCCGCTCGCACTTGTCTCGCTCGCCGTGTCCCTTGCAACGGCTGCGACCTATTTCTTCACATTGAAACACAACCTGGAGGGTCCTGCAAATGTCGGATTCGGCGTTCTGCCGGTGGCCATGTCAGCTGGTGTCAATCTCGCGACGCTGCTGGTGGTCCTGACGCCCCTGATCGTTTCCGTCGCGGCAATTGTCAAAGGCCTGCAATGTCACTAAGTTAGTGACGAAAGGCAAAACGGGGACACACAAGGAAGTGAGCACATCGGAAGCGGTGTGCTCATTTTTTTGAAAAAGGGTATGGCAAAGGAGCAGACGGGAGTCTGCCGAAAAAAGAGGTAGCCTTTGTAGGTGCGATCTGTCCCAAAACTTTCCGCAAATCGATGAAAAATTGGTTCCATTGCCTCCGGCAGCAGTTTGTTCCGGCGTTGGATGAATCAAAGACGATGCCGGTCTTGATTCTCCGCATGTCCGGGTCGATGATGAGCACAAAGCCTGCCAGTATGATAAACCCTATGTCTTTTTCGCGCTCATGCTGCATGAGCTGGATCATTTCAGAAATGGGGATTTTATTGCATTCCCCCAAGATATGACTTCCAGAAGATTGCGGGAACAAAGAACCAATGATATTCTGCAAGGCAAGGTGAAGCAGGCCGAGCTGAATGCCGATGCATACGCAGTGAAGCACATCGGGAAAAACCGGATGCTACAGGCGCTTGACTACCTGATCAAAAAGCGTAAAGCCCGGACAAATGACCCGGGTAAATAAATCGCCATCCTGGAGTTCGAATTGAGAAAAAAGGCGATTCAAAAAATGAAATAGAGGAACGATACATTAAACCGTACTCGTGGGAACTGCAAAAATCAGCTTACTCTTTTTTGAAGAAAAACCTGGTCGACGCCACCGGGATGTGAGAGCCAGGGGAATCGGGTCGTCTCTCGTTGGCGTTCACCGAAGTGGTATGAATCGCAACACGGTGACGCTCATGTACACGTTCAGGAATCGGGCTGTTGACATTTGCTGCGCGAGCAGGTATTCTAAATTCCGGTGATTCGGTCGCAGATGCTTGTGGGGCCTGCGATCGGGGGAGCCTCTGCGGGGACTCCCTTCTCTGAATAAGGAGGTTTATAAAGCAGTGAAAAAATCAAGCCCTCTTAAGATCGCTCATTTGGTCTTGATGATTGCAATGGCTTGCGGCACTGTCGGCGCGGCGGTCAACTTTATCGTTGGCTATCA
>JAFYGM010000040.1 GCA_017543225.1 Oscillospiraceae bacterium
GGCAGCGCCGGTGGAGTTGGGGACGATGTTGATGGCAGCAGCACGGGAACGGCGCAGATCGCCCTTCTTCTGGGGGCCGTCGAGCGGCATCTGGTCGCCGGTGTAGGCATGAACGGTGGTCATAATGCCGGAGGCGATGGGTGCGTATTCATTCAGAGCCTTGGCCATGGGAGCGAGGCAGTTGGTGGTGCAGGAGGCAGCAGAGATGATGTTGTCCTCCTTGGTCAGCTTCTGATGGTTGACATTGTAGACGATGGTGGGAAGATCGTTGCCGGCGGGTGCGGAAATCACGACCTTCTTGGCGCCGGCGTCGATATGGGCCTGTGCCTTCTCCTTCTTGGTGTAGAAGCCGGTACACTCGAGCACGACATCAACACCGAGCTTGCCCCAGGGCAGATCGGCGGCATTGGGCATCTTGTAGATGACGATCTTCTTGCCGTCCACTACGATGTAGTTGTCCTCGCCTTCGCCCTCGTTGAACTCGACGGTGTGGTTGTTCGCGTAGTTGCCCTGCGTGGAGTCGTACTTGAGCAGGTGCGCCAGCATCTTGGAAGAGGTCAGGTCGTTGATGGCAACGATCTCATAAGCGGAATCGCCGAACATCTGACGGAAGGCCAGACGGCCGATACGTCCAAAACCATTGATTGCTACTTTGACAGGCATAGTCGTTTTCCTCCGTTTCGTGCGCCGGAGCGCATCAGTATAACAGTATAATGACGATTCTCTGTAACCGCCATATTTATTATACACTGTTTCCTTTCAATTGTCCAGATGTTTTATCCCTAAAAACAAAAGAAAAAACGGATGAATTTGGGGAGAAAAACGAATGCACAATCAGAAAATGTCAGTCTCACCGATTCATGGGCATTACAGGATCGTCTACGCTATGCCGTCGCTTCTCCGTTCTCGTCCAGCGTCGGCAGGAGGAGGGCGTCTGCATAGCGCTCGGCGCACTTCTTCGCCATCAGCACGGCTTCCAAAATCGCCTGCCGCTTGTTCACGTCCAGCGGATCAACCTCGGCGGGGGTTCCGCCGTTGATCACGCCGAATTCCAGCAGCTCCCGCAGTGCGGGACGCATCCACTTCGGCGCATCCTCCAAATGCCCGATCATTGGGCCAAGGGCGGCGTTTAGCGCCGTCTGAATCCGCTCGTCGATGCCGTCATTGAGTGCCTCCAGCGCGGTGCGTTGTGCCTCTGTCAGGGCCGTACACTGCAAAATCTCCGTACTGTGCATCCCAACCAGCTCACAGAGAGCCGAAATCCGCTCGCTATGGAAGCCGATTCCGGTCTGAAGCTGCTGCAGCTCGTTTTCTTTTTCGGTTAGGCGATTTTTCAGCGCGGCAATCTGCGCGTTCAGCGGCGCTACTGCCTGCGTAATCAGCGCATTGCATTCATCCCTGGTCATCCCGTTCTCCTCCATTTTCGATTTCACATCGGCGCGAAAGCCGTCCATCGTGTATGGCATGTTGAGGCCGTTCCACACGGTTTCGGGGTCGCCGTGATTTGTCGCAATTCCGCGCTTTGCGCCCTCCCGGTGCGATAGGATCACGCCGTCCGCCAGCGGGTCCTTGCCGTGGAACAGGCACAGGGCGGCGAACAGCTCGACCGCATTGCAGTAGGTTGCCGCTACAAACGACCGCGCTGACTCCAGCTCTGCCTCCGGCACCGTGAAGGCCGTTGCGTTTTGATTATACCGAAGCTGCTTCGGCTCTGTCATCTCGAAGCCGATATAGTGATCGTTTGCGGGTCGGCCCGCATGGGGCATTCGCTTGACAGTTCCGACCGATTCCAGGCAGGGCGCCGTGATGTAGACCGCCTCCGCGCCGATAAAGCCGTTGATTCCCGCATTGGTGTGCGCAGCGTTGTCCCAGCCGCGCAGAAATACCAGCGGATCGGGCTGATTGCAGCCGACGCTGTGCAGAAAAAAACCGTCAAAACCGCTGTCCGTCAGATACCTTCCGTCCGAAAAGTAGGGGTTTTTGGTGATGTACCTTTTGATCAGATTCATTTCGTATCACCGCCTTTGTCCAAGTCTGCATCCGGAACGGCGTCCGCAAGCGCGTTGCTTTTGTTGTGCAGCCAGTCGATTGCCTTCGTCACGAACTTGGGCAGCGGGTAGATCAGGCCGACATTTTCAAGGATGCTGATGACCTCGACCGAGAAGAAGGCCCATGCCGCGCCGTCACGGAAATAGCTCTTCCCGGTGAGGCGGTCCAGTTGGTGGAACGCAATGACCGCCGCCACGACCAGAGACTTGCGCAGCAGTCCTTTGAGCGCCGCTTTGCTCTCCAGCCCCCCTTCCCTGCTTTTCGGACTCTTATGAAACACCCCAGCCACAATCAGGCCGGAAGCATAATCCAGAAGCATTGCAATGCAAAGTGTTTCCATTGCCGTATCCCAGCCGCCGATCAGAGCGCTGACGACCCCGGCTGCCACACCCAAACACGCAATTCGAACCGTCATGCTTCTCCCTGCACTTCTTCGCTGTATTCTTCTCCGGTGATGATTGTATACTCCTCTGCGGAAATCTTCTCCTTTTGCAGCACCAGAACGACCTGCTCATGCGTCCAGTTCCCAGCTTCGTACCAATCCTTGATTCTTTTGACAAGCTTACGCATGATCGGAATCCTCCTCTCCGTCCATGTCCGGCAATTCCACATCCGTCATAACCGACACAAAGGCAATATCTGCCTGCGCCTGCACCAGTTGTGCTTGAAGTCGGCGGTTCTCCTGCTCCAAACGGCGCAGCTTTTCGTTTCTGTTTACGATGATTCTCATGTGCGCCCCTCCTTTCACTCAGACAATACAGCAAGCCGGGGCAACCCCTTTACTGCTGCTGTTGCTCGCAGTTGTGTAGTTGACAATTCCTTCGGAATTCACGCCACGCACGCCGTTTGCATTTGATGCGAATGGCGTGCGAAGCCACCAAAAAAATGCAGTGCCGTTTTTGTATTTGACGCGGTTGGAGTCCGCGTTCATTCCGGCTGCGTTGAGCGCAGAGTAATCGGAGTAGTACGGATAGGCCGCCCCTTCGCCACCCGTCACCTCTTTGCCGCCATACACCTCAGAGCGAGAGAGCAGGAAAACCTTTTCGGTAGAAGTCGTATCATCGTTCGCTTCGCACACGGTGTTGAGAGCAGTCTTCTTCGTGACCTCGCCGATGACGGAGAGGAACGCTTTGTCAAGCCCTCTGAGGAACCCCGCGGTAGATGCGTTCCAGGACGGCGCACGGTCCCACGCGTTCCTTGCAGTCCACACGCTGCCTGCAGCGGCAGCGCTGTTGAGATACTGTCTGATTGCAGATTCGCCGTAGTTTCCGTTGCCATTCAACGCTCTCTGCAGGGAGTTCGCGCCGTTGGCAATTGTGTTACTGACCTCTCCGAGGGAAGTGCCGCCTGAACCCTCTGTAATCGCCACTGTCTCGATCTCCGTCGCAGAGGCCGCGCCAGAATAGGTTTTTGCGGTACTGTCCGCAATGGTGACATTGTATGCGACATCCAGCACAAGCTGACCGCCTGCCGGAATGTCCTGCGTGAGTGTAAACTGAAATGTTTTGTTCTCGTCACCGGGAACCCAACTGTGCTCTGTGACCGTAAAGTTGTAGGTTCCTGCGGAAAGCCCCTCTGCGAAATGGAACAAAGCTTCTCGTGCGTCAAACATCAGGCTTGCAGCACAATCGTGCAGTCCGAGCGTCAAGGTGTGCGTGTGATGCGGATCGGCCGGAGTATCACAGTCCACGCCGAGCACATCCCACAGCAGTGTTGAAGCCGTTTCGTGTACGGTAATCACATCGTTGGCTGCAGGCGTCCCGGTGACGGTAATGCCGTAGGCCGCCAGCTCCGCCGGGCGAACCGTGCCACTTGCGTCGCGCATCGACCAGCCGGTTCCGTCATAGGTGAAGGTGAAGGCCGTCGTTTCAGGGTGCTGCGTCATGGTCAGGAAGGCTTCCGCGTCTACCGCCGCAGCAGTGATGTTGCCGGATACCGTGGCGCTCACCGTGTCCAGCCGGTTCACGCGAAGCTGGTCGCCCACGGAGAGGATCCGTGAGATCTGCCCGGCGCGAAGGTAGCTCTGAATCGTCTGAAAATCTGTGATTTGTCCGCTCGCGTCCTCGCTGACGGCCTGCGCGATCAGCGAGAGCAGGGCGTTCGTCTCCTGCCCAATCGCGTTCTGTGCAGTGGCCCAGGACTGGAGCGTCTCCGAAAGGCCGCTGATGTCGGCCGTTCCGACGTGACTGCCTTCACCGATGCTGCTGCCCCCGCTGTTTCGGGAAATGATTGCTGCATTCAATAAATCCAATGGTTCTCCTCCTTTTTCACATTCTGCCGATTTCTTACTTTGATTTTGCCGAACTCAAAGTGTTGCCTAAATTATACCACATTGTTGCCTTCTCAGGTTCCGCACTGTTTCCGCAGCTTCCGGCGGCTGCGTCAGCGGCGACCGAAGTAAAGACGCGCAATGGTATCGAGTGCAGAATCGTAGATTTCGTAAGCTGCCGTCTTCTCATAGCCCAACTCCTCGCAGAGAAAATCGAGCGCGCGGTGCTGGCGTTTGAGATCCATTCGCTCCACTGCGCTGCGTTCGGCCGGCGGCAGAGCCTCCAAAATCTCGTCGATCGTCTGAACCTCGAGCTTTGCCAACTCCAGCTCTGCCGTCAGGCGGTCAATTTCCGCGGCGATGGCGGAATCCCGTTCCGCCCTGTCCTTTCTGCGCACAGGCTGAACAGGCAAGGCGGCAGACGCCCGAAGTGCTTCCAGTCTGGCACGCTCCGTGGCAATCCGACGCGGCAGGGTTTGCAGTTGGGCCCGGCGCTGTGGATAATCCTCCCGCAGCAGCCGCTGGACGCTCTGCCGGAGCATTCTGGTACGATTCACCATGAGAATCGCTCCTTTCTCTTGACATTTCGGTTTATCCGTAATATAATGAAGTTATCTTCATCAATTACGGATATCGGTAACCGTTGTCATTATAGTACGGGATTCCGAAAATGTCAACCCATTTTTACGGATTTCCGTAATTTTTATCCTCTTATCGTCGCGGAGGTGCCGAATGAACGAATTGTACACAAGGATCGAAGCCCTTTGCAGGCAGCGGGGCATTTCGGTGACAACCATGTGCAGGGAAGCAGGGGTCAACCGCGGGAATCTGTCAGACTTGAAAACCGGCAGGCAGAGTGGGCTCAGCAAAAAGAATCTGGAAAAGCTCGCCGCCTATTTTGACGTGACCCCTGCCTATCTGATGGGCTGGACCTCGGAAGCAGACGCCGCCGAAGGAAAAGACCCCCAGCCGTCTGCGCGGCCGGAGGTCACAGAGGAGGATATCAAGTTTGCCCTCTTCGGCGGAACGGGAGCGCTCACCGACGAGATGTATAACGAGGTCAAGGAATTCGTCAAGTTTGTAAAGATGAAGCACGGAGGACTGGAATGATTGAAACAAAAACATCACTTTCGGCGTGTTAAGACAATCAGGCAATCAAGGGACGATTCAAAACCACTGAAAAAGTCGGTAAATGGTAGAGAAAACTGAGGAAATATGTTATAATAGGGGCATTAAAGACAAAAGGTGATACAGATGCTCCGAGAGACCGAAAAGCAGCTCAGCTTTCACAGCATGTTATA
>JAFYGM010000041.1 GCA_017543225.1 Oscillospiraceae bacterium
CTGTGCGCCGCTACCCTGTGCGGGTGCGCATCGGCGGGTATCCGACGGCGCAAATATTTCTTTTCCAATTCGCCAGAATTGGAAAACTCCGAAACTGTCAACTGTCAACTGTCAATTAGCAATCTGCTCTAACCGGCAGGGGCTGAACTGTTACCAGAGGGCACCGCATACCGTAGTTTTATATGATTTTCTGATCAAACGCTTCAAAAAGAGGCAAGGCAGCTTTGCGCCAGACGAGGCGGAGGACGCAGGCGGGCGAAACCCTGCTTGCAGCTAATACAACTTTTAGACTTTCCGGAACATTAGACCATTTTGAGGTGCAGTTTTTCCTGTAGCAGCTTGACACTGACCCCTGCGGATTGTTACTTGCAAGCCACGCGATTCTGTGGTACAATCAGCCTGAAAAACAACATGGAGGTGCGGCATGAACAATTACAGCGTTCCGCTCAAGCAGCTTGTGGAGGAATTCAACCTCTCTCTCGCCTACCGGTCCACGGACTACGAGCAGATTCGGGTCATGGTGGACGAGGTTTCCCGTCCCGGCCTGCCGCTGATGGGCTTTTTCGAGCATTTTGAAGCCCTCCGCGTCGAGGTTCTCGGCTTCGTGGAGATGACCTATCTTGAAAACCAAACGCCGGAGAAGCGGTTGGAAATCTTTGACCGCCTGTTTGCGCACCACATTCCGGCCCTGGTCATCACCCGCGGGCAGCAGCCTCATCCCGAGTGCATTGCAATGGCACAGAAGCACAACGTCACCATCCTGCTTGCGCAGGAGTCCACCTCCTATGTGATTTCCAGCCTGATTACTTCGCTCAAGAGCGCGCTGGCGCCCCGCGTCACCCGGCACGGCGTGCTGATGGAGGTCTACGGCGAGGGCATCTTCATCACCGGCGAGAGCGGCATCGGCAAATCCGAGACCGCCGTGGAGCTGCTCAAGCGCGGACACCGGCTGATTGCGGACGACGCTGTGGAGATCAAGAAGACCTCCTCTCAGCTCATTGGCACGGCCCCAAGCCTGATTCGCAACTACATCGAGCTGCGCGGGATCGGCGTCATCAACGTGGCAAACCTTTTCGGCATGGGCGCGGTCAAGGAGCAGACGGAGATCAACCTGGTCGTGAACATCGTCCCGTGGGAGGCCGGAAAGCACTATGATCGCATGGGTCTGGACGATCACTTCATGGATCTGCTTGGAATCAAGCTGCCCTGCATCACGATCCCGGTCAGCCCCGGACGAAATCTCGCCGTGATTCTCGAAGTCGCCGCCATGAACAACCGTCAGAAACGCCTCGGCTACAACGCCGCGCTGGAGTTTACCCAGCAGCTTGACCGCCACTTCGAGAAGACCGCACAGTAAAAGCCAGAAAAAGGAAAAACGCAAAGATTTTTGAAAAAAGGGATTGACAAACGGCGCGGTTTTCGCTAATATAATACGGCTTGCGAGTTTCGTCTTGCAGGCACAATCCCCTTGCCGCTGAGGGATTCAGCGGCCGAAAGACCAAAAGGAGGTGCAAACAAATGGCAAAGATTTCCGCGAAGTACGAGGTTCTTTACATCATTGATCCCGATCTGGGTGAAGAGGGTATTGCAGCGCTCGTGGAAAAATTCAAGGCATTGGTTGAGGCAGAGGGCACCCTGACCAACATTGAAGAGTGGGGCAAGCGTCGGCTGGCCTATCTCATCAACGACAAGCCCGAGGGCTACTACGTTCTGATGAACATCGAGAGCAAGCCTGAGCTGCCCGCTGAGCTGGACCGTGTGTTCAAGATCACGGAGGGCATCATGCGTTCGCTGATCACCGTCGTGGAAGCGTAAGGAGGCATTCCATGCTCAATCACATCGTGCTCATGGGCCGTCTGGTTCGTGACCCTGAGCTGCGCCGCACCCAGGCCGGCGTCCCCGTCGCATCCTTCCGCATTGCGGTGGATCGGGACTTTGGCAACCGGGAAACCGGCGAGCGTGAGGCCGACTTCATTGACGTGGTCGCATGGCGTCAAACCGGAGAGTTTGTCAGCAAGTACTTCGCCAAGGGACGCATGGCTGTGGTTTCCGGTCGTCTGCAAATGCGGAGCTGGACCGACAATCAGGGCAACAAGCGCACCAGCGCCGAGGTCGTGGCAGACAACGTCTACTTCGGAGATTCCAAGCGCGACAACGACAACGCCGGCTCCTACAACGGCAATAGCTATGGCGGCGGGAACAACAACGCCTACGCCGGTCGTTCCTACAACGACAACGCTTACGGCGGCCACTCCTACAACGACAACAGCTATGCCGCATCCAACGGGGGCTATTCCGCCCCTGCCGCTCCTGCCGCTCCCGCCGCATCCGATTTCGCGATGCTGGAGGAGGACGACAACGAGCTGCCGTTCTAATTGAATTTTTCTACAAGACTGTAAAGAAGGAGGATCCTCTCATGGCGAACGAATCCAGAGTCAGACCCCACAAGCGCAAGAAGGTTTGCCTGTTCTGCGTGGACAAGGTCACCTGCATTGACTACAAGGACACCGCAAAGCTGAAGCGCTTCACTTCCGAGCGCGGCAAGATCCTGCCCCGCCGCACCACCGGCACCTGCGCTGCCCATCAGCGTCAGCTCACCGTGGCCATCAAGCGTGCCCGTCAGATCGCTCTGCTGCCCTACGTGGAAGACTAATCCAAACGCCAACCGCCCCCGGCTTTCGCCGGAGGCGGTTTTTTCATGGGCCGCGTCATTCTGAGCGAAGCGAAGAATCCGTTCCTCCGATCGTTCGTTCCGATTACTTCAAATCCAAGGTCAGCCTGACGGGGGACGCCAGCTCGGAGACGCCGGTGCAGAACGGTTCCAGCCAAATTTCATCGACAGAATCGTCGTTCAGCGTCAAAATTGCGTAAGTCTTCCCCTCCGGGGCAGGCGTATCACTCGCATCCCACGGGATCATACTCCACCAGCCCCAGTCTGTATCATACTCCTCGTCAGCCGCATTCATTACGCGAAGATCGAAGCACTGGGGGTGCGCTTCCGAGACAAGGAAGGCCAGCTTCCATGCGCCGTCCTGCCGCACGACTTGAACCAGCTCGCTCTCGGGCGGCAGATTCTCCGCCGTGCCGGTTTTCAGATCCACATGGGCCTTCGGCTGCGCTTTCAGCTTCCATTCCGCTTCGGTGATGCAGAGCGTCGCAGAGGTGGGCAGGGAGAAGAACGGGCTGTCTACGCGGAAGGTGTGGAACTCCGGCGTATCGGGATCGCCGAGGGAAATGATTCCGTCGGGGCGCGTGTAACGGGTTCCGTTCTCCGTCACCAATTCATAGTCCAGTCCCGTCAGCCACGCGGTGTTGTCCGCTTCGCTCTCGACTGTAAACTCCAGATAGGTGGGATAGACGTCGATTCCGGTGAGGCGGAGCTTCTGCCCGTCCAACGCAAAGGCCTGATCCATCTCAAAGTGATTGCCCTGCGCGGTATCGCTGGGATCGAACTTTAGATGGAAGACAAAGGGCTCCACCTCGGGGAGATTCAAATCCGGTTCATGCAGACTGAGCTGAAAATCCAGCTCGGAAGGAACGTCGGTGTTTCTGAACTGCACGGAGGCATACTGCATCGCGCCGGGGGCAACGGTTTCGCACCAGCGGGCCGAAATGGAATACTCCCAGTCCGCGCCCTCCGGCTTCCGGATCTCCGGGGCCAGGAAAAAGCAATGCTCCACCGGATCATCCGGGTCCTCCGGCGCGATCTCGGGCGCGGAGACAAGGCGATAAAAGACGTTGACGTTTTTCTGATCGACGATCAGGTACTCGACCCGCACCGTCGTATCGCCGTGGGTCTGCTCCAAGCCGATCGGCTGGTAATCGTCGTTTTCCACCGCCTCGCGCAGAGAACGGGAGAATTGCAGGGCCTGTGCCAGCTCTCGCAGACCCGGCACCTTCGAGCAGGCCTGCGCAACCGTGGGACTGACGTTAATCAGTATCACAAAGACCGCAAAGATTGCCGCCAGCCCGATCAGGGGCCGCAGCACATACTTGCCGCGCTTTGCATGGCGCGCCTGCGCCATAGCCCGCTCCACGCTGCCGCCGGGCGCCTGCAAGGTCTCGATCTCTCTGGTCAGCTCTAAAAATTCCTGATTTCGATTCATATCTGTTCCTCCTCCTTCAGCTCCAGCCGTAACAGTCGGAGCGCACGCCGTTCTCTTGTTGCAGCGGTTCCCTGCGGAATTTCCAGAAGCTCCGATGCTTCCCGCAGAGAGAAGCCGGAAAAATAGCGAAGAATCACCAGCGCCTTCAGCTCCTTGGGCAGCCGCCGAATGGCCTCCCTCAGGGGAAGCGCGTCAAACGCCTCGACTGCGGTTTCGGGTAGAACCTCCCAGCTCTGCTCCCGCTTGCGGCGTTTTTGCTCGTCGTTGCAGACGTTCATCAGGATGCGGGTCATCCAAGTGTTGAAGAACTGCGGCTCCCGCAGCCGCTTGCAGCCCTTTAAGCCCCGGTAGACCGCTTCGTCCAGTGCTTCCTCCGCCGCAGAGGGATCGCCCAGCCAGAGGACAGCCGTTTGAAACAGCTTGTTTTGGATGTCCTCCACGCGCCGGGCGTATTCTTGCATTTCCAAGTCGTTCAC
This sequence comes from Oscillospiraceae bacterium, assembly GCA_017543225.1. Lineage (GTDB taxonomy): Bacteria > Bacillota > Clostridia > Oscillospirales > Oscillospiraceae > JAFRPC01. The sequence goes on from JAFYGM010000041.1 coordinate 4,583, forward strand.
GCTCCTCGCAAGTGTTTTGAATTGCAATTCACCTATTAGACGGCGAAGAAGAAGGTTTTTATTTCCAGACGCAAACTTTTTTCAGAGAGATTGTATCAGATAGCGTTCCGCCTCGCGGACGGTTTGGGTCAGATAGCGAATCACCTGCGCCGGGTAGTCTCCCGCCGCAGTCTCGCCCGTGACCATGACGGACGCAGCCCCATCGAGCACGGCGTTAAACACGTCGCTGACCTCGGCGCGGGTGGGAACCGGTCTGTGCGTCATGGAGTCCAGCATCTGCGTGACCACCATGAAATCCCGGCCCGCCGCACGGCAGGCGGCGGCGATGCGCTTTTGCGCTGCCGGCAGAGTCCAGAGCGGCATGGCGTTGCCAAGGTCGCCCCTTGCAATCACGATCTCCTCGCAGCAGGGGATCAGCGCCTCCAGCTTTTCCAGTCCCGCTGCGTTCTCAATCTTCGCCAGCAGGCGAACCGTCTGTCCGCCGGCCTGATCCAAGGCGCTGCGCACCTCGATCAAATCCTCCCGGCTGCGGACGAAGGGCTGCATCACGGCAGTTACCCCATACGCCCGAGCCGCGGCAAGCTGGGCGCGGTCGGTCTCGGTCAGCGCCGGGGCAAGGACCTCGCAGCCCGGCAGGGCCACGCTTTTGCGACGCTCCAAAAGGCCGCCGCGCACCACGCGCAGCAGCACGCCGTCTGCTTCGGATGGCTCCGCCGTCAGAAGCAGCTTGCCGTCGTCCAGCAGGAGGGCCTGTCCGGGCGGGCACCGGCGCAGCCGGGCCGAAAGCGCCGGCGAAAGGCAGAGCCGGGCCGCGTCAATCTGCTCGCCCGCGCGGAGGGAAAGCGGGGCGGGCAGGTTTCCGATGCGCAGCTCCGGCCCCTGCAGGTCGATCAGCAGCTCCGGCGTCACGCCGCAGGCACGCCCTGCGCGGTGCAGGGCCTCCACCAGAGCGGCGGAGGCCTCCAGCGTTGTGTGCGACAGGTTCAGTCGCACCCCGTCCATGCCCTCGCGGAACATGGCCTCCAGAGTTTTTACATCGGCACAGGCCGGGCCGAGCGTTCCGTAGATCTTGACCTTTTTCATAGACACATCGTTTTTGGCTGATAGCCCTTGCGCGCCTTAGCCTGCCCGATCAGGGCGGCAGCCTCGTTCAGCGCCGGTTCGAGATAGGCTTCCTCCCACGCTCTGCCAACCTTTTCCGCCTGCTTGATGGCAACATAGGCGGCGTTGCGTTCCTCGTCCGAGGCAAACTGCACGCCCGCAAACACATGGGGATGGCGGCGCACCATCTTGTCCGAGACGTACTGCGCCACGTCCTCCAACGTGAACAGGCCCTCCTCCTCCGCCAGCACTGCGTGGAACACCACCTGCAGCAGCAGATCGCCAAGCTCCTCCTTGAGATTGGTGGGGTCGCCCGTCTGCTCCAGAATGTTGATGCCACAGACGACCTCTGCCGCCTCCTCGATGCACTCCGGCTTCAGGCTGGCATGGGTCTGTACCCGATCCCAAGCGCAGCCGTGGTCGCTGCGCAGCTCCTTGACAATGTTCTTCAGTCGTTCGATTTCTGTCATGGCCGATTTCTCCTTTGCATCTGCGGAGTGGCATAGCGTCCAACGCTCGCTCCGCAGCGGTTTTTACCGGCCCATTATACACGTTTTATGAAAAGAACTCAACTGTTTCCAATGTTTTTCAGCGGCGTTTGGCTTGCATTTCTGTAAAAAATCTGCTATGATGGGGGAAAATGACGGAGCAGATTTTGCTCCTGTGAGAATCTCCGAAACGGAGGGATGCCCCATGGATTATAAGGACTGGACCGCAAACGGGAAAGAGCGTTTTACCACGCCCGGCGTCCCGGTCGCCCCTGCCGAAAAGAGCGACAAGACCTTTTCCTTCACCCGCACGCCCCGGCAGATCGCGGAAGACGCGCCCAAGCCGGAGCCGCAGCTTGCGCCCGAGCCGATCATCGCGCCGGAACCGCAGAGCACCCCGGAACCGCGTACTGCGTCGGAGCCGCAGACCGTACCGGAAGCGCCTGTCGCGCCGGAGGAATTCAGCATCCCGGAGCCGCGCACGGTGCCGGATGTGTTCAGCACGCCGCTGCCGCGCTTTGTGCCCGAGCCGAAGCGCAGAAAGCTTTTTCCCTTCTCCCGCAAGTCCCGACGGGGCTCGAAAAAGACGCCCATGCCGGAACCGCAGATCACCCCGAAACCGCGTACTGCATCGGAGCCGCAGGCTGCCGCGAACGACATCATCGGCGGCGCGTACAGCCCCACCGCCATTTATATGGACACAGAGCCCGCGTCTGAATCGCATGCCGCTGCGATCGACATGATCGGCGGCGTGGACGGCCCCACCGTCACCTTTTCCAGAAAGCTCGCGCCGGAGCCGCAGGCTGCCCCGGAGCCGCAGACTGCCCCGGAGCCGTTCAGCGCTTCTGCGCATCACGTTGATCCATTCTCGTCCTTCGTCCCGGACGCAGTTTCCAGTCCGTGGTATGCCCATATTCAGGATGCAACGCTGAGTCATCCCGGCGCCGTGGTTCAGAGCCACGACGGGGAAACTGCTCCGCGTGCCGCCGTGCCGGCCGCCGTCGGCTACACCGTGACAGCCGGTGCGCAGGGCACCTATGTGCTCACCCCGCAGAACGCGCGCGGCGCACAGGTCATCACCATTCAGATTCCGTCCCCTGCGCCCAGAAAGGCCCCTGCGAAGAAGCAGAGTCTGTGGTGGATTCCTGTGGCCTTGGTTCTGACCCTGATGATCGGTCTGCTGGGCGGGTTCGTCGCTTCGTCCCTGCTGTCCGGCAGGGGAGCGACTCCCACCAATGCAGCGACCGAGCCCAGCGGTTCGCAGCCAGCCGGTTCGCAGCCCGCAGATTCCTCCGCAGGGCGCATCTATCAGGAGAATGTGGAGGCCGTTGTCGGTATTCTCGCCCTTCCGCCGACAGGCGCAGACGGAACGGAGTACGTTTCCGCCAACGCAGGCACAGGCTTTTTGATTTCGGAGAACGGATATCTGCTCACCAACGCCCATGTGGTGAATGGCGCTGCCAAAATCACCGTGACGCGCAGCAACGGGCAGACCTTCGAGGCCCGGCTGGTCGCGCAGGAGACCGGAAGCAGCGACCTCGCCCTGCTCAAGATCGAAGCAAGCGGACTTCCGACCGTGCGTATCGGCAACTCTGACCGCGTGCAGGTGGGCGACCCTGTCTCCACCATCGGCAATCCGCTTGGGGAGCTGAGCTTTTCTCTCACCACCGGCTACGTCAGCGCAGGTCCGCGGCAGGTCAACACCGGCAGCGTGACGCTGACCATGCTCCAAACCAATGCCGCAATCAACAAGGGCAATTCCGGCGGCCCGCTCTTTGACAAAGCCGGACAGGTGATTGGCGTGGTCACCGCAAAGCTATCCGCCGGCGAGAACGACAGCACCCCGCTGGAGGGTCTGGGCTTCGCGCTTCCCATCAACACGGTGATGGAGCTTGCAGAGGGCTGGATGGCGAACGACCGCCGCTGACGCTTCCAAAAACATACAGAAAACGATCCGACTGACAAATGCTCCGGGGGGATAAGGAAGTATTTTCACATGTATGGAATGGTGTAGTCTTTGGGACTGCACCATTCCTGTTTTTATGCTGTTATGCGATACTGCTGAGGGTTCTGGCGAATCTCGTCCATCAGCTTTTCCAGTTCCTTTTCTGTGGGAAGCGTAATCATTCCCGCTGCCGTGAAATAGATATCCACTTTTACATGGCAGTGACCGTCGTACTTGTCGTTGTTGTGGACCTCGATTCGTCGGATCAGCGTGTTTACGATGGTGGGCGTCAGCTCACGCACCTCGGTGAATTCCCGCAGCCCCTTCAGCAGCATACGGAGGTCGATCTGCGCCTTGTCTGCCTCCCGCAGTTCCTGCTCACAGAGGGAGATGGTTCTCACCAGTTCCTTCTGCTCCGTTTCGTAGTTGGCGGACATCTTGGAAAAACGCTCGTCGCTCAGCTTGCCGACGATGTTGTCCTCATACAGGCGAGATATGATCCGGTCGATCTC
>JAFYGM010000042.1 GCA_017543225.1 Oscillospiraceae bacterium
ATGTAGGGACGAGCATCGCTCGTCCGCCGTCCTCCGCCACCTCCCGATGAACCCCGTAGGGACGCGCATTGCGCGTCCGCGTTTGCGAAGCAAACAATCGCCCGGCAGGGCGATCTCCCTTGCGTCTACCCGATTCGTTACGTTAGATTTGCCTGCGGCAAATTGCATTCGTTCCGAATGCCGGACGAGCATTGCTCGTCCCTACGCAGCGTCACGGGAAGAATGTAGGGACGCGCATTGCGCGTCCGCGTTTGCGAAGCAAACAATCGCCCGGCAGGGCGATCTCCCTGCGTTTCAGCAATCCGGTGCGTTGGATTTGCCTCCGGCAAATTGCATTCGTTCCGAATGCCGGACGAGCAATGCTCGTCCCTACACGCGAAACGGAAACGAGACGCTTGCCGCGTGGCGCACACTGTGCGCCGACGCGCGCCGACGCCCGGCGGCGGGACGGTGCGTTGGATTTGCCTGCGGCAAATTGCATTCGTTCCGAATGCCGGACGAGCAATGCTCGTCCCTGCGCCGTGTTTCAACTGCATTTGACAAAGCGAATCTGTTACCATAGGGCTGCGGCTGAGACCGCAGATTACATAGAAATGAGGGAAACCCTATGGCAGCAAACGAAACCCTACAGGATTTGTTCCTGAACGACATCCGCAAAGAGCATCAATTCGTCACCGTGTTTTTAATGAACGGCTTTCAGATGAAGGGCGTGATCACCGGCTTTGACAGCTTCGTGGTCTGCCTTGTCTCCGAGGGCCGCCAGCAAATGATCTACAAGCACGCGATCTCCACTGTGGTTCCGGCAAGGCCGGTGAAATTCAGCGCTTAGCGCCGGAAGCCCCCCTCGTGGAGCGCGGCAAGGAGGTTCCTATGCGAGGGGACAAGTTTATGAAAGCAGTGGTGGTCACGCTTGTCTGCATCGTGGCCGCCTATCTGGTGTTCTCCTTCACCCGTGTTTCCGGGGAAAGCTTCACCATTTATAAGGCAGTGCGCTTTGAAGTCGGCGATGGGATTACCACCTCCGGCTTCTTGGTGCGTTATGAGCAGCTTCTGGACGCACCGGGCGAGGGCGTCGTGGTGCTTGACCGCTCCGAGGGCGAGAAGGTCGGCAAGGGACAGGACGTGGCTACCGTCTTCCTCGATGAGAGCGCAAGAGAGCGGCAGGCCCGCATTGAGGCGCTGGAGGCGGCGGTGGAGGGGCTGCGCCGGGCCGACGCCTTTGCCTCTACGGACGTGGATTCTACAACGCTGGATCGGGACATTCTCGATCAGATGACGCAGATTGCCCGCTCCGCCTCCCGCCGGGACTATTCCGCCGCCGGCGCGACGGCAGAATCGCTCAAGCCCTACGTTTTGCGCCGCTATATCACCGGCGGAAACGTGGACGTGCTGCGCAACCGCCTGACTGCTGCGCAGAATCAGCTCGTCGAGCTCTATGCCGAGGCCGGGGCTGCCAAAGCCGGAAGCATCTCCGCCCCGGAATCCGGATACTTTTCCGCCAAGGTGGACGGCTACGAGGCGATTCTGACCCCCGCCTTTCTGGAGACGGCCACGGTCAGCGCGCTGGAGAAGTATGAGGGCATTGGCCGCCTCTATACCGAGGCGATCGGAAAGCTGGTGATGTCTCCCAAGTGGTATTTTGCCTCCATCGTCCCCTTGCAGAACGTCGAGACGCTCCGCGTCGGTGATCGGATTGACGTGAGCTTTGCCTTCGACTTCTATGAGCCGGTGCGCATGAAGATCGAGCGCATCAGCCCGTCGGAAAACGAACGCTGCATTCTGGTGCTGTCCTCGGAATCCTACATCCAGAACGCGGTGTCCTCGCGCACGGAGACCGCCGACCTGATGTTCTCCTCGGTTTCGGGTCTGCGCATCCCCAAGACCGCGATCTACGTCAACGAAGAGGGAGAGAGCGGCGTGTATGTGCTGGTCGGCGCAGAGGCTACCTGGAAGCCGATTGAGATTCTCTTTGACGACGGCGACTGCTTCATCGTCAAGCTGGACAAGTCCAGCACGAAAAACCTCTGGCCGGATGACGCGGTCATCCTCACCACCGGAGAGATGTTTAACGGAAAGGTCATGGTACAATGAGCATTGCTGAAAACGTCGCGGCCCTGCGCGCACGCATGGCGGAGGCAGCCCGCGCCGCCGGAAGAGACCCGGCGGAGATTCTGCTCTGCGCCGCCACCAAGATGAACGACGCCGCGCGCGTTCGTGAGGCGGTTGCATCGGGCGTGGACTGCTGCGGAGAAAACCGCGTTCAGGAGCTGACGGAGAAACAGCCCCTCGGCGCGTATGAAGGCTGTCCCGTCCACTTTATCGGGCGCCTGCAAACGAACAAGGTCAACAAGGTCGTGGGCAAGGTCGATCTGCTGCAATCCGTGGATCGGATGGAGCTTTTGGAGGCCGTGAACAAAGCTGCCCTGCGTCTGGGCGTCCGGCAGGAGATTCTGCTGGAGGTCAACATCGGGGCCGAGCCGCAGAAGGGCGGATTTTCCCCCGAGGAAACGAGGGCGCTGGCGGCCCGAATGCGTGAATTTCCGGGTGTTTTCTTGCGTGGCTTGATGGCAATCCCCCCGATTTCCGAAAAAAAGGGGGATAATTGTAAATATTTTGCAAAAATGCGAAATCTTTTTATTGACATTGCCGGGGAAAAATACGATAATGTATCCATGGTGTGTCTGTCCATGGGAATGAGCGATGATTTCGAGGACGCGATTGCCGAGGGCAGCACCATGATCCGTGTGGGGACGGCTATTTTCGGCCCCCGCCACTACAACTGACGACAATATTATTGATACAGATACATAGGAGGAAACCGCACCATGGGACTTATGGATGAACTCAAGAAGCTGACCAGACCGTACAACGAGGACGATTTGGATGAGTACGAATATGACGAGGAAGAGGACGCTCTGGAGCCGGAACCCGAGCAAGCTCCCGCTTCCTCCCGTCGTTCCGCCTTCGCTGCGTCCGAGGCTCCTGCTTCCAATGGCCCCCGCCGCTCCGGACCGGCCAAGGTCGTCAACCTGAACACCAACACCGCAATGCAGGTGATTCTGGTCAAGCCCGACCGCTTTGACACCGTGACCGAAATCGCGGATCATCTGCGCGACAAGAAGGCCATTGTGCTGAATCTGGAGTCTACCAACAAGGACGTTGCCCGTCGTCTGGTCGATTTCCTCTCCGGGACGGCCTACGCGCTGGACGGAAGAATCAAGAAGGTTGCCATCTCCACCTACATCCTGACGCCCTTCAACGTGGAGATCGTCGGTGATCTTGTGGAGGAGCTGGAGAATAGCGGCGTTTACTTCTAAGCGCCCCCTGCGTCGGCACGCCCCCGTAGGGGCCGGCGCATTCCCCGTAGGGGCCGCCGTCCCCGGCGGCCCGGCAGGGCGTTTCGTTACGTCGGCACGGGGCGTCGAGGACGCAGCCCCCTACGACCGGGGAGCGTTTCGTTACGTCGGCGCGGGGCGTCGAGGACGCCGCCCCCTACGACCGGGGGGGCGTTTCGATACGCCGGCACGGGGCGTCGAGGGCGCTGCCCCC
>JAFYGM010000043.1 GCA_017543225.1 Oscillospiraceae bacterium
GATGTAGTAGGTGGGCTTGGCTGCGAAGATCACGTCGATGGTGCAGTTGCTGGAGGGCGTCACGGTGATGGTGTTGCCCTCGGTCTTGAAGGTTGCAGTACCGGAGCTCACGCGGACATCGGAAACGTAGTAGCCATTGGCAGGCTTTGCGGTGATCACGTTGCCGTCCACGGAAACAGTACCCCAGGAGGTGTTGTTGGAGCGGGCAGTGACGGTGTAGCTGGGAGCGCTGGTGCCACCGGTGTAGGCCTTAATGCGGAAGTCGCCGTTGTTGGGAACGTCGGTCCAGTTGCCGTTGGCATTCTTGTAGTAGGAAGTGTTGCCGTGGTTGGCGTGGACGAACTTCGCCCAAGAGATGGTGTAGCTGGCGTCATAGGGCATGTGGACATAGCCGCCGTCGGAGTAATAGGGGGTGTTCAGGGTGAACACGACAGCGAACTTGTCGCCGCTGGACAGAGGAACAGGGGTCTTCAGGGGGATGGTGTAGTAGCCGGCGAAGTCGATGTAACCGGTCTGGCTGGACATCAGGGTGCCGGAGGTGGGGGTGCTGCCGGGGTTCTTGTAGATGCTGACGGTGTAGCTCGTCGCCTCGTCGAACAGGTTGATGGCAACAGCCGTCAGATTCTCGGAGGCAGCAGCGGTGTAGATGTTGGCAACCTGACAGTTGTTGCCGAGGGAAACGTAAGAGAAGGCGTTGGAGGTGCCGTCGTACTGATAGCAGTTGCTATAGTTGTCAGCCGGGGCAACCTTGTAGAAGAAGCAGGTCTCATTCAGGGAAGCGGTGTCTTCGTAGGAGAGGTAGAAGTAACCTCTGTCGCCCCAGCTGGAGCCCCAGGAGTTCTTGATGATCCAGGCACCGTTGCCGCTGGGACCGTAGCTGGAGTTAAAGTTGCTTCTGGAGTAGTTGTCGTTCCAGCCGACAACCGTAACAGCGTGGTTGCCGTAAACGGTACCGTTCGCCTTGTAGCAGAAGCCGGCGGTGCGGGAATTCAGGTAGGAATCGCTGTGGTAGTAGACGATCGTCGCTGCGCCGTATTCCATGATGGCACGCTTGACAGCGTCGCGGTTGGCAACGGGGATCCAGATGGAGTCCGTAACGTGGGCAACGTCGTAGTTGTAAGCATAAGCGGAGTTCAGGCCGTTCGCGCTGGCGTTGCTGTAAGCCAGAGCGCTGGTGGATTCGGAACCGGGGCCTTCCCAACGCATCACGGTGTAGCAGGCCATGTAGCCGGTGCCGCCGGTGTTCAGGTAGTTCGCGCTGGTGGCGGAGGTGTAGTCGCCGGTCAGCAGGCCGAGCTTATCGTACGCATTGGTGTAGGTGAACCATGCCAGATGGTACTCGGACAGGTCAATGGCGGTGGTAGCAGGCTGACCAGTCGCCTTGTTCACGATGCCATGCTTGATCATGTAGGCTTCGATGGGAGCGATGGTGCCGAAGGTCCAGCAGGTGCCGTAGGGATTCTGATTGCGGACCGGAGTGATGTAGCCGTAGTCGCGGCTGTCGTAGGCGCTGGGCAGAGTGGCGCGGGTGTCGTTGGTGTCGTCTGCGCCGCGTTCCTGACGTTCGAGGTACGCATTTGTCACTGCACGGCCACCGGGAAGGTCAACGTGAATGTAACCGGTAACCGGAGGATGATCTTCGACGTTCAGTTTTTCGCGTCCAATGTCACCCTCAGCAAAAGCCACAGTGGGGAACAATGCGATGACCATGGCAAGCGCAAGCAGGAGCGCAAGCAATTTCTTGGTGCGTTTCATACTGTTTTCTCCCTTTTCTTAAGATTTTTGTGAGGTTTGTACCACACTCTCTGGCTCCAATTATACACAAAAAAATGTATTTGTCTATATTTTTCCATAAATTATTCCATAAGTTTAGCTTAAGAATCCGCAGCTTGCATATATGTATAAAATAAACGGGCTATTTCACAAAAATAGCCCGTTTATTATGAATAAATATTCTTTTGTAAAACTTAATCGAACAAAAGACTTTAGTGTAATTTGACGATTTTTGCGTCCGCTCCGTCTCTTCTGCTGTCACTTGCGGCGAAAATTCCAGTCTCAGGATCATAACCGACGATCGCCGTGCAGCCGAAAGCGACGTGGGAGCTGGAATAGTAAAAGCTCCGCGTCACCCGATCCGTATCCACCAGCGGGGCCGTTTCCAGCGCGCTTTCCACACAAAGATCGCCTTCTTCGTCGTAGTAGCAACGCCCCTGATCGACCGCAGTTTGCAGGTCTGTTCCATTCTGGAGGACATCAATCAGAACCTGCGTGACGATCTTCGGGATACTTTCTCCGCCGGGCGAGCCGATCGCAAGGCAGGCATGATCCTTTCCGACTGCAATGACCGGCGAGAAGTGGGTGCGGGGACGCTTGAGCGGCTCATAGGCGTTCTTGCCGATCGTATTAAAGTTGCTGAGGGTGTTGTTCAAATAAAAGCCGTCCACACAGAGATAGCAGCCCCAGTTGTCGGAAAGCGTATTCGTCACGCAGACAATCATTCCGCTGCTGTCAATAACCGAAAACTGCGTCGTACAGCGTCGTTCGGGATCGGGCTCGAGGAAGGATGCATCCGTCGAGGTCATTGCCTTGTCGATCAGTGTCTGGACATACTTTCTGGAAACCAGCTTCTTCTGATTGAAGGGATAGAAGCGCGGATCAACCAGCTTATTGCGGCGCGTCTTGTATCCGATGTTCGTTGCAAGCTCCAGAACATCCAAATAGCCATCCGGATCCTCGCGCGGATCTGGAATCTCCAGCAGATCCGCCACTGTGAGCATCTCGGAGGTCACGATGCCGGAGGTCGGTGCGTCCGTGGTATAGATCCGATAGTCCTTGAATCTCGACTTGAGTGCATCGGAGCAATAAACCTGATAGGAAGCAATATCCGTTTCGGTCAGATCGCAGGCGGCCGCAATGTCCGCCGCAATTGAGCCGCGGTAGAAGACATCAATTCCCTGATCGCGGATCAGCTTCAGGGTCTGCGCAAGCTCCGTCTGCACCACGATATCGCCCTCCTGAATCGCACTGAACGCCGGATTTTCCCGAACCTTCTGCGAATAATCAAGACGACGTGCAAAGAGCGCCGTTGCAGGGAACCCCTCCTCGGCAAGCTTAATTGCAGGTGCAATGACCTGCTCCATCGAGCAAGTGCCCCAGCGGTCAAGCGCATCCTGCAATCCGGCGAGATACCCCGGAACGCCAACGTAATCGGTGTTTTCCAGAGAAGAGCCAGCGCTGGCATAGTAGTCCAGACTGTAAGCCTTGTTCTCGGCGGGGTTATAGACCACCATTACGCCGCTGCCTCCGAGTCCAGAGGAATAGGGTTCTGTCACGCCCAGCGCGAGCGCAACAGCCACGGCTGCATCCACTGCGTTGCCGCCCTGCTGCAAGATGCTGAGCCCGGCCTGGGTCGCCTCGGCAGTCGAACTGCTGACGGCATAGCCGTTCAATTTCAGAGGCTCCGAATCCCCGGTGTTGTCATGATCGTCCGGTTCATCGTAGTTCTCTGTATCGGAGGCATCATCGTCCCATTCCGATTCCGTCGGATCATCCGGGTGTTGGCAGCCCGCAAACAGCAGAAGCGCCACAAGCAGCAGCGCAATCCATTTTTGTAACTGTTTCATGAAGAACCTTCCTTCCAAAAATTAGGGAAAATGCACAGGAATTTGAATCCTGCCATCTTCGGTCTCGGTGTAACTGCCATCCGGCAATTCCCGAAGCAGACTGTGATGAATCTGATTCACATAGAAAGAATTCGTGGTCGGCGCGGGGCAGAAATCCTCGAGCAAAAGTGGAATGAGGGTAAAGCTTCCGTTCCCTGTCTGTCGGTCAAAATCCAGGCGCAGCAGCGCAGACTCGCGCTCTCCACGCTGGTCCCGGTCGGAGATCAGGTCTCCCAGCCCATAGAACACCCAGCCGCCCTCATAATGCTCCACAGGCTGAAGCACATGCGTGTGCGTGCCGATGACGATGTCGGCTCCAGACTGAATGAACTGGTGTGCGATGCGACGCTGACTTTCCGAGACAGACAGCGCATTCAGCTCGCCCCAACACACATATACAACAACAAGATCTGCCTCCGCTTTGGCTTGGAACACATTTCGGTACAGGGCGCTGTAGGCTGTCGTGGTCAGCGTGTAATCGTCGATCGGCCCCGGCGCATTCGGGTTGACCGCAGAGCAGGACAGAAAGCCGATTCGCAAGCCGTTTACGTCCATAAACCGACAGGCACCGGCTGTGGGCAGATCCTCTCCTGCGCCGGCATAGAATACACTCAGCGCATTCATTGCCGCCACCGTCTGCTCGACGCCACGGCTTCCATAATCAAACGTATGATCGTTTGCAAGGGCAAAGGCATTGATTCCCGCGTTGACCGCAGCGTTCACCGCTTCCGGCAGCACAGAGACTGCCGTATCGAACGACGCAACCCGCTCCGGCGTCTGCTCGAGCGCAGAGAGAACCACACCGTCCAGGCAGGCAAAGACTGCATCGGAATCTTGCCAGAGAGGAGCGACACCCTGATAGAGCAGTTCCCGGTTTTCTCTCTGGGAGAAGACCTCCACATTCCCGTCCAGATCCAGATCGCCGCAAAAGCTGAGGCGGTTCGTGCCCTCGGTCAGCGGTTCGGGGGGAACCAACCGGCTCGTGAGACGTTCACGCCGCTGTGCACTCAGAAGCACCAGCACCGCAATCAAAACGACACAGACCGCCAGCACGCGGTACCAGGTGGGCATTGCTTTTCCCATGCGGTCGCGGCGGGAGAGGATCAGAATCCTCTGCTTCAGTTTCAGACGGGGCTTCTCCGCCGCCTGCGATTGCATTTGTTCCTTCATACGCAACACCTCAGAACAGGAGCATCAGCAGCCGCACGATGCCGAAGGTCGCATAGGTTGCAGCAAGCACTGCGGGGATCGTGATATGGAGGCCCTGTCTGGCGCTGGTGTTTGCAATCAGGCCGGGGCTCACAACGCCGATACCGCGGAAGGCCAGCGTCGCAAAGGGCAAGGTCGGCACCAGAAGATCGGCTGCAACCTTAAAAATCAGACTCACCAGCAGGCAGGCAACAAATTTCCGCTTGCCAAAGAGCAGCAGGAAGCGGGAAAGCACCAGCTCCACGACCAGATAGGTCAGCAGAGAGACCAGCAGAACCACCGCCATCGACATAAAATCATCACAAATCATTGCGAGATAGCCCGCAGCGACCACGCCGCCGGAGCTGATTCCAAAAAATTCCTCCAACGCCATGCTCAGAATCAGGCCCACAGCAACCGCAAGATAAAACTCAGTCATCATACTCATTTCTCTATTCCTCCATCCCAGTCTTTAACCGTTCAAGCTGGTTTTGAATGACTTCGGCAGGCGGCTCTGACGCTCTGGTAAGCACGGCGGGGATTCCGCCCTCGTTGAGCGCATACAAAGCCTCAATGAACTCCTCGCCAATGCCGTGAATGTTGCCTACGCCTACGAGAACGTGGCCGTCGAGCATGGGCACCAGCGCTTCCATCACAGCCGCCACAGACTGTCCCTGAACCTCCCGATAAACCTGCACGTTGGGCAGCTTGCCGCGGCGGTAGGCCGTGCGAATCGGTGCAGTCATTTCCCCGATCACCATCAACTGGATGGGCCCGAGGTAAGGCAGACAGTCACGGGCAAACTGATAGGAGCGATCCACCCGATCCGGGCGGCAGTTCATCACGACCACCGGCATCTCCATCGGGATCGGCTCATCATGCAGATACTCCCAGATTTCCAACGTCGAAGCCGGCTCGTTGGCTGCAAACGCATTGACAAACCAAGTCTTCAAGCCGGGCCGCTGCAGCGGGATTACTTGCAGTGCGCCGGGATCCGGCGTTGCCTTGAGCATTCCGCGCAAGCTGGTTTCATCGTCAATCCCAAGCATCCGAGCCACGCCCAGTGCCACCGCACAGTTGTTGTCAAAGACCTTGTACGGAAACAGATGTACAAATTCCTCCGTGATACTCTCCGGATGGACGACCTCCAGCCGACTGTGCCGCTTCTCTGCCACAGAACGGAAATAATCTGTGAATTCACAGTCCGGCACGACTGCTACCCCGTGATAGGGTATCGTATCGGCAAAGGCCCAGGCAAGCTGCTCGAGCGTCGGCCCCATCTCGTCCAGATGATCCTCCACCACGTTGACGATCGCCAGAACGTCAGCCTTGATAATGTGGTGCTGATAGGCAATCTGGTAGTCCGGCCGAACCGCCATACACTCGCAAACGAGGGCGTCCGCACCGGAATGAACCGCCTTGCGAATTACACGAATCTGCTCACTGATGCTGACGCCTCTGGGACGGCGAATGAGCTCTTCCTCTTCCTTCTGATTCCAGTAGAACATCCGCGCCGCAGTACCGGTGGTCTTCCCGACCACATGATACCCGGCCTCACGAAGAATGGAGAAGATCATCCGCGTGATCGTAGATTTTCCACGAATACCGTTGACATTCACCCGAATTCGGAGTTTTTTCAGATTCCGCTCGTTTTGACGCTTTTCCACAATCAGCAAGACAAGTGGAATCAGCGTCAGAAGCATCAGCACAATCAAAAGCTTTTTTTCGTCCATATCTTTCTCTCCTCAGGGACACCGTACGTTGTTAACAAATACAGGAAGGCCAACTTCCCCTGAAAGGGGATTATATCGTTTTTCTATGAAATTGTCTACTGTTTTTTTATGGTTATTCTCGGTTTTTCGATTATTTCGACAAAAATGTAAAAATTGAATAATCCCCCGTGACGCATCGATCACGGGGGACTTGCTGATTCAACACATTGACGGCTGTGTCTCACATCTCTCTGCGGCCCTCCAGAGCTCGCATCAGCGTAATCTCGTCGGCATATTCCAACTGGCTGCCGACCGGAATTCCGTATGCCAGACGGGTGACCTTGACCTCCATCGGGCCGAGCAGACGTGAAAGATACATGGCAGTCGCCTCACCCTCGGTATCCGGGTTGGTTGCCATGATGATCTCGCGGACACCGCCCTTGGCTACACGCGCAAGCAGCTCGCGAATGCGAATATCGTCCGGGCCGACATGGTTCAGCGGAGAAATGACGCCGTGAAGCACATGGTAAACGCCCTCGTATTCTCTGGCCCGCTCCATCGCAATCACATCGCGCGGCTCCGCCACGACACAGATCACGCCGTGGTCACGGCGCTCGTCGCCACAGATGGCGCAAAGCTCGCCGTCGGTGAGATTCTGGCAGACCGGGCAGGTGTGAACCGTCCTTTTTGCCTCCACAATCGCCTTTGCAAAGGCCGCAGCCTCCTCATCCGGAAGGCCGAGTACATAAAAGGCCAGCCGCTGCGCGGTCTTGCCGCCGATTCCGGGCAGCTTTGCAAACTCTTCGGTCAGCCGTTCGAGTGCGGCGGGAAAATAACGGAGCATCAGAACAATCCGCCCAGACTGCCCAGATTCAGGCTGCCGGTGAGCTTGCTCATATTGGCGTTTGCCTCGGTCTCTGCCTTGCGCATGGCCTCGTTTACGGCAGCCACGACCATGTCCTGAAGCATCTCCACGTCCTCGGGATCCACGGCCTCGGGCTGAATCTCCACCGAAACAACGGTGTGTTTCCCGTTCACGACTGCCTTGACCATGCCGCCGCCAACCGTCGCCTCATAGGTCTTGTTTTCCAGCTCCTCCTGCATCTTGAGCATGTCCTGCTGCATCTTCTGCGCTTGCTTAATCATATTTGCGTTGATACCGCCGCCCATCGGGCCGCCGCGAAATGCACCTTTTGCCATGTTGTTTCCTCCTGTGATATGACTCGATTGATTACTCGCTGACATGGATAATCTCCGGATACTGCCGTTGCTTCTCCATCAGTTCTTTCATTTTTTCATGTTTTTCCGCATCTGCGCCGCGCAGCGTAAAACGAACCCGAATCGGTCGGTGGAGCAGCATCGACGCCTGCTCCGCCACCTGCGCGCGCACGTCGTCGTGATCGACGATTTTCAGCACCGTCTCTCCCAGTGCGGAAAGCTCCAGCATGTCGCCGGAAAGAGACGGCACAATCAGCTTTGCGTCCGTCGTATTAAAATAGCCGCCGAGAGACGGTTTCCACTTTCGCACGGCACTGACCAGATCCGCCCAAAAGCCGATGGGGAGCGTTTGCTCCTGCGGCGGAGAAGCTTGCTCCGACGCCGCAGCCTCCGTTGCGGTCTCCTCCGGCACGGAAGCAGATTCTGTCGGCTCGTCGTCGGGCAGCGTCTGTGCCGGTGGCCTGGCAGCCGGAAGGACGCCGGAGGCCAACATCGTCTCCACGCGAGAAAGTCTGGCATTGATCGCCTGCGCGTCCAGATCCAGCGCAGGATCACACATCCGCAGCAGGCAGAGCTCCACGTCCACCCTGCGGTTGGCGCTCTTCTGAAAGCCGGAAGCCGTGTTTTGCAGCAAAGCGGTATGCCGAAGCAACTCAGCCGGGGTAAACCGGGGCAGAAGCGCCTGCAGCTCCGCGTCGGAGCAGACGCCGGTGAGCATAGATGCGCCGGTCTTCGGGGCGGTTTTGAGCAGAAGCAGATCGCGGCAGAGACTGACCAGCTCATCCACCAGTGCAGCCAGATCCTTGCCTTCGGAATACTGCGTGCCAAACAGCGTCAGGGCGCGGTTTGCATCCCGCTCCGCCACAGCCGTCAGCAGCGCCGCAGCCGTCCTTGCACCGGCGATTCCGAGCGTCGTATAGACCGTTTCCGCTGTGATCTGATCCTTTGCAGCGGCGGCACACTGATCCAGAAGAGAAAGGCCGTCGCGCAGCGCGCCGTCCGCCAGCCGTCCCAACAGATTTGCGGCCTCCTCGGTAATCTCAAGGCCCTCCTCGTAAGCCACATAGTGAATCCGCGCAGCCACATCCTCCGGGCGAATCCTACGGAACGAAAAGCGCTGACACCGGGAGAGGATCGTTGCGGGAACCTTGTGCAGCTCGGTGGTCGCCAGAATGAACATCAGATGCGCCGGCGGTTCTTCGATGATTTTCAACAGCGCGTTGAAGGCCGACGTAGAAAGCATGTGCACCTCATCGATGATATACACGCGCTTTTTGACCTCCGCAGGCGCATAAACAGCGTCTTCACGGAGCGAACGGACATGATCCACGCCGTTGTTTGAAGCGGCGTCAATCTCCAGCACGTCCATGCAGGCGCCGCTGTCGATGCTCCGGCAGGCAGCGCAGCAGTTGCACGGATTGCCGTCCACGGGGTTCAGACAGTTGACCGCCTTCGCAAGAATCTTGGAGCAGGTGGTCTTGCCAGTTCCGCGCGAGCCGGTGAACAGGTAGGCGTGACTGAGCTTGTCGGTCAAGACCTGCGTTTTCAGAATGCGGGTGATGCTCTGCTGCCCAATCACGTCGTCAAAGGTCTGCGGCCGATATTTTCGGTACAACGCCTGATACAACGCGATTCCCCCCTTCCCTTCTCTCCGGCAGGCGCCGGACGCATCGCGGTCCGTTTTGCATACGCATACCGGCCCATGACAAGATCGCACACCTACATTTGAACTTGCGTTATCCCCGTTTCCCGGACAGCCAGCTCAGAAACGGCTGACTCACGGCACACGGAACTTGCCGCTTAATGCTGCTCGGTTCCCCGCCTGACATGGTTCA
>JAFYGM010000044.1 GCA_017543225.1 Oscillospiraceae bacterium
GGGCGATTGTTTGCTTCGCAAACGCGGACGAGCAATGCTCGTCCCTACATCCAATTCGTCACGCGGTCGGCGTGGATGCGCTTCGGCGGGCGTGCGACAGCGCGAAGGTTTCTTTTCCAATTCGTCAGAATTGGAAAACTCCGAAACTGTCAACTGTCAATTGTCAATTATCAACGATCAGAACGTCGCTTAGATCGGACACATTCCGTAAACGGGGGGTGAGGCCGCTGTGGTCAGCGGCCACTACGGGATCGGCTGAGCTGTTACAAACGTTGACTTTTCCCTTGCTTCCCGGTATAATAAGAGAAGAAAAAATCCCCGTCCGGGGTTTTGGCGCGTGTTTTGCGCCGTCGGGCGGGAGGAAATCGGGAGGACGGTTTTATGCAGGCACATCCTGAATTTCTGCGGCAGACCGAGGAACGTCTGCTTCGCTACGCCGCCATTACCACCCAGTCCCACGCCTATCAGGGCGAATGGCCCACGACGGCCTGCCAGCGGGATCTGGCGCGGGTGCTCTGTGACGAGCTGCGCGCCCTCGGCGTGCGTGCGGAATACGACGAGGCCCGCTGTCTGGTCTACGGCTGGCTGCCGGCGGTCGGCGTGACCGAGGATCGGCCCATCGCGCTGGTGGCCCACCTCGACACCGCCCCCGACGTGAAGGGCTGGGACGTGAAGCCCCGCGTTCTGCGCGCCTATCCGGGCGGGGACATCGTGCTCAACGAGGCCGAGCAAATCGTCATGCGCGCGGCGGACTACCCGAATCTGGCGCAGTACGTCGGGCAGGATCTCGTTGTGACCGACGGAACGACTCTGCTCGGCGGAGACGACAAGGCCGCCGTCGCCGCGTTGATGACGCTGGCGGAGCACTACGCGGCCCACCCCGAGGCGCCGCACCGCACGGTCTGTCTGGCCTTCACCCCCGACGAGGAGGTAGGCGGGCTGGCCCGCGACCTCGATCTGGAAAAGCTGGGCGCGCAGGTAGGCTACACCCTCGACGGCGACCATCTGGGCTGGTATCAGGATCAGACCTTCCACGCTTCGGAGGCCTTTGTCACCATCACGGGCCGCAGCGTCCATCCGGCCACAGCCAAGGGGATCATGGTCAACGCCGCCGACCTCGCCGCCGACTTTCTCGCGGGTCTGCCCCGGCTGGAAAAGCCCCAGTACACCGACGGCACGGACGGCTTCTTCTATGTGACCTCGGTGCAGGCAAGCTGCGAACGGGCAGACCTGCATCTGATCGTCCGCGACTTCGACCGGGCAAAATTCGAGGCCCGCGAAGCCCTGCTGCGCGACCTCGCCCGCCGTCTGAACGACGACTGCGGCGAGGAACGGGTCTGCGTGGAGCTGCGCCAGCAATATCGTAACATGGGCGACGTACTATCCGAATATCCTTTCTTAGTGGAGGATCTGCGGCGGGCGATTCGCGCCGTGGGACTGGAGCCGAAATCCGAGCCGTTCCGGGGCGGCACAGACGGTTCCTCGCTGAGCTTCCGGGGCCTGCCCTGCCCGAACCTCTCCGCAGGCTACGAAAACGCGCACGGGCGCTTTGAATTTGTCCCCGTGCCGTCGATGGCAAAGAATGTGGAGATTCTGCTCCATCTGACAGAAAGTTGAGAAGGGAATCATGGGAAAACAGAAGCAGGCAACTCAGACGGCCCGCTACGCCGTCAACAAGCAGCACGCAAGGCTGGCGCGGGAACAGGCCGCGCAGGAACAGGCCAGACAGGAAATGCGCAGAGAGAACGCAGAGAAGAGCCGTCGCATGGGCAACGCCTTCCTGCTGATCGTGGTTTCCCTGATCGGTCTGTTCTGCCTCTATACCCTGCTGCGCACCTTCCTGTTCCGTCCCGGCTCCCTCTCGGAGCTGCACGACAACCTGCTCTTCGTCAGTGTGGTTGCCTTTCCCTATCTGCTGTTTCTTGCAGCCATCCTCATTCACCGTCTGAACACCAGACGGCGCGAAACCTGTTCCGAACGAACCAGACGCTTCTCCGCCGCCCTCCTTGTGGCAGTTTTCGTGGCGGCCTTTGCCCTCTTCGGCTTTCAGATGCTGAATGGGCCGCAGAACGCCGACAAGCTCCCGGCCTATGTGCAGACTGTGGAGGCGCTGGAGCAGTCCGGCCTGCCCGTGACCGCGCCGGAGCAGCCGCAGGGGATGCGAACCCTTTTGGAGTATTCGCTTGTGGAGAAGCTGACCTGCGGCTCGACCAAGGTGACCCTGCATTACCACGCGGACAACACCCACTGGATTATGAACCTCTTTCAGGCGCAGGTCGCGCTCGATTATGCGGACTATCCTCTGACGGAGGCAGTCGCGGCAACGATCTGGGGACCGGTTGAGACCGGGGGAACCGCGCGGGCGGCGGTCGCCTTCCAGTCGAACGAGGGTGTGCGGATTGTGGAGCTGTCCGGCCCCAAGGCGGAGCTGGAGGCCCTGCTGCCCCTGCTCGCCAACAATGAAGAGGAAGGAAGGACGAAATGAGGCTGCTATTTAAGCAACGACTTTTTTCGTGGTTTGACAGCTACGATGTCTACAACGAAGCCGGGGAAACCGTCTACACCGTGCAGGGCAAGCTGGCTTGGGGGCACAAGCTGGTCGTCAGCGACGCATCCGGCCGGGAGCTTGCCACGGTGCGGGAGAAGTTTTTTCACTTTCTGCCTCAGTTTGAGGTCTGGCTGGGAAATCAGCTTGTCGGGACGGTCAAGCGGGAGTTTACCTTCTTTCGTCCCCGCTATCAAATCGACTTTCGCGGCTGGGAGGTCGAGGGCAACATGCTCGAATGGGACTATACCGTCTGCGACGCGCAGAGGCGCACCGTGGCAACCGTCTCGAAGGAGCCGTTCCACTGGGCGGACACCTACGTACTCGATATCGTCGATCCGCGTGACGCGCTCTGCGTGCTGACCTTCGTGCTTGCGATCGACGCGGAAAAATGCTCACGTTCATAGGAGATTGCTATGCTCATTGTAATTGCAGGCGAACGCTGCACCGGAAAATCGGCCCTTGCGCGGGCCATTACGGAAAAAGTCCACGCCGAGCTCTTTTCGGGACGGGACTATATCCGCCTTGCTCCGACGGAGCCGGAGGCCGTGGATCGCTTCCAGCTCCTTCTGGCGGAACGGCAGTACACGGAGGACTTCGTGATCTTCGTGCTGACGGAGCCGGGGCTTTTTGCGCTGGTTCCGCCGAACAGCTTTGTGGTGATGTGCCGCTCCCGGCTGGAGACCAGCAAGGCCCGCTTTGCACGGCAGATGCCGGACGGCGTGCTCTCACCCTCGATTGCCGCCATGCTGGAGCGCCAGCGCGGCAGCTTCGACCGCATTCCTCACAGCCTCACGCTGGACACCGACGGCGCAGACCTCTCTCTGCTGGCCGTCGAGGTGCTGGAGCAGGCGGAAATTGCGCACACCGCGCATGGATAAAGCCCATTTCATTTCTTTGCGGTCAGCTTTGTGCAATCCTTCGTCGTCGCCCTTGCCGGGCGTCAGGCCCGCCTGCGTCCCTGACCTCGTTTGGCGCAAAGCGGCCTCGCAACGCTTTTTGAAGCGTTTGATCAGAGAATCTACGATTCCAAACGAAAACGCAGTCCCCAAATGGAGGCTGCGTTTTCGTTTGGGGGTTACTCTCCCAGATAGACCCAGGCGTTCGGCAGGGTGCGACCCTGGGGGATTGCGGTATTGGAGCAGCGCATGATCGGCTCGCCGCGATACCAGAGGATCGCGGTGGTTCCGCCGTCGCAGTTGAGAGCGGTCAGTCCGTCGTGTTGCAGCATGACATCGGCGCATTCCTCCACGCTGCATCCGGGAGAGGAGAGGCTGCGCCCCTCGACGCAGAGCATCAAAATCTCGCCGCGCACAGACTGGCCGATGGTGGCGCGGGGGTTCTCGCTCGTCCAAACGCCGGGGTCCAGCTTTTTCCCGTTGATGATTAACGCCGGCGTAAACTCCATCGCGTCAGTGGTTCCCTCACCCACGCGGTCGAAGCAATCGCGGATATAGAACCAGTTGTCCTCATGCAGCTCCATCCGCTTATAGCCCCAGGAATAATGAGAGCCGTAGGTTGTTCCGCCGCACATGGCCCAGCCTGCAATCAGGCCGCCGTTGCCCAAGCCGGGGTTTCCGTCCTTGTCCAGATCGACAAAGCCGGAGCCGGTCATGGCAAGGATGCCATTGTTGCGCCCGGCAATGGAGCCTGCTGTCTCGCCATAGCTCCCGATGTTGGCCGCAGGGAAGAGATGCAGACGGCTGTTGTCCTTGGCGATTGCCAGCACGCCGCGCGAACCGTCGCAATCGACCTCCACGATCAGAATCTGATTTTTCACGTCGATTGCAAGCACCTTCTCGCCCAGCTTTGTGCGCAGAGAGGTTCCCTCGCTTTTGAGACTGGACTCGTTAATCAGGAGGTTTTCGTATCCGTTCGCCAGTGCCTCGGGATGCGCCTGAAGCCACGCCTCCGTCTGCTCGCTGTCCAACTCATAGAACAGGCCGTAGAAGCGCTTCTGCTCCTCCGTCAATTCCTGAAATCTCTCGTCTGTTTTGGCAAGGCCGACGCCCTTTTCCGGGTTCTTCAGCCATTCCTCACGCTTTTCCTCCACCTCAGTCAAGTCGCCGGTATTGACGCCGACCTGAGCCTCGCGTCCGGCCTCCTCCCGATCCGTCACCGCACGCACAACGGTCTCAGGCAGGTAATAGGTGGCAAGCCCCTGATGGCGCATGGTGGACCATGCGGTAGAAATCCACATTTCCCGGTACTTCTTGACCAGCGGCACCTTGGAGAAGGCAAAGATCAGATAAAGCACCGTGCAGATCAGCAGGATGCAGAGCGTCCGCATCCATGCGTGGGTGCGGATCATGGCGTAAAGCAGGGCCACTGCACCCACCGCAAACAGGGCAAGCAGGGCAAAATTGACCGTCTGGCTGGCTTCAAACGCCTTTTGCTGGTGCGTGAGCTGCATCACAATCGTGTAGAGCAGCGCCAGATCCAGAAGCAGCAGCAGTGAGACCAGAATTTGAATCCAGGCTCCGGGGCTTCGACGCCGCCGGTCTGCACCGACGGCATAGAGCGCGCCCTTGGTGTTTCCGTTAAATGAACTCATACAGAGGGGTACCTCCTTTTCGTAATCTCCTCAGAGGGAGCAACCGTTCAGCCGATCCGCCGCGTAGGGGGCGGCGTCCCCGACGCCCCGGATTCCTGCGGCGTCCCCGACGCCCCCGTGCCGCTGTCGGAGTTTCGATTCGCTGATATGTTCGTCAACTGTCAATGATCCTCCTGCTTCCTCCGCCGGGGCATGAACGGTTCCGCAATCAGCGTGAGAGAAGCTCAGATGCCAGCTCGCCGCCGCCCAGCACCGCATCGCCGTCGTAGGCGACGGCAGACTGTCCGGGCGTGACAGCCCGCTGCGGCGTGTCGAAGTCCAGCCGCACCCTGCCGCCCTCCAGCGGCGTCAGCAGGCAGGGCTGCTCGCTGTGCCGGTAGCGAATCTTGACGGCGCAGCGGATCGGCGCAGCGGGCGGCTGCCCGGCAATCCAGTGGAAGTTTTCGACCAGAGCCGTCCGGGAGAACAGCGCTTCCTTCGGCCCCAGAGTCACGGTATTGGCCGCGGCGTCAATGCGCACCACATAATAGGGCTGGTCGAAGGAAAGCCCCAGCCCACGGCGCTGCCCGACGGTATAGTGCAGAATGCCCCGGTGCCGCCCCAGAACATGACCTGCGCAGTCCACAAAGTCGCCGGGGGGCGGAATCTGGCCGGTGCGCAGCTCGATCACACGGGCATAATCTCCATCCGGGACGAAGCAGATGTCCTGACTGTCCGGCTTGCGGGCGTTGACAAAGCCCTGCGCCTCTGCAAGGGCGCGCGTCTCGGTCTTGGTCATGCCGCCGAGCGGAAAGCGGGTGTGGGCAAGCTGCTCCTGATTCAGATGATAGAGCACATAGCTCTGATCCTTATCCGGGTCAAGGGCTTTTTTCAGCCGCCAGAGGCCGTTTTCCTCCTCGATCCGGGCGTAGTGCCCGGTCACAACCGCGTCGCAGCCCAGCTCTCTCGCCCGGTGATAGAGCTTGGAAAACTTGAGATAATGGTTGCAGTCAATGCAGGGGTTTGGCGTCCGCCCCTGCTGATAGGCGCGGATGAATTTTTCGATCACCTTCTCGCGGAATTCGTCGGAGAAGTTGAACACATAATGGGGAATGCCCATGCGGAAGGCCACGGCGCGCGCATCCTCCACGTCGTCCAGCGCACAGCAGGTCTTTTCGCGCGCAACGCCTGCGTCCTCGTTTTGAAAGAGCTTCATCGTGCAGCCGATGCAGTCCCAACCGCTGCGCTGCATCAGATAGGCGGCAACAGCGGAATCCACGCCGCCGCTCATGGCAATCAGGGCCTTCATCTGCGGTCTCCTGTTCTCCCGGCGCTGCGCCGGGCGTTGTTGGAACGGCGCGACGCACTGCCTGTGCGCGGCACGCTTCTGTTTGTCTGTTCTGCGTTCGGCCCCTCCCCGCGCTTGGAAGCCGGCATTTCCATCCGCGTGGAAACCGGCGGCTGGCGCGACTTGACGTGCCGCGGCGCATCCGGGTCACGTTCGCCGCGCAGCCCCGCCATCAGGCGGCGGTAGCGGGCGTAAAAGCCGAGGGCGGTGTGCAGCGGCTTTCCCTCCCAGTGGAGCCAATCGCAGTCCTCCAGCCGGGCGCGGTCGAAGCCGCTGGCAAAGATTCTGCCCACCTGCAAGGCGTCTGCATAGGGGAGCACCCGGTAGAAAAACTGGGGATCGGCTTCCAGATTGGAGCGCAGGCGACTGGAGGATGCGGAGAGCAGATAGCGGCGGTAGCCCAGCAGCTCGGAGCCGAGGGCAGCGCCGCCTTTGGTTCTGCGCCCGCCGCAGCGGAGCAGAAGGCCAATGGCAAGCTGGGCAAGCAGGTTCAGGCCCATCAACCCGGTCAGGCCGGCCTTGCGTCCAAACAGAAGCAGAAGCACAGCGGACAGGCCGGCAAAAAAGGCCGTGCGGAAGCAGTGCCGACGGAGCAAAAAACCGCCAAGCTGCTGGACAGCCCAGCAAAGCAGCGTCCCCAGCAGGGAGAGCGGCAGGATCAGGAACCAGCGCCAGCTCTTGGAGGCGACCCAGAGATCGAAGCAGGCGAGGCAGATTGCAAACCCTGCCGCCAAAGCAAGCGCCCGCAGCACCAGGGTCGGCCCAGCCTTGGGCGAAAACACCCGGCTGCGCCAGAACTGGGGCCCCTTCTCCACAGCAACGCGGCGGGCCTTCAGGAACTCGGCGCTGCGCACGTCGCATTGCTCACCGCGCGAGAACAGGGTGCGGAAGACCTCGCCTTCAAACTCCTTGCGCTCGTTGCCCATGTCGATCTGGCGCGACAGCCAGATTCGTCCCTTGCGGGAACGGGAAATCGTGAGATAGCCCAGCGAGGCCCACTGCACCACCATCAGAGCAAGATCGGGATCGCGCTCGGTGAGCAGATAGGGGACAAGCCCTGCGTTGCCGCCCTCGGGCGGCATGGCCTGACGCTTGGGCAGCAGAGGCAGGTTGCGCAGGAAGACCAGCCAATAGAGCGCGGCCAGCGCCAGAAAGCCGAGAAAGAGCATCCGATCCGTGCGGACGGTCTTGCCCGCCAGAAAACGCAGATCGAAGAAATCCGCAGGAAGCTCCAGCGTCATGGACATGGCCTCATGGTCGCGGAGTACCTGTTTGTCGTTCAAATGGGCGTCAATCACGCCGTCACGGATGGAGATCTCCAAATAATTTTCAATCAGTTCTCCAAAATACCCGGAGGAAAAGGTCGGCATGGCGGTGAAGGCGCCCGGCAGCTTCACATGCACCTCATAGCCCTTGATGGGGCAGACCCAGCCGGGGTAGAGCAGATTCAACTGTAAAAGCTGTCCGTTTCCGGTGCCGGTGACCGTTTCAGCCACGCGATAGCTGACAATGATCCGGGTCGCGCCGGAAAGCGTGCCGCTGAGCTGCACAAGTCGGCAGCCCTCAGCACTCGACAGTTGGTATCCGGCGGCAGAGCAGGTCACGTCCCTTGCCGCTGAGGAAATTGGGATCGAGAAGCTTTCGGTGCCGGGCACAAAGTCCAGCTCCACGGTCAGCGTGACCGTACAGGCGCCGTCCGGCTCCAAAACGCAGTCGGTGCGCAGGCTGGTCACAGAGGTCTCGTCGGCAAAAACCGTCCCGGTCAGCAAAACCAGCAAAATCAGGCCGACCGCCAAACGCCAAAGCTTCCGCATACGCACACCTCCTCCGTCTTCATTGTTCCCCGTCTGACTACAAAGATTCAATCTATAATATCACAAAAGTGACCAAATTGCAAGTGCGAGATGACGGTGAAGACAAGCCAGTATGTGTCAAGTGGTAACAGTTCAGGGCGTGGTTGAATTAACAGTTGATAGTTGACAATGGAGGTGACGCACGCGGCAACGTTTCGATCGAAACGTAGGGACGAGCATTGCTCGTCCGGCATTCGGAACGAATGCAATTTGCCGGAGGCAAA
>JAFYGM010000045.1 GCA_017543225.1 Oscillospiraceae bacterium
GGCTCTAAAAGACCTTTGGAAACATGATTGCGTAAGGCTGTGTTCAGTTTTCAGGATACAAACCTGAGAAGTTGGTATTGATTGGCTTGAGGGTCCACCTGTTCCCATCCCGAACACAGAAGTTAAGCTCAAGTTCGTCGACGATACTCGGCGGGTGACTGCCCGGGAAAATAGATAATGCCAACACTGCAAACCGCGTTCCGTTCTGGAGCGCGGTTTTTCATTTTCAACAGTACAGTGAGGAAGTAGAATGGAAGAGAATCGAGTTCCAAGCGTTGAGATTCGGTTTGCTGCAGAGTCGGATTTGTTTGCTGTGAATCTGCTTCGGAAAGAGGTGAACGATCTGCACGTGGCTGGGAAGCCGGAGATTTTTAAGCCGGGTTTCTCTGCTCCGCTTCGGGATTATTTGTACGAAGTCTTTCATGACCCCGAAAAGCGTGTTTTGGTTGCGGATTGTGATGGAGTGGTTGCTGGCTTTGCGATTCTTCATGCGGTTCACAGACCGGAGACTCCATATATGTTTTCCCGTCATTATTTGGATGTGGACGAGTTTTGCATTTCGCAAAATGTGCGTCGGCAGGGAATTGGCACTGCGCTTGTCCGTTTCATTCGTGATTATGCCAAGGCGGAGGGGTTTCCGCGGGTGGAGTTGAATATGTGGGAGTTTAATCAGGATGCGCTGGCTTTTTATGAGGCAGTCGGATTTTCCACGTATCGCAGGTATTTGGAGTTGAAGCTATGAGCGAGAAAATGAATTCTGCGTTGCTCCCTGTTTGCACCGTTAAGGTTCAAATCGACCGTCCCCTCGGCAGCGCACATCCGAACTACCCGGACTTGATCTATCCGGTCAATTACGGCTTTATTCCCGGCCTGTATGCTCCGGACGGAGAGGAGCAGGACGCTTATGTTTTAGGGCTTGATGCTCCTGTGGAGTCCTTTACCGGTGAACGGATTGCCGTGATTTATCGTACCGACGACGTGGAGACAAAATGGGTTGTCGTTCCGGCGGGGCTTCGCCTTTCTGCGGCGCAGATCATGGAGCAGGTGCATTTTCAGGAGCGCTTCTTCCAGTCGTCGGCTGTGCTGTGCTTCGAGCCGGAAGCACTTGGTTTCTGTCAGAAGCTGACAAAGAGGGAGGTTCGCCGTGCACTGGACGCCCTTCCTCGCGGATATAAGACCGCGGATTTGGATCGGCTGATCGCTTCTTATGTGCGGCAGAAGGCGGATGTTTCCGCCCTGCGCGATTCGATTCTGGCCGAGCAGGATATGCATCGAATCTATTTTTATGTCAATCTGAAGCAGATGCGCGACGTGCGCGCTCGTATGACTTTTATTCACGAAAACCTCCTGTTTTCCGATTGGTGGCATACGGATCAGTTGATTTCCTTTGTTGCGGCACTGCCTTTTGACGAGGCGCTTTCTTACGCGAAGGGCTATCTGCACAGCGAGAACCCGTTTATCCGACGTTGGGGGTATGTCCTGTTTATTTCCCGCCTCGGACGCCGACATGCTGCGGAGCTGCTTCCTCTGATGAAGAATGACGAGGCGTACTACGTCCGCATGGGCGAGGCGTGGCTGATTGCAGAGCTTGCCATTGATGAGCCGGAGGCAGTTCACGCATGGATGGCAGAGAATGACTTGCATTATGACGTAAACGGGAAAGCGATTCAAAAAATCTGCGATTCCTTCCGCATCTCTTCCGTTTGGAAGGAAGCGTTTAAGGCGCTGCGTCCGGTCTGCCGTGCGCGTGGCTGAACGATGCTGAATCGGTTCGGACGAGAAACGCTCCGCCCGTTGGTTGGGCGGAGCGTTTCTGTAGGAATGCAGTCAACGGTTGTTCAGATACGCATTCAGATAGCGGATCAACAGGCGCTCTTCCTTTTCGGGAATCATGTTCCGGTCAAGCCCCATGCTGCCGTTGGTGTGGAGAAGTTCCAGCAGGTTTTTGCTGTGGATCAGATAGATCAGAGAGAATACGCCGGCAAGTAGGATGCAAAGCACTGCGTCAAGCGTTAGATTCAGAGCTGTGGTGGACTCAAAATCGAGCATGTTGTCCAGCAGGAGCAGCACAGGCCCGAGCAGAAGGAAGAAGAAGGCCAGCGTGATCCAAACGGGGTTTCTCTGCTGCAAATATTTCACTGCGTCGAATTCTTCCAAATCAATGCGGTAATTGATCGATTCCGTGCGATAATGACGGTGATCCCGGCTGACTCGGAATTTGCCCTTGCAGTAAATCGCGCGGTCAGACAGAACGGCAAAGCCCTTGCGCGGCTTTCCGGAGTTGAGAAAGCTGTTCAGTTGTTTTTTTCCGGCAACGCAAAGCAGAGTTTCATCCTGATCCAGAAAGATCTCTCCTGAAATACGTTCCGCTTCATTCGGCAGCGCCATAAAGCACCTCCCAAGATGATTATACGACTAACATTTTAGCACGTTTTCCGCGCAAAGTCAACGAAAAACAGACACATTTCCGGATTTAGAGGCTGGACGCTGCTTTGATGTCGGCGCTGTATCCTCCGAAACCGGATACTTTTTTTGATTTCCCCGTTGCGAATTTTCGCGGGATTCGATATAATAGAGGAGAAACCGAGAAATGCAAAAGGAAGCAAAGCCATGACCTATGATGCTGGAGCTTATGAAGTCGCTGTGATCGGAGCCGGTCACGCCGGGATTGAAGCGGCCCTTGCCGCTGCGCGGCTGGGCCTGAAAACTGTGGTGTTTACAATCAATCTGGATGCGGTGGGCAATATGCCCTGCAATCCCGCCATCGGCGGAACCGGGAAGGGCCACCTTGTCCGCGAGTTGGACGCGCTGGGCGGACAGATGGGCGTTGCGGCGGATCACTGCTGCATTCAATACCGAATGCTCAACCGCGGCAAAGGGCCGGCCGTCCACTCTCTGCGGGCGCAGGCGGATCGCCGCCGTTATCAGGAATACATGAAGCATGTGCTGGAAACGCAGGAGAATCTGGAGCTCAAGCAGGCTGTCGTCGTTTCCATTCAGACTGCCGACGGCGCGGTCTGCGGCCTGACCACCCAGCTCGGCGCGTATTATTCGGCAAAAGCGGTCATCCTTGCGACCGGAACCTTTCTGGACAGCAGCGTCATTATTGGAGAAACGACGGTTTCTTCCGGCCCGGACGGGATGCACGCTGCCCTTGGCCTGTCTGACTGTCTGCGTGCGCTGGGCCTGTCCCTGCGCCGCTTCAAAACCGGCACGCCGCCACGCATCAATGCCCGCAGCGTGGACGTGTCAAAAATGGAGCTACAGCCGGGAGATGAACGACCAGAGCCATTCTCCTTCACGACCCGCACACCGCCGGAAAACCGGGCAAACTGCTGGCTGACCTATACGAATGAAGAGACCCACGCAATTATCCGCGCCAATCTGGATCGAAGCCCGATCTATGACGGACAGATCACCGGAGTCGGCCCGCGCTACTGCCCCTCGATCGAAACGAAGGTCGTCCGCTTTGCGGACAAATCCCGTCACCAGTTGTTTGTCGAGCCGACCGGGCTGGAGACTGAGGAGCTCTATTTGCAGGGCTTTTCCTCCTCCCTGCCGGAGGATGTGCAGATCAGGATGCTGCATTCCGTCCCCGGCTTGGAGCACGCGGAGATGATGCGCCCGGCCTATGCCATTGAGTATGACTGCATCGACCCTACGGAGCTGCTGCCGACCCTCGAGAGCAAAAAAATCCCCGGACTCTACGGGGCAGGACAGTTTAACGGCTCCTCGGGCTACGAGGAGGCGGCAGCACAGGGCTTCGTGGCAGGCGTCAACGCTGCGTTGAAGCTGAAGGGCGAGACCCCCATGATTCTGAAACGCTCCGATGGCTATATCGGCGCGTTGATTGACGATCTGGTGACGAAGGGCACCGAGGAACCCTACCGGATTATGACCTCCCGGAGCGAATACCGTTTGCTCCACCGGCAGGACAACGCAGACGCACGCCTGACGCCGATCGGACACAGAATCGGCCTGATTTCAGACGGGCGCCTGCGGGCGGTGGAGGAAAAATACGAGGCCGTCCGCCGGGAAATCCACCGGCTGGAGCATACCGGCGTTGCGGCCTCGGAGACGCTGAACGCCTTTTTATCGGAGCGCGGCTCCTCCCCGGTGGACACCTCCGCACGACTTGCGGATCTGATTCGCCGTCCCGAGCTGAGCTATGACGATGTGGCTGCCTTTGATCCCGAACGCTCCACCCTGCCTGCCACGGTGACTGAGCAGGTGGAAATCCAGCTGAAGTACGCGGGCTACATCGCCCGGCAGGAACGGCAGGTCGAGGAATTCCGCAAGGCGGAGAATCGCCGCCTGCCGCAGGAGATCG
The DNA here is from genome assembly GCA_017543225.1 of Oscillospiraceae bacterium. Lineage (GTDB taxonomy): Bacteria > Bacillota > Clostridia > Oscillospirales > Oscillospiraceae > JAFRPC01. The sequence continues at coordinate 4,331 of JAFYGM010000045.1, forward strand.
ACTACGACGCAATCCCTGCCCTGAAAGCCGAGGCACGGGAGAAGCTGGCAAAGATTCGCCCTGTCAGCATTGGACAGGCCTCCCGTATCTCCGGCGTCAGCCCCGCAGACGTGGCAGTGCTGCTTGTCTGGTTGGAACAGAGAAATAAAAAAAGTGATCAGCCAATAGAATAGAAAGAATCAGAGGTGCATTTGAATGATTAAACGCAAACAGGAAATGACAGTCGAGCCGCGGTTTGAGGTCAAGGGCGGACGCGGCGGCTACGACTCCACCCACATCTTCTCCGCTGCCGAGTGCGACAAGACAACGCTCTTTGCCGTCAACACCCTGCCTCCCGGAAGCTCGATCGGCGTGCATCCGCATACCACCGAGGGCGAGGCCTATGTGATCCTGCAAGGGCAGGCCACCGTCACCGAGGATGGACAGGACTTCCTGCTCGGCCCCGGCGACGCCGAATACTGCACCGGCGGGCACACCCACGGCATTGCCAACGACTCCGACGAGGTTCTGGCATTCCTGGCAATCATTATCAAGTAATCCGGGCGGATGAGATTCAAAAAGGTCTATCTGGAGATCACCAACGTCTGCAACCGAAGCTGCGCCTTTTGTCCCAAAACGCGGCGTGCGCCCCAGTTTCTGGCGGAGGATGATTTTGTGTGCCTTTTGGAGAAGCTTCGCCCATGGACGGACTATCTCTATTTTCACCTGATGGGAGAGCCGCTGCTGCATCCCGACCTTCCGCGTTTTTTGGCGCTGGCAGGAGCGCGCGGCTTCCGCGTCATCCTGACCACGAACGGAACTCTGCTGGCGCAGACGGAGCAGATGCTGTTGTCTGCCCCGGCTTTGCACAAGGTGAACCTCTCCCTGCATTCCTTCGAGGCGAATGCTGGGAAGGAGCTGGAATGTTATGTAAACATGTGCGCGGACTTTGCGGGCCGGGCGGCTGCGCAGGGTGTTTTGGTGAACCTCCGTCTTTGGAATGGGGACAGCGCGGCGCGAACGGGCTGGAATGCCGAAAACGTCCGAATTCTCGACCTGCTGGCAGCCCGCTTTCCCCGTCCGTGGGCGCCAAGCCACACCGGAGAACGGCTGGCGGAGCGCGTCTATCTGGATCGTGCGGAGATCTTTGACTGGCCCGACCTCGATTCAGAGGGCGAAAACGCCCGCCACGGCTGCTACGGACTGCGCGACCAGCTTGGCGTTCTCTGTGACGGAACCGTGGTTCCCTGCTGCCTCGATCACGACGGGGAGCTGGCGCTCGGTAATCTGCTCACGGAAACGCTGGAGGAGATTTTGAACCGCCCCAGAGCGCAGGCCATCCTTGCGGGGTTCCGACGCAGGGAAGCGGTAGAAATGTTATGTAAACGATGCGGCTATGCGGGCCGCTTCCGCGCGTAACGCAAACGCGCGGGATGTCTTGCAGATAGGAGGTTCCCATGCAGACAAAGCAATTCGCGGCGCTGCGGCGGATGCAGCAGCTTCGAAGGGATCATTGTATTATAACCTCGGAATCTTTCGTGGACAGGGTGCTTCCCCGCCGGGATCGGAACGCCCACAAGGGCGATTTCGGGCGGGTGCTGATCGTTGCCGGCTCCGTGGGCTACACCGGCGCACCGGTGCTGGCGGCCAATGCTGCGCTGCGCACCGGTGCAGGGCTGATCTTTGTCGGCGTGCCGGAGGCGGTCTATCCGATTGTTGCGCAGAAGCTGGATGAGCCGATGGTCTTCCCTCTGCCCTGCGACGAGGCGGGGCGGCTGGACGCCCGTGCGATTCCGGAGCTGGAAAGGCGGCTGGCGGGCTGCGACGCCTGTTTGGTCGGGCCGGGGCTGGGACGAAGTCCCGCAATGCTGGACGTAGTCGCAGCGATTCTGAACTGCGCCTCCTGCCCCGTGATTCTGGACGCCGACGGCATAAACTGTCTGGAGGGGAATATACATGTTTTGGGACAGGCGAAAGCGCCGGTGATTCTGACGCCGCATGACGGAGAATTTCGGCGTCTGGGCGGCGAGCCGGCGTCGGAGCTGCGCTATGAGAGTGCGAAGAATCTGGCGCAGACCTGGGGCGTGACCGTCCTGCTCAAGGGGCATCGGACGCTGATTGTCGGCCCGGAGCGGGTCTACCTGAACCCCACCGGGAATCCCGGCATGGCAACCGGCGGCAGCGGCGACGTGCTGGCGGGGATTCTGCTGGCCCTGCTGGGACAGGGGCTCGCGCCCACCGAGGCGGCTGCCGCAGCCGCATGGCTGCACGGCTCCGTGGGAGACTACTGCGCCGAGGCATGGGGAGAGTACGGCATGACGCCGACAGACATGATTGCCTGCCTGCCCTATTTTCTGAAGTAAACCGATTCTCCGAAGGAGGAAGCTGTTGTGCGGCAAATAGCAATGATTCTTGCCGTACTGATGATGCTGCTGTTTCTGCTGTGTGCCTGCGGCAGAAGCGAATCGAACCCCTTGCAGGCACCAATGGATTTTCGCGGGACGCTGCTGGCCCAGGGCGGTTGTCACTTTGTTGCGGAGGCCTGCGCCGAGACGGGCGACCGGGTTTGGGCGCTGACGCTGGACTGCACCCTGAACGCGGAGGGCAGCGGAACCGTGACGGTACTTGCACCCGAGACGATTGCGGGGATCACCGCACGGATCGACGGGGAAGACGGCAGCCTGTGCTACGAGACTCTGGTGCTGGGGCTGGGAACGTTGCCGGACTCCACACTGGCTCCGGTTGCCGCGCCGGGAAAACTGGTGCTTGCATGGGCGCGGGACTGGATTGCCTCCGCCGGTGCGGAGGACGAGACGCTGCTGGTCTGCTACAGCGCTGAAGCGCTGGAGGTTCGGACACGTTTTGGCGCAGACGGAACGCCGGTGCAGGCGGAGCTGCTGCAAAACGGAAAAGCTTGCTTTTCTGCGGAGCTTCATAACTTTGAATGGAAGGCCGAGACAAAAGATGAAACTACTGAAGAGAACGTGGGCTGATATTTCCATGGATCATCTCAGCCACAACTATACTCTGCTGCGAAGCAGAATCCCCACAGACTGCCGGTTTCTGGGCGTCGTGAAGGCCGACGCATACGGACACGGCGCGGTTCCCGTGAGCCGTCAGCTTGTGGATCTGGGGGCGGACTATCTGGCGGTCTCCAATTTAGAGGAAGCGGTCCAGCTTCGCCGGAGCTATATTCGCCTGCCGATCCTGATTCTGGGCTACACCCCTGCCTTCTATGCCGAGGACATGGTGGACATGGGAATTCGGCAGGAGGTACATTCTCTGGAATATGCGAAGCAGTTGAACACCGCTCTGGCCGGAACCGGGAAGCGGCTGAAGATTCACCTCAAGCTGGATACCGGAATGTCCCGCCTCGGCTTCTTTGCCTATGACGATCCGCAGACCCCGGATCAGCTTCGGCAGGTAGCGGCAATGGAGCATCTGGTGCCGGAGGGCATCTTCACGCATTTTTCCGTGGCGGATTCTCTGACTGAGGCGGATCGCGCTTTTACAACCCTGCAATTCAGGCGCTTCTCCGCGATGGTGAAGGAGCTCGAGGGCAGCGGCGTCCACTTCCGGCTGCGCCACTGCTGCAACTCTGCCGCGACGCTGCTGTACCCGGAATTCGCGCTGGATATGGTGCGTCCCGGCATCGCCACCTATGGCATCAGTCCCAGCGAGGAGCTGGAAGGGAAGTTTGATCTGCGCCCCCTGATGAGTCTGCGGACGACGATCTCCCAGCTTCGGCCATTTGGCCCGGACGTGAGCGTGAGCTATGGTCGCTCCTATGTCACGGCGGAGCCGTGCAGGATTGCGGTGTTGGCCATTGGGTATGCCGACGGGCTGGCCCGCAGCCTGTCGAACCGCGTCAGCTTCCTGCTTCACGGCAAGCGGGTTCCCGTTGTGGGGCGGATCTGCATGGATATGTGCATGGTGGACGTGACTGGGGTGCCAGAGGTTCAGGTTGGCGACGTGGTAACGGTCTTCGGCACCGACGGCAGCGAGGCGATTGCCGTGGACGAAATTGCCCGCCTGACCGGGACGATTCCCTATGAGACCCTCTGCTCGATCAATAAGCGCACCCCGCGCTTCTATCTGGATGGGGAACAGCGCATGGAGGTTCTACAGTATATCGTCTGAAGCTAACAAAATTCGACCCGCGCGCATAGGCTGAGAAGGAAGTATATTTCGGAGTGTCCTGTGGAAGAATATGGACATGATGATATAGACGGAGCGTGAGTCGTATGGAAACCAACGTCAGACGGGGCGATATCTTTTACGCAGATCTCAGCCCGGTGGTGGGCAGCGAGCAGGGCGGCACCCGCCCGGTGCTGATCGTGCAGAACGACACGGGAAACCGCTATTCTCCCACGGTCATTGCCGCAGCCATCACCAGTCAGCTCGGCAAAGCGCGCCTGCCGACCCATATCACCGTACCGGGTCGGGAGGTCGGACTTGCAAAGGACTCGGTCATTCTTTTGGAACAGATCCGCACGCTGGACAAACGCCGCCTGCGAGAGCACATGGGTCGTCTGACCGATGAGCAGATGAGCAGGGTGGACAACGCGATTGCAGTGTCCTTCGGCCTGAACGGATCGTAACGAAACCTGAGCGGCATAAAGCACACTCCCTTCCGCATACGATGAAAGCGGAAGGGAGTGTGCTTTATGGAATATGGGATCTATTATCAGGGTGGCCTGCTGGGGACACTGACGCTGGAGCGAGAGGGACTGTATTACCGGCTCTCGGCCCGGAGCGAGGAACCGGGCGTCGGCGTCTGGCGGCTGTGGGCCTGCTTCGACACGGAGAGCCGTCTTGTGGGGGTCTGCTTCCCGCAGACCGGCGGCCTGCATCTGGAAAAGCGAATCTCACGGCATAGCTGGCCGATCCTGCCGGACTGCTTTGTGCTTGGGCGGGAACAGGAGGGCTTCCGTCCGTGGCGCGGAATCCTCGAGGGCGTGGAGGTGCCGGACGCCATGCTCCGCGAGGAAGGGGCGAACGGGCAGACCCTCGCTGTCTTTGCCCCGCCGGAGGGGGCGGTTCCGCTGGCGGAATACATCGGCCTGATGCGCGAGGGACGGCTGGACGGACGCCCTTGCCTGCTGCTGGCCCTGCCCGACGGGCTGCCGGAGCTGCCGGAGGAGGAAGCGCTGCCGGCGGAAGTACCGGAGGATGCGCTGAAAGAGACGCCGCAGGATGCGGCCCGACCCGACGAGGCGCCGCAGGAGGAAGCTGTGTCCTCAGACGTGCCGCCGGAGTCCGCTTCCGGAGCGGACGGGGAAGCAGGGTCAGACCGTCAGGTCTAATTGCAGCTCCACCGGGCAGTGGTCGGAGCCAAAGATCTCCTGATGAATGTCGGTCGAGATCAGCTTTTCGCGCAGCCGGTCGGAGATTACAAAATAGTCGATGCGCCAGCCGACGTTCTTCTCACGGGCGCGGAAGCGATAGCTCCACCAAGAATACTGGTCCACTGCGTCCGGATGCTGGAAGCGCCAGGAATCGGTGAAGCCTGCGGCCAGAAGCTCGGAGAACTTCCCGCGTTCTTCATCGGAGAAGCCTGCGTTGCCCCGATTGGTTTTGGGATTCTTCAGGTCTATTTCCTGATGCGCGACGTTCAGATCGCCGCAGTAGACGACGGGCTTCCGCGCGTCCAGCCCCTGCAGATAGGCGCGCAGGGCGTCCTCCCACGTCATGCGGAAGTCGATGCGCTTGAGCCCGTCCTGTGCGTTTGGCGTGTAGCAGGTGACCAGAAAGAAGGACGGGTATTCCAGCGTAATCAGCCGCCCTTCGTGGTCTAATGCCTCCACACCCACGCCGTAGGAGACGGAGAGCGGCGGGTGTTTGGTGAAAACCGCCGTGCCGGAGTAGCCCTTTTTTTCAGCGGAGTACCAGAACTGTTGATAGCCGGGCAGCTCCAATTCCAACTGCCCCGGCTGCATTTTTGTTTCCTGCAGGGAGAAAAAATCGGCGTCCAGCGCGGCAAAGGTCTCGGCAAAGCCCTTGCCCATGCAGGCACGCAGGCCGTTGACGTTCCAGGAAATGAGTTTCATAGCGGTTCCTCCATATACGATCTCTCTCACATCCTACCACATTTTCAACCGAAACGCAACTAATGTTCCGTTAAGCCTAAAAATGGCATGATCTGCGGCGCAGGATTCCGCCATACTTCGTTGTCGTCCTTGACGGGCGTCAGCCCGCCTGCGTCCTCCGCCTCGTCTGGCGAAACCCTGCTTGCAGCTAATACAACTTTTAGACTTTCCGGAACATTAGTGAAACAGGTTATTCTGCAGCCGATTCAAAAA
>JAFYGM010000046.1 GCA_017543225.1 Oscillospiraceae bacterium
GTAGAGCACCCGGTTCATACCCGTGTTGTCATCTGTTCGAGTCAGATTGCCGCTACCAGGCCCGTTGGTCAAGTGGTTAAGACACCGCCCTTTCACGGCGGTAACATGGGTTCGAGTCCCGTACGGGTCACCAAAAATCCTCCATGCGCGAGCATGGAGGATTTTTACTTCTTTCCTCTTCCCTATTCACTTTTCCCTCGTCCGCGCGCTCGGATTTTTGGGAGGGTAGAATGAATCCTGAAAACCAAAGAGCGAAAAACGAATCCCGGGTGCACGCGTCGTTCTCCGCCTGCGGCGGAGCGAAAGGCTCGTCCCGCTGCGCGGGCATGAGCCTTCCCTACGGATCGGCTGAACGGTTACGGTAGTCTCAACATAGAAGACGGATTGTGCCGGCGGATCGTTGTCGCTCTGCGAGCGACCGGCAGGCGCATCCCCGCCTTCCGGCGGGGATGCGCCTGCCCTACGGGGTGAGGGTTGAACTGTTGCATACTACCTTTTCTGGTCATGCGCTGAAAGCAGTGCTTCATCTCCAGCCTCGATGAAAAGGTTCTCTGTCTCCTGCTGGGCGCGAATCAACAGAACCCGCGCTGCTTCCACTTCCTGTGCTTCGAGTATCATATTTGAGGGGGATGCTTTATGATCGAATTGAAACTGAGAGATCTCCGGGAGGACAATGACCTGACGCAAGCGGCTCTGGCTGCCATGCTGCAGGTACATCAAACGACCTATTCTGATTATGAACGCGGGAATCTGAACGTCCCGATTTCCGTCCTGGATCGGCTGGCGGATTATTACCACGTCAGTGTGGACTATCTGCTCGGAAGAACCTCCGTAATGGAGCCGTATCCGCCCAGGTAGTCGGAAGCTCTTTTGTTTCGCAAGGGCAGGAAGGAAAAAGTCGCGTCTGCGGCTTTTTTCCTTCTTTTGCTCCCGCACAAAAAAGCCCCGTCCAGTTTCTCGCATTATTCACAAAATTCAGCAAAAATATTCGTGAATTTAGAACAATTCAGACAAAAAGGTATTGCATTTACTCCTTTCTGCGATTATAATAGGCACGTTCGAGCCGTCAAGGGCCGTCGCCGGATTCCGGGCCGGGCGGAAACCCATTGTGCGGCAGAACAACACACAGAAAGGGGTAAGGCGGAAGAATTATGAACTCAAAGACACTTTTTTACATTCTAAAGCGAATCGGTCTGGCGCTGCTGACCATCTGGGTCGTCATCACAGTCACCTTCTTTGTGATGCACGCCGTTCCGGGCGGGCCGTTTATGAGTGAGAAGGCAATCAGTGAGACGGCGCAGAAGGCACTGGAGGAAAAATACGGTCTGGACAAGCCCCTGCTGGAGCAGTACGGAACCTACCTCAAGGATATCGTCACAAGGTTTGACTTTGGCCCGTCGCTGAAGCAGAGAGGCCGCAACGTCATCGACATCATTGCCGACGGCATGAAAACCTCCGTCAAGCTCGGCGTCATCGCCGCCGGAATCGCCGGCATTGTCGGCATTGTGCTCGGCGCGTGGGCCGCGCTGCGGCGCAACAAGCTGATCGACAAGATCATCATGGTGCTGACCACTGCCTTCGTCTCCATGCCGTCCTTCATCATGGGCTCGCTGCTGCTGGTGCTGTTTGCGATTACATGGATGATTCTCCCGGCGAACGGCGCGGCGAGCGGCGGTCTGGTCCTGCCGATCATTACCCTCTCGCTCTATCCGATGGCCTACATCACCCGTCTGACCCGCTCCTCCATGCTGGACGTGCTGGGTCAGGACTACATCCGCACCGCCAAGGCCAAGGGCGTCTCCGGCGGGAAGATCATCTTCGGTCACGCGCTGAAGAACTCCCTGATCCCGGTCATCACCTACTTTGGGCCGATGCTAGCCTACATTGTTACCGGCTCTCTGGTGGTGGAAAAGATTTTTGCGGTTCCCGGCATTGGCCGCGCATTTGTCAAGAGCATTACCGACCGCGACTATCCGATGGTCATGGGTACGACCATTGTGCTGGCTGTTCTGATCGTGGTCATGAATCTGGTCAGCGATATTCTCTATAAGGTCGTTGATCCCAGAATCAACTTTGATTAAGGAGGCCGTGTGATGGATAAAAAATTTACAATGCACATTGACGTGGACTCCTTCCTCCCGGCTACGGACGAAGAAAAGGCCTATATGGTGCAGATGCGCCCGTCGTCCACCTTTTTCCGCGACGGCATGAAGCGGCTTCTGAAAAACAAGGTCGCCACGGTCAGCATGATTATCATTCTGATTATCACGCTTTCCTCCCTGATTATCCCCGCGTTCTGGCCCTACTCCTACGATAACATGCTCGGCGTCAAGCCCGGCGTTCCCGTGGACGCCAGCTACAGCAACCTCGCCCCCTTTGAATACGGCGAGACCGAGCAGGCTATGATCCATGACGGCGTGAAGGTCTTCCCTCACATCTTCGGAACCGACGCCTCCGGGCGGGACTATTTCATCCGTGTGGTCTACGGAACCCGCATTTCTCTGGCAGTCGGCTTCTTTGCCAGTATCATCGTGCTGATTATCGGCATGACGGTCGGCTCGATTGCAGGCTATTGCGGCGGCAAGGTGGACCTCTTCATCATGCGAATCGTCGATCTGATCTACTCCCTGCCCGATATGCTGATGGTCATTCTGCTGGCCACTGTGCTGAAGCAGACCCTTGGGCCGGCACTGGAGCACACCTCGCTGGCAAAGATCGGCAGCAACATCATCAGCCTGTTCATTGTCTTTGGCGTGCTCTACTGGGTCAGCATGTCCCGCCTGATCCGCGGTCAGATTCTCTCTTTGCGCGAGCAGGAATATGTGCTGGCCTCCCGCGCCGCCGGCGCGAAGGGCGGCTGGATCATCCGCAAGCACCTGCTGCCCAACTGCATCAGCGTGGTCATCATCTCCACTGCCCTGCAAATCCCCAGCGCGATCTTTACAGAGAGCTACCTCTCCTTCCTCGGTCTGGGCGTCAACGCGCCGATGCCGTCGCTGGGCTCTCTGGCTTCGGACGCCCTCAACGGTCTGTCCTCCTATCCGTACCGTCTGGTGATTCCCGCCGTGGTCATCTCCCTGATCGTCCTGTCGCTGAACCTCTTCGGTGACGGCCTCCGGGATGCCTTTGACCCCAAGCTGAGAACTTGAGAAAGGAGTCCGGAACATGTCAACTGAACCGTTGCTGAAGGTGCGAGACCTTCACACCTCCTTCTTTACCCCCGCCGGCGAGGTCAAAGCCGTCAACGGCGTCTCCTTCAACCTCGATCGCGGCAAGGTGCTCGGAATTGTGGGCGAGAGCGGCTCCGGCAAGTCCGTCACCGCCTATTCCATCATGCAGATTCTTGCCTCCACGGGTAAGATTGTCTCCGGCTCCATCAAGCTGGACGGGCAGGAGCTGGTCAATGCCGGCGAGTCGGTGATGAAAACCGTTCGCGGCAACAAGATCTCGATCATCTTTCAGGACCCCATGACCTCCCTGAATCCCACCTATACGATTGGACATCAGCTCATTGAAGCCATCATGCTCCACACCGACCGCAACAAAAAGGAAGCGTGGGATCGCGCCGTGGAAATGCTGCAGCTCGTCAACGTCAACGAGCCGCAGAAGCGTATGAAGCAGTATCCCTACGAATTCTCCGGCGGTATGCGCCAGCGCGTGATGATCGCAATGGCCCTTGCCTGCGAGCCGGACATTCTGATTGCCGACGAGCCGACCACGGCTCTGGACGTGACCATTCAGGCGCAGATTCTCGAGCTGATGCGCTCCTTGCAGGAGCAGCTCGGCATGGCCATCATTATGATTACCCACGACCTCGGCGTGGTGGCCCAGATGTGCGACGAGGTGATTGTCATGTACGCCGGTTCGATCTGTGAACAGGGCACGGCAGACGAAATCTTCTACAACCCGAAGCATGAGTACACCAAGGGTCTGATGCGGTCGATTCCCACGGCGGACACTGCCGGAAGCAAGCTGCATCCGATCACCGGTACGCCGATTGACCTGCTGAACATGCCCAGCGGCTGTCCCTTCGCGCCGCGCTGCGACAATGCAATGAAAATCTGCATCAAGGAGCGCTGCGAACGGATGCGTCTGAATGAATACCACTTCAGCGCCTGCTGGATGAACGTCAAGGACGGCATGGGACAGGCTTCCGACGCAGAGCAAACGGAGAAAGGCGGTGGGACGAAATGAGCAAGATCTTTGATGCAAACGAACAGCCTCTTGTAGACGTTCGCCACCTCAAGCAGTATTTCAACATCAACGTCGGCCCCCTGCGCAGCAAGCCCCTCAAGGCGGTAGACGACGTTTCCTTTACGATTCGCAAGGGCGAAACGCTGGGTCTTGTCGGCGAGTCCGGCTGCGGCAAAACCACCGTGGGCCGCTCGATTCTGCATCTCTACCAGCCCACGGACGGCGAGGTGGAGTTTGCCGGGAAGCTGATCCGGAGCAAGGCCGACATCCATGAGCTGCGCAAAAAGGCGACCATGGTGTTTCAGGACCCCTATTCCTCGCTGAACCCCCGCATGACGGTCTCCGACATCATCGGCGAGCCGCTGGACATTCACAAAATGTACCGGAACAAGGCCGAGCGGGAGGAGCGAATCCTCGAGCTGATGGAGCGCGTCGGTCTGAACAGTGAGCACGCCTCCCGCTATGCCCATGAGTTCTCCGGCGGTCAGCGCCAGCGCATCGGCATTGCCCGCGCTCTGGCTCTGCGGCCCGATTTCATCGTCTGCGACGAGCCGGTGTCCGCGCTGGACGTGTCGATTCAGGCGCAGGTCATCAATATGTTCGTGGAGCTGCAGGAGCAGATGGGTCTGACCTATCTCTTCATCGCCCACGATATTCTGGTGGTTCGCCATATCAGCGACCGCATTGCCGTCATGTATCTGGGCAAGATGGTCGAGCTGGCGGACGCCGCCGTGATCTATGACCAGCCCCTGCACCCCTACACCCGCTCTCTGATGTCCGCCGTGCCGCAGCCCGACCCCAAGATTGCAAGAGCAAACCGCCGCATTGTGCTTTCCGGCGACATTCCCAGCCCGCTCAACGCCCCCTCCGGCTGTCCCTTCCGCACGCGCTGCCCGCATGCCGCGCCGTGCTGCGCAGAGTCCATGCCGGAATTCAAAGAGGTTGCGTCTGGGCACTTCGTTGCCTGCCACCGGGTCAACGAGCTGTAGCTTCGTTCAGAATATGCGACAACTCGCATTTTTTGAAAAATAAAAGGAAAGGAAGAACAACATGAAAAAAATCATCGCATTACTCCTCGCGCTGACCATGATGCTTGCCCTCGTCGCTTGCAGCGAAAGCACCGGCTCCACCGGTTCCACCGGCACTTCCAGCATCGCGGTCTGCCTCTCCTCCGAGCCTGACACTCTGGATCCGGCTCTGAACTCCGCCGTTGACGGCGCAACCCTGATCAGCCACCTCTTCGCCGGCCTCGCCAAGTGGACGCAGGACGACAGCGGCAAGCTGGTCATCGCCCCCGACTGCGCCAAGGAGCTGGTCGAAGGCGTCGCCAACGCTGACGGCACCGTGACCTACACCTACACCCTGCGCGACGGTCTGAAGTGGTCCGACGGTAAGGACGTGACTGCCAAGGATTTCGCCTTTGCATGGCAGCGCGCCGCTTCCGAGGCCCTCGGCGCCGACTACGGCTACATGTTCGAGGTTGTGGACGGCTACGGCACCGACGCTCTGAACGTCAAGGCTGTGGACGACAAGACGCTTGAGGTCACCCTGTCCAACGCGGTGTCCTACTGGAACGAGCTGCTTGCCTTCCCCACCTACTTCCCCGTCCGTGAGGACGTCGTCTCCAACGAAAAGTGGGCGACCGATCCCTCCACCTACGTCTCCAACGGCGCTTACACCATGAAGTCCTGGGAGCACAACAGCGTCATCACGCTGGAGAAGAACCCCAGCTACGCGGACGCCGACAAGATCAAGATGGAAAAGATCGAGTTCTATCTGTCCGACGACTCCAACAACATGGTCGCCAACTTCAAGAACGGCTCCTGGAAGCTGATCGACGACGTTCCCACCAACGAGATTCCCGCAATGAAGGAAGCCTATCCCGATGAGTTCAAGGTTGTCGGTCAGATCGGCACCTACTACGTCTGCTGGAACATCAACAAGGACATCCTGCCCGAGGGCACGACCCTGACCGGCGACGAGGCAGAGGCCGCCCGTGCCGAGATTCGCAACGCCATCAGCATGTTGTTCGACCGCAACTACATCGTGGAGAAGATCGGTCAGGCCGGACAGGTTCCCGCCTCCTCCTTCGTTGCGATGGGCATGACCAACCCCGACGGCACTGAGTTCTACAAGACCGCCGGCCACAACGACGGCTTTGACGGTTACTACAACGTCAGCAAGGACGCCATCGAGAGCAACTTCAACGCCGCTGTGGAAATCCTGAAGAAATACTACGACTACGACGGCACCAAGTTCACCAACTTCCCCACCCTGACCTACCTGTACAACACCTCTGAGGGCCACAAGGCCATCGGCGAGTACCTGCAGGCGCAGCTTGCCAGCGTGGGCATCACGATGAACATGGAGAATCAGGAGTGGAACACCTTCCTGAACACCCGTAAGAGCGGCGATTACTCCATCGCTCGAAACGGCTGGCTGGCCGACTACAACGATCCCATCTGCTTCCTCGACATGTGGACGACCGTTTCCGGCAACAACGACGTGCAGTTCGGCAAGGACGCACATGCGAACGCCAAGCTCTACAGCATGGATCTGACCGACCTCGGCTACGACATCAAGGTGGAAAACGGCACCTGGGGCGAGACCTACGACGTGCTGATCAAGACCATCAAGAGCTGCACCGACAACAACGTGCGCTATGAGCTGATGCACCGCGCTGAGGATCTGCTGATGTCCACCGGCTGTATCTGCCCGCTGTACTTCTACACCGACATCTTCATGCTCAGCAAGACCGTGAAGGGCTTCTTCTCCAACCCGCTCGGCTTCAAGTACTTCATGTACTGCACCGTCGAGGAGTAAGCTCCCGGCCTCCTGCCTGCGCAGGAACCCCTGAAATGAACGGAACCGGCGTGACCAACTCGGTCACGCCGGTTTTGATTGTTGCACGATGGCTGCACGATGGGGAACCCGTCTTCAGCGCAGTCCTTCCAAAAAAATCTTGAAGCCGATTGCGATCAGGATTATGCCGCCGAGGATTGCGGCGTAGCGCGAGAGCTTCGTCCCGACCTTCTTGCCGATCAGCAGCCCAATGAGGCAGATCACCAACGTCACGCCGCCGATCGTCAGCGAGGCCCAGTTCGCCGTCCAAAAGCCGTACTGCTCAATCGTGAAGCCCACGGAGAGCGCGTCAATCGAGGTAGCGACACCCTGCGTCAGCAGCATTCTGGCGGACAGACGCTGCCGGGCCGCAGGCGCGTCCTCCTGCTTCTGCTCGCGCAGACCCTCCAGAAGCATCTTTCCGCCGATCCATCCCAGAAGGAGGAAGGCAGTCCACGGGATCATCTCTTCCAGCGAGGAGAACAGCTCCACAACCGTGTGGACGCAGACCCAGCCGATCAGCGGCATCAGGTATTGGAATCCGGCATACACACCGGCAACGGACAGCATCCGGCTGCGTGGCATCTCCGGCTCGCGCAGGCCGTTGGCAAGGGAGACTGAGAAGGCGTCCATCGCCAGCCCGACGCCGAGCAGCGCGCTTTCCAGCACAAAGGCAGCAGTCATAAGCATCTCTTTTCTTCGGTCAGAGTGCGGCTATTATATCACTGTGCCGGACTTCCGTCAATCGTCAGTTTGCATTTCCCATCAGGCTCCGGTTCCGAACAGCATGGGCAACACCGCACAATTCCGGCGTGCAGATTGCGCCGTCGGATTTTTCGTCAAATCAGTCAGAAGCCGCAGGAAATCGGTTCGGATTTCCGAGGATTTTTAGACGATGTGACAGAAGCTTTCGCAAGCAAGATGTGTGCCGGAAACTGTGCGGTGTTGCCTTAGATGGCCAGCAGGTCGCTATAAGCCTTCAGAGCGCCGTCGGTGTCGTGGGCCAGAACGCGCTTGGCAAGAACCTTGCCGAGCTGCACGCCCTCCTGGTCGAAGCTGTTCAGATTCCAACAGAAGCCTTGGAACATGACCTTGTTCTCGAAGTGGGCCAGCAGCGCGCCGAGGGCCTCTGGCGTGAGCTGCTTGCCGATAATGATGCTGGAGGGACGCCCGCCGTCAAAGCTCTTGTTGGGGTCTGCATCCTGCTTGCCGCAGGAAAAAGCCATGATCTGGGCGGCAACATTGGCGCAGAGCTTTTGCTGGCTGGTGCTGCCCTGAATGTTCACGTCCATGCCAGCCTGATTCTCACGGAAGCCCACGAACTGCATTGGGACGACGTCCGTGCCCTGATGCAGGAGCTGATAGAAGGAGTGCTGTCCGTTGGTGCCCGGCTCGCCGAAGAGGACGGGGCCGGTGAGATAGTGGACGGGTTCGCCAAAGCGGTTGACGTGCTTGCCGTTGGATTCCATGTCGAGCTGCTGCAAGTGGGCGGGAAAGCGGCTGAGGGCCTGCGAATAGGGCAACACGGCGGTAACGGGATAGCCCAGCACGTTGCGCTCATAGAGTCCGATCAGGGCGTCCAGCATGGCGGGATTCTTGCGCAGGTCGGGCTCCTTCGCGCTCAGATCGGCTGTGTGCGCCCCGTTCAGGAAGCGCTCAAACACAGCGGGGCCGAAGGCCAGCGACAGCACGACACCGCCGACGCAGGAGGTAGAGGAATAGCGCCCGCCGATGTAGTCGTCCATAAAGAAGGCAGCCAGATACTCGCTGGATTTCGCCAGCGGCGAGGTCTGGCTGGTGACGGCGACCATGTGCTTCGAGGGATCGAGGCCCATGGTCTTCAGCGCGTCCTTCACAAAGGATTCGTTGGTCAAAGTCTCCAGCGTCGTGCCGGACTTCGAGACCAGCACAAACAGGGAGTGGGCGATGTCGATGGTCTTCAGCACGTTTGCCGCGTCGTCGGGGTCTACGTTGCTGATGAAACGTGCCTCCAGATGGAAGCAGGCGTTCTGTCTGGCCCAGTTTTCCAGCGCCAGATACATGGCACGGGGGCCGAGGTCGCTGCCGCCGATGCCGATCTGCACGACCGTCGTAAACTTTTCGCCGGCGGCGTTGGTGATCTCGCCTGCGTGAACCTTGTCGGCAAACGCGGCAGCCTTTTTCTGCTCCGCCACATAGAAGGCCCGCTTGTCCACGCCGTCGGCAATGACAGGCTCGCCCAACTGACCGCGGGTAAGCTGATGGAGCACCAGCCGCTTTTCGCCGGTGTTGATCATCTCGCCGTTGTAGAGGGCGGCGTACTTCTCTGTCAACTGTGCCTCCGACGCGAGTTCTTCTAAAACGGAGAGAATCTCGTCGTCCACAGCCTTGGCCGCGTAATTGTAAGCAAGTCCGCATCCCATTGGCACAGTGTACGTTGCGACACGGGCCGCGCCGTTCTCGCCTGCCATCGCTTCGGGCAGGTTCACGCGCTTCTTCAGGGCGTTCAGCTTGCCAAAGGCGCTCAGAGCATCCAAGTTTTGCCAATTAATCATAGTTTCGTTCCTCCTTGGTTTTACCTTGTGAAAAATTATAGCAAAGCAACACGGAAATGTAAAGCAAAAAACGCCGGGCTTCCGGCAGGAGATTTCAGCGAGCGGCCTCCACTGCGCCACTTTGCACAATCCGCCCCACAACATTTCTGCGCGGGGCGCTTTTCCTGTTGAAAAACCGCGCCCGTTGGGGTATAATAAAATTGTGTAGTTCCATAATTTCCCTGATATGATTTCAAAATGTCCCATCCATCCCATCGTCAGGAGGTCGAAGCTGTGAAAAAATCCGAACATTGCGAATTGGACTGCATCTCCGTTGCGAATATGCGGCAGAGCGATGCGCTGACCATCGCCCGGTGGACGCCGGGGCGCACTCTGATGTACCGGGCGGCGCTTGGCGTGTACCGGGCCGCAAACTGGACGAAAACCACCGTGATTGCGGTCGGCGGCGGCAACAACGGGGGCGACGGCTATGCGCTCGCCTGCATCCTTGCTGCAAACGGCCGCCCATGCCGAATCGTCATGCTCTCCGAAAAGCGGACGGAGGACAGCGGCTATTACGCGGCGCAGGCTGCCGCGCTGGGCGTTCCAATGGAGGCCTATGCCCCCGGCGTGTTTTCCGGCTGCGATACCGTGGTGGACTGCCTGTTGGGGACGGGCTTTCAGGGCAGCCTCCGTGACCCCTGGCGGACGGCAGTACAGGAGATCAACGCCTGCGGCGCAAGGGTCGTCAGCGTGGACATCAATAGCGGCATGAACGGCGATACCGGCGAGGCTGAGCTTGCCGTTCGCTCTGATTTGACCGTCACCGTCGGCTATGTCAAGGACGGGCTGGTGACGGCGCAGGCCGGGCGCTGGATCAAGCGCCTGAGGCTTGCAGACATCGGCATCGTGCTGGCAAAGAAGGAGCGGCGCATCGTCTGCGCCGAGGCATGGGACGACGCACGAAAGGATGCTGCGATTCCCTGCCCGCCGTGGCTGGATATGACGCCCATCGACGTTCGAACCGCCTCCGAGGAGACGGCTTTCCTGCACAGGGAGGAATGCAAATGAAACAGTATGACGTGACCGGTATGAGCTGCGCCGCCTGCTCTGCCCGTGTGGAGAAGGCTGTCAAGGCCGTCCCTGGCGTAACCGCCTGCGCGGTGAGCCTTCTGACGAATTCGATGGGCGTTGAGGGAAGCGCAGACCCCGCCGCCGTTATCGCCGCCGTAACCGAGGCCGGATACGGCGCATCCGAAAAGGGGCAGAGCGGGGCGAAACCGTCCGCCGCAGCGCAAGCGGACGCACTGGCGGACCGCGAGACCCCGAAGCTCAAAAAGCGTCTGTTTTGGTCGCTGGGGTTCTTGCTGGTTTTGATGTATTTCTCCATGGGGCACATGATGTGGGGCTTCCCCCTGCCGAAGTGGTTCGAGGGAAACCACGTTGCAATGGGCCTCGTCCAGCTTTTGCTTGCGGCTGTGGTCATGGTCATCAACCAGCGCTTTTTCATCTCCGGCTTTCAAGCCCTGCTGCACCGCGCGCCGAACATGGACACACTGGTGTCCCTCGGCTCTGCGGCCTCCTTTGTCTGGTCGGTCTATGCGCTGTTCTGCATGACGCGGGCGCAAACAGACGGCGACGCCGCAGCGGTGGAGCAGTATATGATGGAGTTCTATTTTGAATCCGCCGCCATGATTTTGACTTTGATTACCGTCGGCAAGCTGCTGGAAGCCCGCTCCAAGGGCAAGACCACGGACGCCCTCAAGGGCCTGATGAAGCTTGCCCCGCAGACGGCGGTGGTGCTTCGCGGCGGGGTCGAGGTCACAATCCCCGTGGCGCAGGTGCAAAAGGACGACGTGTTCGTGGTTCGCCCCGGCGAGGCCATCCCGGTGGACGGAGTAGTGCTGGAGGGCAACTCCGCCGTCAACGAATCCGCACTCACCGGGGAGTCCATCCCCGTCGATAAGGCCGCGGGCGACCTGCTCTCCGCCGCAACGGTGAACCAGTCCGGCTATCTCAAGGCCAGAGCCACCCGCGTCGGGGAGGACACCACCCTCAGCCGGATCATTCAGATGGTTTCCGACGCCGCCGCAACCAAGGCCCCCATCGCCAAGGTCGCGGATCGGGTTTCCGGGGTGTTCGTGCCTGTGGTGATCGGCATTGCTGTTTTGGTCACAGGAATCTGGCTGCTGACGGGCCAGAGCTTTTCCTATGCGCTGGGCCGGGGCATCTCCGTGCTGGTGATCTCCTGCCCCTGCGCACTCGGCCTCGCCACGCCAGTTGCAATCATGGTCGGCAGCGGTGTCGGCGCGCGCAGCGGCATTCTGTTCAAAACTGCCGTCTCTCTGGAACAAACCGGAAAGGCAAAGCTTGTCGCCCTCGACAAGACCGGAACCATCACCACCGGTGAACCGACCGTCACCGATCTGCTGCCTGCCGAGGGGATCAGCGAGAAGGCGCTGCTGACGGCGGCGCTGGCGCTGGAGCAGCGGAGCGAGCATCCGCTTGCAAAGGCGATTGTGGGGCACTGCGCGGCGCTGGGCCTGCATGTGCCGGAGGTAACGGACTTCCGCGCCCTGCCCGGAAATGGGCTGGAGGCCGTGCTGGAGGGCGAGATGCTGGTCGGCGGCAGCATGACCTATCTCGCGCAGCGCCTGACCGACGCGGCGCAGGCGGACGCCTGTTCTCCGCTGTTTGCACAGGCGGAGACCCTGGCGGCACAGGGAAAAACGCCGCTGCTCTTTGCCCGCGGCGGCAGTCTGCTCGGCGTGATCGCTGTGGCGGACGTGATCAAGCCAGAAAGCCCCGCCGCAGTTCGCGCCCTGCGGGAGATGGGGCTTCGGGTCGTCATGCTGACGGGCGACAACGAGCGTACGGCGCAGGCCATTGCAGCGCAGGCCGGGGTGGACGAGGTGGTTGCAGGCGTTCTGCCCGAGGGCAAGGAGGCAGTCATCCGCAGTTTGCAGGAACGCGGGCCTGTGCTCATGGTGGGCGACGGGATCAACGACGCCCCGGCCCTGACCCGTGCCGACGTGGGAATCGCGATTGGCGCAGGCGCGGACGTAGCGGTGGACGCTGCCGACGTGGTGCTGATGAAGAGCAAGCTCTCCGACGTGCCGGACGCGGTTCGGCTCAGCCGCGCCACTTTGCGCAATATCCACCAAAACCTGTTCTGGGCCTTCTTTTACAACATGATCGGCATTCCGCTGGCTGCGGGAGCCTTTATCAAGGTCTTCGGCTGGACGCTGAATCCGATGTTCGGCGCGGCGGCAATGAGCCTGTCCAGCTTCTGCGTGGTGACGAACGCCCTGCGTCTGAACCTGCTTCCGATGGGCGGAACGCGCACCGCGCAGACCCGGAAGGCAGCCCCCGACGGCGGACAGACCTTTCAGATCGCCGTCAAGGGCATGATGTGTCACAACTGTGAGCGCCACGTCTGCGAGGCGGTCGAAGCCCTGCCCGGCGTTGCGTCCGCAGAGGCGGATTTTGAGACCGGCCTCGTCACCATTCACGGCGCTGCCTCCGAGGACGAATTGCGCCGGGCGGTCACTGCCGCAGGCTATCGGTATCAAAAGCGGGTAAAACCGAAAAGGAGAACGACATGAATGATTTGACCATTCGTTTGGAAACAGAACAAGACTACAGAGCCGTGGAGGAGCTGACCCGCGAGGCCTTCTGGAACGTCTATATTCCCGGCGCAGTCGAACATTATTACGTCCATCAAATGCGAACGCACCCCGACTTTCTGCCCGAGCTGGCCTTCGTCCTGGAGCATGAAGGCAGGATCATTGGAAATATTATGTATACCAAAGCATGGCTGGAGGACGAGACCGGCTGGCGAAAGGAAATTCTCTCCTTCGGCCCGCTCTGCGTGGCGCCGGAGTACCAAAGACAGAAGCTTGGAAAAATCCTGATTGAGCATTCCTTTGACGCCGCGCGCAGGCTGGGATACGACGTGAACATCAATTTCGGCAATCCGGGGAACTATGTCAGCCGGGGCTTTGTAAGCTGCAAGAAGAAAAACGTCAGCTACCTCGCAGACGGGAACTTCCCGACGGCGCTTCTGGTCTGCGAGCTGGTGCCAAACGCGCTCGACGGCAGAAAGTGGATGTACATTCCCAGCACAGCCGCCGATTGCTGCGAGGACGCCGCCGCAGTCGCGACCTTTGACGCCACCTTCCCACCGAAGGAGAAGGCGTGGCAGCCGAGTCAGGAGGAGTTTTATATCTACCGGCATTCGTCGGTGGTTCGGTAAAACAAGAACGAGTATACAGGAGGCAATGTGATGAAACAAGCAGTTCGAATTTTGGCGCTGACGTTGAGCCTCTGCCTGCTGGCAACGCTTTTGGGTTGCAGCGAACCGACCGACACACCGACCGATACGCGGACGCCGACGCCCCAGTCCCTTGCCCTACAGGAGAGCGAGGGCCGTCTGGAGGTCGATGGCAAGGCAGTCGGTGCAATTTATACCTTTGAGGAAACGCCGTATTTTGCGGTGAAGGATCTGGATGCGGTTTGGAGCCTGCGCTCTGCGGAGCAGGACGAGACCCTGATGCTTTCCGTCGGAGCGGAAAGCATCAGCCTGCGGCACGGCGCTTCGGTGGCGCAGACCGCTGAAGAAACCCGCATTTCTCTCGGCGCGCCGGTGCTGCATGCGTCGGACGGCTGGTATCTGCCCGTCAAGGCGCTGGAGCTCCTCTGGGGGCGGAAGCTGATCTCCGACGGGGCGCTTCAGCGCGCCCTTCATCTGGAGGACGGCCCCGCGCTGTCCTTCAACGGAACCGCGCTGGAGCGTTGCATCCTCTGCAACGGCGTTCCTGCCGTGACCGCCGCCCAGCTTTCCGCCCTGACCACCAGCGCAAAGACAGAAAAGCAGGACGGCATACTGCGCCTGACCCTCCGTGCCGGAGACCGCACTCTGGTCTTTCTGGCCGGCAAGGATTCTGCCGCGCTGGACGGCGAGCAAATTGCCCTTCCGATCCCCGCGTGGAGGAACGGCGAGGACTGGATGCTGCCTGTGCAGGCGACGGCGGAGGCGCTGGGCTGCACGGTTTCTGCGGACGGGGAAGCAATGGCGCTGCTAAAGGCGGAGGTCGGAACGCCCTTCTGGTTTGCCGGGACGGGCTTTGCACAAACGCTCCGGATTGAAGATACGGTTTGCTGCGCGCTCTCCGAGCTGGCGCAGGCGCTGGGCGGCAGCTTAAAGCCGGAAAACGACGGCGTGACCCTGAAAGCGCCGGCGCACAGTGTGGTCTTCCGCCGGGGCAAGCGGACGGCGGAGGCCGACGGTCAGACCGTCGAGCTGCCCTGTCCCGCCATTGACGCAGACGGTGCCTGGATCGTGCCGCTGGAGCCGCTGGCGGAAGTCTTCGGCCTGACCAGGCTGGAGGACGAGGAGAATCGCCCGGTCTACTCCCGCATGGAGGCAAAGGAAACCACCGTGTACCTGAACGGTCTGGAGACCCAGACCTATACGCTGCCGGAGGGCGGCCTCTATGTTTCGCTGGATGCGCTGAGCCGCGCGCTGGGCGGAAGTCTTGTGAAACGTGTGAATGAGGCGACGCTGAACGTGCAGGGGAAGGAAGTCACGCTTCACGGCGGCTCCGCCACCGTCGTCGAGGACGGCGCAGAGCGCACGCTGGAGTTCCCGGTTGCCGCAGACGGAGCCATGTGGTACGCACCGACGGAGCTTTTGCCTGCATTCGGGCTGACCGAGCTGAAGGACCCGGATCTGGATCAGATTTACTACACCCATATCGTCCGGCACGACGATCTTGCACCGGGCTATCGCGTTCCCGTGCTGATGTACCATGCGGTGAGCGATACCCTCTGGGGCGTTCCCGAGCTGTTCGTCTCCCCATCCCAGCTTGACAAGCAGCTTCAGGCCATGCTGGACGCGGGCTATACGCCCATCACCTTTGAGGATCTCGATCACGTCGCGGAGATTCAGAAGCCTGTTTTGATGACCTTTGACGACGGATACGACGATAACTACTCACAGCTTTTCCCCCTGCTGAAAAAGTACAACGTCAAGGCCACGATCTTTGTGATCGCCGGAAAGGTCGGGATGCAGTACTATCTCACCAGGGAGCAGATCAGGGAGATGTCGGATTCCGGTCTGGTGTCGATTCAGAGCCACACCATGACCCACGGCAATCTGGACGAGATGTATGAGAACGAGCTTCACAAGGAGCACCGGGATTCCCTGTACGCGCTGGCGCGCATGACCGGCAAGCAGCCCTTCGTGCTCTGCTATCCCTCGGGCCGAAGCACCGGAACCTCCAGAGAAATCACGGCGCAGTACTATGAGTACGGCCTGCTTATGGGCGGCCCCTGCTATGTGACGGGCGAAGCGCCCTATCGAATCTGCCGCATTTATGTGCCCCGCTATCTCACGGTGGACGAGCTGCTCAGCCGTCTGCGGAACGCGGGTTGACACGGTGTTTTGACCATCAAAAAGAGAGGAATCGTTACAATGGACGTTACAACGGAATCGATCAGAACGGCGGCGCAGCGCGCTGTCCGCAGAGGCTTGCTGCTGCTCCTGCTTCTGGCCCTGCTTTCCCTGACAGCCTGTGTGCAGGGACACGATCTGGAGGCTCCCTTTTATCTCGGCACGACGGAAGCCGGCCTTCTCTATGAGGATCACGTCAACGGCTGTGTGCTGACGGTACCGGCAGGGGCGGAGGCAGACACTTCCCTGTTCCCGGTCAAAACCGTGTTCTCCGCCGAGGGCTGGAAGCTGCAGGTATTTGTGGCGACCGATCTGAGCAGCCACAAACAGAGCGAGTACATCGGCTATTCCAACAAGCCGCTGGGAAACGGCGGAGAAATCACGGTCACAGACAGCGGTACCCGCTCGGTAGGGCCGAAGGGAAACGATTCTGCCACGGTGAACAAATGGACGCGCAGACCGCTTTCGCGTCTGACGGACGACTACCCGAATACCGTATGTCTGGACATTGCCTGCGGTTCGAGCAAGGTCATCACGCTGCTGCTTCAACATGCCGACGGCGTGGATGCAGACGCCATTCTCGACCTGATTTGCTCGAGCGTGCAGTCGAACCGCGCCACGGCGGACGCGCCGGAGCTGCATTTCGGCGGCGGCGCAGATCCCTCCAAAATGGCGGAAGGCACGCGTGCGGTCTATGAGAAGCTGTTCGGAGAAAACGCGGGGCTGAGCTGGGGCATTTTTGAGCCGACAGAGACTTCGCTGGTGATGGACATGGAGACCCGGCTTCCTGCGTTGGAGGCCGCCCTTGACTATCAATTCACGGTCAGTGTGCTCTACATGGACTTTGCCTGCAGGGTGGACTCGATCCACCAGCGTCTGACGCGCGCCTCCGAGCAGGGAATTCTGACCGAGCTGACGGTGCAGACGATTTCGACCTCCATGCTCTTTGACGTGCTCGACGGGCAGTACGACGACTATCTGCGCCAACTGGCGCAGGCCATTTCTGCACAGTCCATGCCGGTGCTGGTGCGACCGGGCAACGAAATGAACGGCGACTGGTGCTCCTGGTGCGCGTACAATTACGGGCGCGACGCTTCCCTCTTCACGGCGTTCTACCGTTATCTGCATGATTTCTTCCGCGCAGAGGGGGTCGAGAATACCATCTGGGTCTGGAATCCGAACAGCATCTCCTTCCCCGACTTTGTGTGGAACAACGAGCTGGTCTACTATCCCGGCGACGCCTACGTGGACGTGGTGGGCCTGACCGCCTACAACACTGGCACCTATTACGAAAGCGAGTCGTGGCAGACCTTCTCCGAGCTGTACACGGACTACTACGCCCGCATCAGCGGCCTGTTTTCCCAGCCGTTGATGATTACAGAGTTTTCCTGCTCCGGGATCGGCGGCAACAAGGCCCAGTGGGTGCGGGATATGTTTGCCGCGCTGGACGCCTTCCCCCGGCTTCATGTGGCAGTCTGGTGGAATTCGGAGGATTATGATTATACGCTCAATCCGCCCGTTGTGGCGCGCTCCTACCGGCTGGACGACGATGAGACAGTTCTCGCGGTCTTCCGCGAGAAGCTGAAGGCCTTCCGGGGGCGGAACTGACGGATTTCGGAAACAGAAGACAAGGAACAAGCCGGGAAGCAAGGAGGCAAAAGCCCACAGCTTCTCCGGCTTGTCCGGTTTTCAGGCAACACCGCACAGTTTCCTGCACACATTTTGCTTGCGAATTTTTCCGTCTGACCGTCCAAAAATCCTCGGAAATCCTGACGCCCGGCAAGGACGACAACAAAGGATCGCGCAAAGCTGACCGCAAAGAGATGGAACGGTTTTCTCTGAGAATCGTATGAGAGAAGCTTCTGCAAAGCGACCTTCTGCAAGCAAGGCAGCAGGCTTGCGGCTTCCCTTCCCGCTGCCTACAGCCACCTTGCGGTGAGCGACGCGGCGAGGAAGGCCGTCAGGTCTGCAAGCAGGGCTGCGGGGACGGCGTAGCGCGTTTTTCGGATGCCTGCGGCGGAAAAATAAACCGAAACCGTATAAAAGGTCGTCTCCGTGCTGCCCAGCAGAATGGCGGCGGTGCGTCCAACCGGCGAGTCCGGGCCGTGCGCTGCCATCAGATCTGCGCCGACGGCCAGCGCCGCGCTCCCGGAGAGCGGACGGATCAACAGGAGCGGCAGGGTTTCGGCAGGGATTCCCAACACAGTGGACAGCGGGGCAAGCAGGCGTGTCAGTGCGTCGGCTGCCCCGCTGACGCGCAGCAGCTCAACTGCCGTCAGCAGCATGACCAGGGACGGAAGGATCGATTTCACCAGCTCCAGACCGCTTCGGCCTCCGTCCAGCAGGGCGGAATAGACGTCTACCCGCCGTCCGAGGGCAAGAGCGGAGACGCCCAGCAGCAGCGCGGGGATCAGCAGGCCGGTCATGCCCACCACCGCCGCAGCACAGCCGCTGCCGTCAGACCTGCCGTGACCGAGAGCGCCGAGGTCAGCCACACCGCAGGAAGAATGTCGAACGGGGCTTCTGCGCCGAGCTGTCCGCGCAGGGCAGCAACGGTGGTGGGCAGAAGCTGAATGGATGCGGTGTTCATCACGATCAGACGGCACATCTCATCCGTGGCAGTTTCCGTCCGGGAGAGGGCCTGCATCCGGCAAACCGCCCGAATTCCAAGCGGCGTGGCGGCGCTGCCGAGACCGAGCAGATTTGCCGTGACGTTACCGCAGAGCGCGCCCATTGCCTCCGGGTCGCGCCGCGCCGTGGGAAAGAGCCGCCCCAACAGAGGAGAGAGCAGACGGGCAAGCCCCCGCTGAAGCCCGGAACGCTCCAGCAGCGTTCCGAAGCCGCTCCAAAGCACCAGACTTCCGGCAAGGCCCAGCCCGAGCTCGACAGCGCGGGCGGCCCCCGCCATTGCCGCCCGCCCGAGATCCGGCGCGTCATTCAGCAGACCGCAGAACAGGGAGAGCGCCAGCAGAAAGACCCAAACGTAGGACATGACCATGCGCAAAACCTTCCTTTCAAGGGAAGCTTATGCGCGCTGCGGCGGATACATGCCGCAGGACGGTTCGCCCCTAACTGTCATTTTGTGTTTCAACGATCCGCAGCAGGCTGTCACAGGAGAGATCCTGCTCCCCGACACGAAGCGTCCGCGTCACTTCCCAATCGACCCGGCGGCAGATTCCGCTGAGGCTGCGAATCTGTCCGCGCTTGCCATAGGCTTCGTTTTGCGGGTCGGTGCATGGCTGAAAGTAGAAAACCGTCACGAACACGCCGTTTTGACGCGCTGCGCGGCTGTTGCGCGTCAGCTCTCGCAGGCGCGCCAGTTGGAAATTCAGCGCCCGCACCTCCTCGCAGCTCAGCTCCGGCTTGTCCACATAGGAAACCTCCTTGCTCAGAATGGCAAAGTGAAAGCCGCGCAGGGCGTCGAAGGGTGCGAAAATTTTCGCCCGCTGGCCGGGCTTCATACTGGGGTGCCGAATCGAAAAGCTGTCGTAACGGTCGTGCGCGGGCTTGCCCTTCCGATAAACATCCAGATATTTGAAATCCGGCGGAATTTGCATCACACCGATCCTGTCCACGGGTAAACGCCTCCTTTCCATGCGCGGGGTTTTATGCCCGGTGTCCGCCGATCTGTGCCATGCGCTCCAGCGCAGTCGCGCCGTCCGTCAGATCCAATCCCCGGAACAGCGCCTTCGCGCCGAAGCGCTGCCGCACCTGCTGCATGGCGGCACGGAGTCGGTTTTCCCGCGCAAGGGCCTCATAATCCACAAACATACTGATTTGCGAGGCGGCCAGATCGGGGGCGACCTCGTTTGCGCAGACCCCCAGCTTGCGAAACAGCAGGCGGTGGTCTGCTTTTTCGTCGAACTGCCGCAGAACGGCCTCTGTCACCAGGCGAATGCTGTTGGTCTGCGCAGCGAGCCGAACCGTGCCGCCGCTGTGCTTCGGATGCACCCGCCCGTAGAAATCCACCGTGACGGGCCCGGTGTAGGCGGGACAGTGCTCCATGGACTTGTGATCGTAGGAGACCCACCACGCGCAGGACTGGGTGACCAGCCGTTTTGCGAACAGCTCGGTGCAGAGCGCCTCCGCCATTTCCACCAGCACCGTGCGGGCCTCGAAAAACGCATACGGCTTGGGCAGAACCTGCCTGTGAGACAGGCTGTGCTTCTCCGGGCGATAGGCCTTGATGTCCGCCATGGTGACGGATTCCAGCCCCCAGGCGTGGTCGATCAGAATCTCCCCGTCGATGCCGAAGACCCGGTAGAAAAACTCCTCGTCATACTGGCTCTTCCGGGCCACGTCCCCCATTGTGTACAGGTGGGCGTTGTGCAGCCGCCGGGCCTTTCCCGGCCCGATCTGCCAAAAATCCGTCAGCGGCTTGTGATCCCAGAGCAGAAATTTGTAGGAATCCTCGTTCAGCTCCGCAATCCGCACCCCATCCCGATCCGGCGGCGCTTTCTTCGCCACAATGTCCATGCCCACCTTGGCAAGATAGAGATTGGTGCCCAATCCTGCGGTCGCGGTGATGCCGGTTGTTTGGAGCACGTCCCGGATCATCGTCATCGCCATCAGATGGGCGGGATTCGTGCCGTCGGCCTCCGCCGCCTTCCGGTAGAGGTGCAGATAGGGCGTGCAGTCGATGAAGACCTCGTCAATGCTGTAAACGTGAATGTCCTCCGGCGCAACGTAGCGCAGGTAGACGGCATAGATCTGCGCGGAGACCCGCTCATACTCCGCCATCCGGGGAACGGCAATGATGTAATCCACCCTGGTGCGGTTCAGACACTCATATTTGCGAATCGCCTGCTTTGCCTCAAAGAGCCGGGGACGGCTCGGCACGCCAATGGCCTTGAGCGCAGGCGACACCGCGAGGCAGATCGTTTGATCCGAACGCGCCGCATCCGCCACCAGCAGCCGTGCCTGCAAGGGATTCAGCCCGCGGGCAATGCACTCCACCGAGGCATAGAAGGACTTGAGATCAATGCAGAGATAAACGGATTCATGATTGCGCATCCTCACGCCTCCCTTCGGCTTGGATGCTTCGATTATAGCTTCTTCTAAACAGATTGTCAATGCCATAAATTATCTTTTTTGATAAATATAGTTGACAAATCATTCCATATATGATAAAATTCAAAGTGGAGAGGAGGGTACAAGATGAAAGAACCCACAGAGAACCTGATCCCGTTTCCGTCTGCCGGTCGGACGCTCTATCACGCCGAGAACGAGCGTGCGCTGGCGGTGGTGGCGCAGAAAATTACCGCTGCCCGCAAGCGCAAGGGCGTTTCCATGAAGGAATTGCAGCGCTTGCTCAAGCTGCGCGCCGTGGAGGTCGGCTACGCCTCCATCGTCCGTTGGGAAGCGGGCGAGACCGTCCCAAATGCCTATCAGCTTCTGGCGATCTGCGATGCGCTGGAGATCCCGGACGCCTATTCCTACTTTATGAGCGGCGCGGCGGAGCTGAATGCGGAGGGCCTGCGCAAGCTCTCGGAGTACCGCAAGGATCTCATTGCCTCCGGCCGCTATACGCCCGTCCCGCCGAGCAAACCGAAGCGTGCTGTCTCCTACGTCGAAATGCCGGTCAGCACGCTGGGCGCGTCCGCCGGCACCGGCGAGTTTCTGGATTCAGAAAACATCGTGATGATGCGCTTCCCGGAATCCGGCGTCCCGGCGGGGGCGGATTTTGCCGTCCGCGTCGTGGGCGACAGCATGGAGCCGATCTATCAGAACAACCAGCTTGTCTGGGTGCATATCTGCAATACGCTGAAGCCGGGCGACGTGGGAATCTTCGTGCTGGACGGCGAGGGCTATCTCAAGGCCTACGACGAGCGCGAGCCGGACGCGGGCGACGCGGAGGACTATCTGGACAGCGACGGCGTGCTGCACCGTCAGATTGTGCTCCAGTCCTACAACCCGAAATACGAGCCGAAGGTCGTCCGTCCGTCCTCCGGCTTCAAGATCTGCGGCCGCGTGCTGAATTAGCAGTAAAAACCCGCCGCAGCGGTGCACCTTGCGTGCATCGCTGCGGCGGAGCTGGTTTTTGCGGTGGGTGGGGTTACAGAGAGGCAAGCAGGATTTCCGTAATGTCCTGCTCGGTCAGCGGCGCCCAGGCCTGTTCAAGGCCCTCGTTGACTGCAATGTGGTGGGCCATTTCTCCGATGCGGCTTTCGTCAATGCCCACGTCGCGCAGGTGCATGGGGATGGAGATGGACGCAAAGAAGCGGTAGGTCTCGTCGATGGCCTGCTCCGCAATCTCCATCTCCGGCAGGGATGGGTCAATTTCAAAGACGTTGACGCCGTACTTGACGAAGCGGGGCAGGGTGCGCTCGTTCAGAATATGCCGCATCCAACGCGGCGTAATGATTGCCAGACCCTCGCCGTGGGTGATGTCGTAGTAGGCGCTCAGGGCGTGCTCAATGCCGTGGCAGGGCCAGCCGGTGTCGCTGCTGCCCAGAGAATAGATGCCGTTGCAGCCGTAGGTGCAGGCCAGCATCATCTCGGCGCGGGCGGTATAGTCCTCGGGGTTGTCCAGACACTTGCGGGTGTTGACCATCAGACTTTTCAGCCCCGCCTCCATGAAGCCGTCTGCCAGCAGGGAGGAATCGGCGCAGAAATACTGCTCCATGATGTGATTCATGGCGTCCGCGCAGCCGGCGGCGGTCTGCTTTTTTGACACCGTGAAGGTATAGGTCGGGTCGAGGATCGAGCAGACGGGGAAGAGAAGCCGATCCATATAGCCAATCTTGTCGTTGGTCTCGGTTCTGGAAATGACGCCGCCGCAGTCGAACTCGCTGCCGGTGGCCGCCAGCGTGAGAACGTCCACAATGGGCAAAGCGGCCTTTGCCTTGACCTTGTAGGAGATCAGATCCCACGGATCGCCGTCGTACTTCGCGCCGGCAGCAATGGCCTTGGAGCAGTCCAGCACGCTGCCGCCGCCGACGGACAGAATCACGTCTACGTCATGCTCCTTGCACAGGCGGACGCCGTCGAGCACGCTGGGATCGTACTTGGGGTTGGGCTGAATGCCGGAGAGCTCCACAAGCGCAAAGTCCGTCAGCAGGGCCTTGACCTTGTCGTAGAGGCCAATCTTCTTGATGCTGCCGCCGCCGTAGGTGAGCAGCACCTTTTTCCCGAGGGGCTTGAGCACCTGCGGGAGCTTTTCAATGGAATCCTTGCCGAAAATCAGTCTGGTGGGCGTGCAGTAATCAAAGCTTTGCATGGTCATTCTCCTTTTCGTTTTGTTTGAAGCACATACAAGGGACTGCGCAGCAGCGGCTTTTTGTGATCCCGCCGAATCATGGCTCCTGCGCAGGTACGGCGGGCTGCTTTGGCATTTCGATCTCACAGCGGTGGATCGGCGTGCCGAGGGCGTGGAATTTCTCCTCATACCCGGTCATCACGCCCACAATGCCGTCCTTGTGCAGATCGTCGGTGACGTTCTTCACCGGATAGCCGTACTGCGCGAATTCCTCCAGCGACCAGGCAAAGAGCTTTTCATTGTCGGTCTTGAAGTGAATCTCTCCGTCCGGACGGAGCACGGCCCGGTATTTTTCCAGAAAGGTGTGATAGGTCAGGCGGCGCTTGGCGTTCTTGCTGCGCGGCCACGGGTCGCAGAAGTTCAGGTAAATGCGATCCACCTCGCCGGGCGCAAAAAGCTGTTCCAGCTCCGCCGCGTCCACCGAGAGGAAATAGACGTTTTTCAGGCCCATTGTAAGCGCCTTCTCCATCGCCAGAACCAGTGCCTCTTTGACCCGTTCGACGGCCAGAAAGAGAACGTCCGGGTGCAGAGCGGCCATTTCCGCCGTGAACTTGCCCTTGCCGCAGCCGATTTCCAGATGCAGGGCCGAAGCCGAGGGCATCAGCGCCCGCCAGTTGCCCCGGTGGGTTGCCGGGTCTTGCACCCAAACAGACGTACAGGCCTCCATCCGAGGCTCCAGATTGTTTCGTTTCCGCATTCGCATGGCGTTTTCTCCTTTGTGTGCGTATCGCTTCGCGCCTATTGTATCAAAAAAACAGTCTTCCGTAAAGAGGAAAATCGCAAAAAGCGCAGAGGAGCGGCGGCAGAGGAGGAACGGCAGCGCTGCGTTCTGTTTTTCTGCGTTTTCTGCGCTTCCGTCCTTGCCTCGACGGAAGGATTGTGGTATGATGAAAAAAACCGACGGCGCGTTGCGCTTTCGTGCTGAAATCAGAAAGGTGGATCTGTATGAAATATGCATTCGGCGTGGATGTGGGCGGTACGACGGTCAAGCTCGGGCTTTTCTCCCGCGAGGGCGAGCTGCTGGAGAAGCAGGAGATTCCGACCCGCACCGAAAACGGAGGCGCGGCAATCCTTCCGGACATTGCCGCAGCCATTGACGCCTGCCTCCTGCAGCGGGGCGTTGCCAGGCAGGACGTGCTCGGCGTGGGCATCGGCGTCCCCGGCCCGGTGGACGACGACGGCAACGTGAACCGCTGCGTCAACCTCAACTGGGGGGTCTTTAACCTGCACCGCGCCCTGTCCGACCTGACCGGCCTGCCCGTCAAGGCGGGCAACGACGCAAATGTTGCCGCGCTGGGCGAATATTATGACGGCGGCGGCAAGGGCAGCCGCTCGATGCTGATGGTGACGCTTGGCACCGGAATCGGCGGAGGCTTCATCTGGAACGGGCAGATTCTCAACGGTGCGCACGGCGTAGGTTGGGAGATTGGACATCTGTGCGTGGATCTCTCGCCCGAGGCCGAGGAATGCACCTGCGGCAAGCGGGGCTGCGCGGAGCAGTATGCCTCGGCCCGTGCGCTGGGCCGCATGGCGCAGCGCGCGCTGGCGGCGACACCGGAACGCCCCTCCCTGCTGCGTTCGGCGGAGGAGGTCAGCGCCAAAACCGTCTTTGCCTGCGCTGCGCAGGGCGATGCGCTGGCAAAGGAGCTGTTGGAACGGGAGTTTGACGTGCTCGGTCTGACCATTGCGGGCGGCTGCTGCATGGTCGATCCGGAGCTGGTGGTGCTCGGCGGCGGCATGTCCAAGGCAGGCGCCGCACTGCTCGAGGGCGTCGTCCCCCGCTTCCGCCACCACATGTTCCACGCCTGCAAGGAGACAAAATTCGCGCTTGCCACGCTGGGCAACGACGCGGGCATCTATGGCTGCTTCCACCTTGCGCTGGAAGCGCGCGTAGCGGCCGATAGGTAACAGTTCAGCCCCCGTCCCGTAGGGCAGGCGCATGCCCCGCCGGAAGGCGGGGACGAGCCTGCCGGTCGCTCGCAGAGCGACAACGATCCGCTGGCACGTGTCGTTCTCCGCCTGCGGCGGAGCGGAAGGCTCGTCCCGCTGCGCGGGCATGAGCCTTCCCTACGGATCAGTAGCAATACGGACTGAACTGTTACCCGATAGCGGCCGGTATCCCAGCGCATAAGCGAAAAAGCCCTTTACAATCCACCGCATCTTTGCTATAATAATCCATCATATCAAAAGGGGGATACCTTATGGAAAAAATACTGACGATGATCTCCGCCAAGGTTTCCGCGGCGTTCGAGGCTGCAGGCTATGCTTCTTCCTATGGTAAGGTCACGGTGTCCAACCGTCCCGACCTCTGCGAATACCAGTGCAACGGCGCTATGCCCGCTGCGAAAGCCTACCGAAAGGCCCCCATTCAGATTGCAAACGACGTGGCGGCAAAGCTGGCGGGCGACGAAACCTTCTCCGAGGTGCAGGCTGTCGCGCCCGGCTTCCTGAACCTGCGGCTGGAGCCGTCCTTCCTTGCGGCCTATCTGGAGCAGACCCGCACCGCGCCGCGCTTCGGTGTGGAGCCGGACCCCAGCGCAGGCACTGTCGTCATCGACTACGGCGGCCCCAATGTGGCCAAGCCCCTGCACATCGGACATCTGCGCGCCGCCATTATCGGCGAGAGCATCAAGCGCATCCAGCGCTTCTTCGGCAACGAGACCGTTGGAGATATCCATCTGGGCGACTGGGGCCTGCAAATGGGCCTTGTGATTTCCGAGCTGCGCTGCCGTCAGCCGGAGCTTTGCTACTTTGATGAGGGCTTCACCGGGGAGTACCCCACACAGCCGCCGTTTACCCTCTCCGATCTGGAGGAAATCTACCCCGCCGCCTCTGCCAAGGCCAAGGTGGACGAGGCCTTTGCCGCCGCTGCGCATGAGGCAACCCTCGAGTTCCAGCAGGGAAGGCCCGGCTATCGGGCGCTGTGGAAGCATATCATGGGCGTCTCCGTGCCGGATCTGAAGAAGAATTACGACAAGCTTGGCGTCAGCTTTGAAAGCTGGCTGGGCGAGAGCGATGCCCAGCCCTATATCCCGCCCATGCTGGAACGGATGGAGCAGCAGGGCCTTCTGGAGCAGAGCGAGGGCGCGTGGGTCATTCAGGTGCAGGAGCCGACCGATACGAAGGAGGTTCCCCCCTGCATCATCAAGAAATCCGACGGCGCGACGCTCTATGCCACCACCGACCTTGCGACGATCTGGCAGCGGATGCAGACCTGGAACCCCTACCGGATTCTTTACGTCGTGGACAAGCGCCAGAGCCTGCACTTTGAGCAGGTGTTCCGCGCCGCGCACAAGGCGGAGCTGGTCCGTCCGGAGACGGAGCTGCGGCACATCGGCTACGGCACGATGAACGGCAAGGACGGCAAGCCCTTCAAGACCCGCAGCGGCGGCGTCATGCGGCTGGAAACGCTGATCGAAGAGGTGACGGATTTCGTTCGCGCCAAGGTTGAGGAAAACAAGCTCGTCACCGGCGACGACGTGGCGCAGACGACGGCGAAAATCGCAATGGCGGCGCTGAAGTACGGCGACTTGATGAACACGCCGACCAAGGACTATATCTTCGACCTTGATCGCTTTGCGGCCTTCGAGGGCAACACCGGCCCCTATATTCTCTATACCATCGTGCGGATCAAGTCGATCCTTGCCCGGTACGGCGCTTGGGAGACGCTGCCCATTGCCGCGCCCGAGACCGCAGAGGCCAAGGATCTGATGCTGGCCCTGACCCGTCTGCCCGACGCTTTGGAGCTGGCCTACCGCGACTGTGCGCCGAGCGCAATTTGCGCCTATATCTACGAGCTGGCGGGCTATGCCAACAAGTTCTACCATGAGACCCACATCCTCACCGAGGAGGACAAGCAGAAGCAGCAGGGCTATATTGCCCTGATTGGCCTGACCCGCCGCGTGCTGGAGACCTGCATTGACCTTCTGGGCTTCGAGGCCCCGGAGAAGATGTGATACGATTCCTCTGCGTGTATGATTTGACAAATAACCGTGCCGCGGAAATGCGTTTTGCGTTTCCACGGCACGGTTACCTGTTACGGTTCGCCGGCTTCAGGCTCGGCTTGTTCGGCTTGTTCTGTGTGTTCGGGCGCGGCGGTCTGCGTCTGGCGGACCAGAAGCCTGCTCCCGTCCGGCTTTTTGCACAGTCGGATGTAGAGCATCACGCCGACGGCAAGGATAAAGCTGACCCCTGCCAAAAGCTGGCTCACCCGGATCGTGGTGCCGGTGAGATAGAGGGAGTCGGTACGCAGTCCCTCTATCCAGACGCGGCCCAGACCGTACCACGCGACGTATTGCAGGAAGGTCTGCCCGTCGTACTTCCGCCGTTTGGAGAGGAAGTGGAGCAGCACAAAGCCGACCAGATTCCACAGGGATTCATAGAGGAAGGTCGGGTGCCAATAGCGCACCGTTCCGTCGGCCTCCGCGATTCCCATGCGGAGGAAAAAGCTGTTGAAGATTTCCGCGCCGTGAGCCTCGCGGTTGAAGAAGTTGCCCCAGCGTCCGATGAGCTGCCCAATCAAAAGGCCGAGGGCCATGAGGTCCAGATAGGGGGTCAGCTTCTGCTTTTTGACCTTCGCAAAGAGCAACAGGCCGAGGATAGCGCCGATCACTCCGCCGTAGATGGCAATCCCGCCCTCCCAGATATAGAGCGCAGAGATGGGATTCTCCTTGTAGGAGTCCCAGCGGAAGGCCACATAGTAGATTCTGGCGCAGAGAATCGCAGCCGGCACGGCAAACAGAATTGCATCCGTCACCAGATCAAAATTCGTCCCGAATTCCCGCACGCGCCGTCTGGCATAGAGAACCGCCAGCAAAAAGCCCAGCGCAATGATCAAACCGTAGAAATAGATTTCCTTGCCAAAGACAGTGAACGGCAGGGTGCGCGGCGGATTGATTCCGTCGATTCCCAGGCCGGGGAAGGAAATGGTTCCGGCGTCAAGCATCATAGAGCCGCCTCCTTGTGTAAAAGTGTTTTATCATTATAACATAGAATCTCGAAAAAAGCTATCTCCTGAAAAAACTTTGTGGAAAAAATACCACAGAGGGCGTAACAATTCAGGGCGTGTCCGAATTGATAGTTGACAGTTGACAGTTGATAATGGAGGTGTTTTGCAATTCGTTGAATTGCAAAAGGAGAATTGAACGCACGTACAGACGCCCGGTAGAGGCGTATGCTGTGCGCCGCTA
>JAFYGM010000047.1 GCA_017543225.1 Oscillospiraceae bacterium
CAGCCCCCCGTAGGGGTCGGCGTCCCCGACGACCCGGTGCGGCGTGTCGTTCCGTTGGCACGGTGCGTCGAGGACGCCGCACCCTACGGCGGGATCATTACGCGATCCGCATACCCCTGTAGGGGTCGGCGTCCCCGACGACCCGGTGGGGCGTATCGTTCCGCTGGCACGGTGCGTCGAGGACGCCGCACCCTACGGCGGGGTCGTTCCGAGATCCGCATACCCCCGTAGGGGTCGGCGTCCTCGACGACCCGCACCTTGCAGAGAACGACCGCGTTTCGTAGACGCAGCGCTGACCGCAATGATATGGAACGGTTTTCTCTGAGAATCGTATGAATCAAAGAACCCCGCACCCTCGTTCCGAAAAACGAAGGGTGCGGGGATAGATGCGTTGGATTAATCCTCTGTGTCAGGGACGAACCGCAGCACGGTGCCCTTGGGATCGTTGTAGAAGCCCTCGTCGCTCAACTGGGTCAGAACGATTGTTCCGTTCTCCCGCGTACAGGCGTATGTGGCATCAAAGGAAGGTTCACCGGTGCGTTCTCCGATGCTTCCGTCTTCCGGAATCTCATAGATGTTGATCTGCAAGGTGCCATCTTCCTGATACACAATAGATCCCTGGCACCAATAGTTGAATTCGGAATCCTGATCTCCGGACTGGTAGAAGTACCTCATGGTCGAGGAAACCTTCAGCTCCCGAACGTCGGGGCCTTCGTCCCCGGCTTCGGCTTCCATACGCCAGTCGGTGCAGGGAGCCAGAGCCAGATCGCCCGCAGTCGTGAATTCGCCGGGAAGGTGAGAAACAATGTGGTACACGCCGTTTTCCTTTTTCAGAGCAACCGTCCTGATGTTGCTGAACTTGCCGTCTCCGACAAAACCCTCAGTAATCTTATAGGTGAAGAGAACCAGTCCATCCTCCTCGGTTCTCACGTCCTGAATCAAGGGTGAAGTTCCGAGCGCGTTGGTATCGCCGTGCTCATGGTAGTAGGAATCCGTCTCCGGAACGTAGAAGAAGCTGTCCAGATTCTTCTTCCGGGTCTGGTCGATGCCAACGCCGAAGACCTGCCGCAGCACCTTGTCCATTTCCGCTTCGGTCAGACGGTCACAGTCCGTGTAGAGGTTGGAAAAAAACGCCGGATACTTGGACTTCAGCATCTCCTTCGTTGCTTCGTCCTCATACAATTCCAGACCGAGGCTGCAGTAGAAGAGCTCACGGAAGTCAACCAGCGCCGGAGATTCGTAGTAGCAGGTCAGCGCACGAACATAGGGATTGAGATTGTCGCAATCTTCATCACGAAACAGTGCTTCAAGCTCGGCGCGCAGGGCGTCCGCGTCCTGCTGCTCGGTGGTCTCCGGCTCGTTTTCCTGCTCGGCTTTTTCCGTGACCCATTCGCCGGGCAGGTTGGAGATAATGTGGTACACGCCGTTGTCCTTCTTCAGGCACACCGTCCAGATGCCTTCCGGCGCATCCCAGAATTCCCTATGGTAGGTGAACAGCACCCGTCCGTCCTCCAGCGTCCGCACGTCCTGAATCGAGAACCCGTAGAGCCAGTTGCCCTCGGTGCACTCCCAGTAGTAGCTGTCTGTTTCCGGAAGGTACACTTTTTCTTCATCATCCAGAAACGCTTGATGTCCGTTGACTTGTTCAAAGCCAATGCCGAAGACCTGATTCAGGATTCCGTTCATTTCCCCAACGGACACGCGAACCCGTTCAAACTGCATCGGGAATGCCTCGTCCAGCTTGGCCTTCTCTTCCGCACTCTCAACATAGTCCCTGTCAGTGCCGCTATGGAAGAGTTGATAGAGTTTGACATTTTCCGGGGATTCAAAAGCGGAGGTCAGCGCTTGATGATAAAAGTTTTGACCCATGTGACTCTCATCGACTGCAAACAGTGCATCGAGTTCGGCACGCAGGGCGTCCGCGTCCTGCTCCTCGGTGGTCTCCGGCTCGTGCTCGGGGGAGAGATCGAGGGGAAGCACAAAATCATAGTATGCTGCCCCTGCGCCGAGGCTGATCGGCGCAATCATCTCAACCCGACCGTCCTGATACGGATGAATCTGCACCTCGGCAAGTTTCTCGTCCGAAGTGCCCTTGTTTCGGTAACGGTAATAGTTCCCATCCTTCTTGATCATTTCGTCATCATCGAAAAAGATACCGCTTCCGTCAGGCTCGTGGTATTCGTTTTCCTCGAATTGGATGCGGCAAGCTTCCCGGAAGGCCTCTTCCGAAATGCCCATCCGGTCGAGCAGCTCCTGCGTGGTGATCCAGCGTCCGAGGGAGCAGTCATAGTTGAAGATGCGATATTCTTCCATGCCGCCGACATGTCCGCTGCTATGAACTTTTACCGATAAAATATCGTTCCATGCTGTCGCGTCGTAGTCGATGCTGATCCAGATGAGACTACAATTCTGCTCCATGTACTCATGCGCTTCACGGACAATCTCGCCATAGACCCGCTCGATCTCTTCGTTGATCGCCTTTGCACCGGTCGTATCCGCGTTGATGCAGGGAAGCTCATAGGAATAGTCCCATTGGTTTCCCGCACTGTCGGTGTACGAGCCAGACTCCGAGAGGCTTTCTCCGACCAGACTCAGCGGATCAATTACCGTGTCGTGGTTCTGTGTCTCGGTGGCCTCCGTGGTGTGATTTTCGACGGTGCTGGGGTTCGTGGCCGGAACCGGGTCGTTGTTCGCGTGCAGGTTCTTCAACAGCAGGAAGCCTCCCACGCCCACGGCAAGCGCCAGCACCGCAGCAGCGGCGGTTTTAACCCAGGATGTGTGTTTGCGCACCAGAACGGTCTGTTCGGCGGCAGCCAGCAGGTCGGAACCTACATGCTCCATGCTGTAAAGCAATTCTTCAGATTTCATAACAAGCCTTCCTCCTTTAAGTACGCCTGAAGCCGCTTTCTGGTACGGGACAGGGTCACAGATACCTGTGCGGCAGAGATTTCATAGCGGTCTGCGATTTCCGTGCGGGTGTCGAAATAGTAATAACGCCGCAGGAAGATGTTGCGTGCTGTTTCCGATTGGGTGCGCAGAAAACGGTCTACTGCCTTTCCCAATTCCACCGCGGTAATCCGGCTCTCGACGTTGCTGTGTCCCGTAACCTGATCAAGCTCGTCGAGCGAGACCGTGATCGCGGAGCCGCCGCGTTTGGCGGCGCCCTCGGTGCGCAGACGATCCACGCACAGATTCCGCACGATCCGCGTCAGGTACGCGCCGAGCGAGTCGGGCTTTTCCGGCGGGAGCTGCTGCCAGAGCCGCAGATAGCTGTCGTTGACGCATTCCTCCGCATCCTCTGCGTTGCGCAGAATGCGGCGGGAGAGACTGCGGCACTGCGAACCGTAGCTCCGATCCGTTTCGGAAATGGCGCTTTCGTTTCGCGCCCAGAACAGTTTGATGATTTGCTCATCTGACAAGGGAATCATTCCTCCTCTTTTTCGTTTCACTCTGTATGACGGGGAGAATCCGAAAAGATTGCAGTCTCAAAATAGTTTTTTGAATTCTTTCTCGGAAGGCGGCCGCTCTGTTTCCCCTGTCACTCAGTATGACGGGAAGAACCGGGAAAGATTGCAGCTTCCAAAAACCTTTTTTTCAGTTTTTTGGAGAGACAATCGCTCTGTTTTCCCCCGCCACCCTGTATGACGAAAGCAACGGAAAAAGCTTGCAGGTAAAGTATAATGCTTTTTTCAAAAAAAACAATCTTTTTGCTTGTGCGTATTCCAGTCAGATGATAGAATAACAAAGTGGTAAAGCAATCATGTTGTGCATTTGCAAATGTGGAGGTGTTTTCATGTCCTTTTACGGCTTTGAAAAGCGGTTTCCGCCGACGAAAACGGTGCTTCCAGGCGTGACCACGCCCCAGACGCTCTACCGCGCCCTGCTGGCCTGCTGGTGCGCCGAGACCTGCGCCCCCCGGATGCGAGACCGGTGGACGGAGGACAATCCCACCCTCGGACAGTGCTCCGTCACGGCGTTTCTCGCGCAGGAGCTGTTCGGCGGCGAAGTCTTCGGCATTCCGCTCCCCGACGGCAGCGTACACTGCTTCAATGTGGTGGGCGGCCTTGCCTTCGACCTGACCTCCGAGCAGTTTGGGGGCGAGCCGCTGGATTACGTCCACGTTCTGCCCCAGCGCCGGGAAGCGCATTTCGCAAAGACCGAAAAATACGAACGCTATCTGCTGCTCTGGCAGCGCCTGGAGGCGTGGACGGGAGGGAAGCGAAATGGCTGACGTGGTTCTGGTTCCCTGCGCGGACTATGATCCCGCCCGCGTCCGGTCTGCGCTCGAAGCGCTCCTTGCCCGTGCCGGCGGGCTGGACTGGATTCGTCCGGGGATGCGGATCGGCATCAAGGCCAATCTGGTCGCCGCCATGTCCCCGGAGGCCGCCGCAACCACGCATCCCGCGCTGATTCAGGCGCTTTCGGAGCTGATTCGGGAACACAGCGCGGTTCCCGTCCTCGGAGACAGTCCCGGCGGGCTGTACAATGCGGCCTTTCTCAACCGCGTCTATGCGGCTTCCGGCATGGAACAGACCGGCGCCGTCCTGAACCGGGATTTCTCGACCCGTGAGGTCGAGCTGCCGAATGCCGCAATCTGCAAGCACGCTGCGGTGACGGGCTGGCTGCTCGACTGCGACGCGATCATCAACTTCTGCAAGCTGAAATCTCACGGGATGATGGGGCTTTCCGCCGCAGCTAAGAATCTGTTCGGTTCCATTCCCGGCACGATGAAGCCGGAGTACCACTTCCGCTATCCCGATCCGATGGACTTTGCCCGGATGCTGGTCGATCTGGATGAATTCTGGAAGCCGCAGCTTCATCTGGTGGATGCGGTGGTGGCGATGGAGGGCAACGGCCCCACCGCCGGAACGCCGAAGCAGGTCGGCTGCCTGCTGGCAGGGAAGAATCCGCACCGAATCGACTTGCTCTGCGCCAAGCTGATCGGCCTCGATCCCGGAACGGTTCCGACCCTGCGCGCCGCGTGGGAGCGGGGGCTTTGTCCGCAGCAGCTTTCCGCTTTGGAGATCGACGGACCGTGGGAGCAATTTGTCGCCAAGGATTTCGTCACTATCACCGAGCGCAACGGCCTTCAGTTTCAGAGCTTTTTGGGCGGCGGCGTCCGCGGTGCGCTGTTTAGCCGCTTCCTCTCCCGCAGCCTTGCTGCACGCCCCGATCCGGACAAGGCAGCCTGCGTCGGCTGCCGCAAGTGCGAGCAGGTCTGCCCCGCGAAGGCAATCACCATGCGCAGGGGGAAACCTGTCATTGCTCGCAAGCACTGCATTCGCTGCTTCTGCTGTCAGGAATTCTGTCCCAAGGGCGCCATGAAGGTTCGCCGCCCCCCGCTGGCAAAGCTGCTGGAGCGGTAACGGAATACGAAATATGAGATGTGCAGGAAAATTGCTTGCAATTTTCCTGCACATCTCATATAATATATCAAATCGCGCAAACGGAAACGAAACAGAAAGCAGGGACAAAACCAATGGGAATTTCCGAACAAGCGCCGTGGCTGCGCTTCTATGGCGATATGCCGAAGCATCTCGACTATCCGCGCTTGACGCTTTTTCAGCTCGTCCGGCAGACGGCGCTGAAGCATCCGTCGCTGGTGGCCTATGAGTTCCTGAACAAGAAAACGAGCTATACCGAATTCCTGCGCCGGGTCGAACGCACGGCGCGGGCCTTCACAGCCCTTGGCATTCAAAAGGGCGACCGAGTGACGATCTGTATGCCCAACACGCCGCAGGCTGTGGATGCCTTCTACGCCCTCAACCGGATCGGCGCGGTCTCCAATATGATCCACCCCCTGTCGGCCCCAACGGAGATTGCCTTCTATCTCAACTTCTCCCATTCCAAGGCCATTCTGATTCTGGATGCCTTCTATTCCAAGCTGAGCGAGATTCAGGCGCAGTTGGAGCGCCCGGTTCTGCGCATCGTGGCCTCGATCAAGGACGAGCTGCCTGCCCCGGCGAAGCTGGTCTAC
Organism: Oscillospiraceae bacterium; assembly: GCA_017543225.1. GTDB lineage: Bacteria > Bacillota > Clostridia > Oscillospirales > Oscillospiraceae > JAFRPC01. The sequence continues at coordinate 5,978 of JAFYGM010000047.1, forward strand.
CCAATGACGAAGACCGCCCGCAAGATTCCAAAGCTGCCCGAGAACGGGGACTTCCTGCGCTGGCGCGCCTTCCTGCGCGGCGGAGCGCACGGCGTCCAGCTTCCGGCGGAGAACGTGATCTCCAGCGACGAGGGCGCGTCCATTCTCTATTCCGGGGGAACCACCGGGACAACCAAGGGCATTCTGCTCTCATCGGATAATTTCAACGCCACCGCCCTGCAAACCATTGCGGCCTCCGGCTGCAAGTCCCTGGTGGGGAAGAAAATGCTCTCGGTCATGCCCATCTTTCACGGCTTCGGTCTCGGCATCGGCGTTCATACTGCGCTGGTCGGCGGCGCGCGCTGCATTCTGGTTCCGCAGTTTAACGTCAAGGGCTATGCCAGACTCCTGATGAAGAAGAAACCCAATCTCGTTCCCGGTGTTCCGACGCTGTTTGAAGCGCTGCTGCGCACCGATTTGCTGGACAAAGCGGATCTGAGCTTTTTGGACGGGATGTTTTCCGGCGGGGACTCCCTCTCTGTGGAGCTGAAGCGCAAGGTGGACGAGTTTCTCCAAGCACACAACGCGAAGATTCAGATTCGAGAGGGCTACGGCACCACCGAATGCGTCACGGCCTCCTGCCTGACGCCGAAGGACTATGCCCGCACCGGCTCGATTGGGATTCCCTTCCCCGATACCTGTTATAAAATTGTCGCCCCCGGCACCGAGGAAGAGGTTGCGCCGAACAGCGAGGGAGAAATCTGCATCTCCGGCCCGTCGGTGATGATGGGCTATGTGGACAATCCAGAGGAGACCGCCCAGACCCTTCGCCAACACGCGGATGGTCGGATCTGGGTTCACACCGGCGATTTGGGCGTGATGGACGAGGACGGCTTCGTGTACTTCCGCCAGCGGATCAAGCGCATGATTATCACCTCCGGCTACAACGTCTATCCCAGCCAGCTCGAAAACATCATCGACGGATACGAGAAGGTGCTCTGCTCCTGCGTCGTGGGCGTCAAGGATGCGTATAAAATGCAGAAGGTCAAGGCCTTTGTTGTGCTTCGCCCGGAATATCGCCCCTCCGAGGAGATTCGCGCGGAGCTGATGGCCTATTGCCGCAAGCGCATTGCGAAGTACGCAATGCCTTATGAAATCGAATTCCGCGACGAGCTCCCCAAGACGCTCGTGGGCAAGGTGGCCTACCGGGTGTTGGAGGAAGAGGCGAACGCCCGGGAGGAAGCATGAAGGAGAAGAATCAACGGATCTGGGAGATCGACGCGCTGCGGGGCTTTTTGATCCTCTGCGTGATTGCGGCCCACGCGCTGTTCTACCTCTCGCAGATTCGCCGCGCCTTTGCCTTGCCTCCCACGGTGGCCTTTGTGATCCACTACGGCGGGATGCTGTTTGTTGTTCTCTCCGGCCTTTCCGCCACCCTCGGGAGAAGAAGCTTCCGGCGCGGCCTGACCGTGTTTGCAGGCGGCATGGCGCTGACCCTCGGTTCGCTGGCGGCGGCCTCGTTCGGCTGGATGGATGAGAGCATGATCATCCGCTTCGGCGTTCTGCACTTGCTCGGCTTTGTGATGATGGTCTATCCCTTGCTGAAAAAGTTGCCATCGCCCGTTCTGCTTGTCTTTGGCCTTGCCGTGATAGCGGTGGGCTACTGGTTCGAGCTGGACAACGTGCTGGTGCGCTCGCACATTCTGTTCCCGCTCGGCCTGCGGTATTCCAGCTTTACCTCGGGGGATTATTTCCCCATTGCACCGCATCTTGGCTGGTTCTGCCTTGGAATCGTGCTGGGCAGGACGTTCTATGCGGAGAAACGAACCCGGTTGCCCGGCATCAATGCGGAGCAGCCGATCCTGCGTTTTTTCCGATTCTGCGGTCAAAACTCCCTTTGGATATTTCTCCTGCATTTGCCTGTCCTCGGCGGCTTGCTGCTCCTGCTCTGAGGAAAACGGGCGTTCATGCTGAAAAGAGGTGCGTTATGAAGCTTTCTCTGATTGTCCCAATGTACAATGAGGCGGCGATCATCGAAAACTCTGCCAGAGTCTATCACGAGGCGCTCTGCGCCGAGCTGCCGGACCATGAGCTGATCTTTGTGGACGACGGCTCGACGGACGACAGCGCCGCCCGGGTCGAGGCGCTGGGCCTCCCGAACGTCCGTGTGATCCGCTATACGCCCAATCAGGGCAAGGGCAATGCGGTCAAGACCGGGATGCTGGCAGCGACCGGGGAGATTCGGATGTTTCTGGATGCGGACATTGCCTACGGAACCGGCGTGATCCGGCAGGCGGCTGCGCTCATGGCGGCCCATCCGGAGAGCGCAGTGGTGATTGGCTCCCGCCCGCTCCACCCGGAGGGCTACGCGGGCTATACCCTGCTGCGGAAGCTGGCCTCCGAGACCTATATCAAGGTTCTGAACGTCGTCGGGGGCTTTCGCCTCTCCGATTCCCAGTGCGGCTGCAAGGCCTACCGGGATACGGCTGCCGAGGCAATCTTCTCCCGCACCGAGACCAAGGGCTTTGCCTTCGATTTTGAAACGATCCTGCTGGCGCAGAAGCTCGGCTTCGGGATTCTGGAAATGCCGGTGAAGATCGTCAACCACCGCCAATCCAAGGTTCACATGCTCCGCGATACCCTGCACATGCTTGCAGAGCTGCGGCAAATCAAAAAGCGCGTCAAGAGGGAATGAAGTTATGCACCCGATCAAGCACTTTCGAACCATTACCAGACATCGGCTCATGGTCATGCGCAATTGCTTCCGCGTCGGCCTGATCCGGCAGGGTCTTTGCCACGATCTGAGCAAGTATTCGCCCGCCGAATTCTGGCAGGGTGCAAAATACTATCAGGGAACCCGCAGTCCCAACGCGGGCGAGCGGGAGGCCGTCGGCTATTCGACCGCGTGGATGCACCACAAGGGACGCAACAAGCACCACTATGAATACTGGTCGGACGTGCCGCCCGGTCAGTCGGATTACGAGCCGGTTCCCATGCCCACCCGCTATCTGGTGGAATCCGTGATGGATCGCATCGCGGCCGCCAAGGTCTATCGGGGAAGCCAGTATCGCGATGGCGACGCGCTGGCCTACCTGATGCGCGAGGGCGGCAAGAAGCAGATGCACCCGGAAACCTTCCAGAAGCTGGCCTTTCTCCTGACGCTTCTGCAAGATCAGGGCGAAGCGGCCCTGTTCCGCTTTCTCCGCAAGACAGTGCTGCGGGAGGTGCCCTTCGACCGCTGGGAGTCGCTGGCCCAAATCCAAAAGACGACCAAACCATAACAAACGACCTCTTGCGCCGCATGGCAGCGAGAGGTCATTTGACTTCTGATATCGGAGAGACAGCGTGCCGTCTTTCTATGTCTTTTTTCGCCGGATGTCGTCTCCGAGGAAGTAGACGACCCGGTAGCTTCCGATCAGGCGGGAGGCAATTTGCCCGCCGTAGCGGGCTTCCAGATCGTTTTCGTTCAAATTCGTGGAGATCAGCGTGGTTTTCTGTGCAAGCAGGCGGGAGTTGACGACCTCATAGAGCGCGGCGACGACAAACTGGGTCGTCATTTCCGTGCCGAGATCGTCGATGATTAAGAGGTCGCAGTCGCGGTAATCCCGCAGGGTATCAGCCTCCGCCCGTTCGAACCGGACGGTTTCATAGGCGGAAAAGAGGGCTCCCGCCGTGGTATAGACCACGCCGAAGCCGCGCGCGGTCACCTCTTTGGCAATGCAGGCAGAGAGAAAGGTCTTGCCAAGCCCGGTTGCGCCGGAAAAGAGCAGGCTTCGGATTCCGGGCCGGAATTCCGCAGCGTATTTTTTGCAGAAATTCAGATTCTTTTGCATCAGCGTCCGTGCGGAGGTCTGATACTGTGGATAGAAGCGATCGGGATAGACCTCCAGCGAAAACTGCTCGAAGCCCTCGCGCCCGGTCGGAAGCAGGGCTGACAGGGCTTTGCACTGTTCCTGACGGCAGAGAGCCTCCAGACACTTGCACATGCGAGATCCGACATATCCGGTGCCGGCGCAGTCGGGGCAAACCGGGCTGTCGTCAAGAAAGCCCTCGGGAAAGGCGGTCTGCAAGAGTTGCCTGCGTTCGGCCTGCAAACGCCGGTTTTCCTCACGCAGCTTTGCAACCTCGGCAGCCGCGTCGCCTTCGCGGAGGAAAATGGCGGACGCCAGCCTTGCCCCGGTGCTGCGCAGGGTGCGATCCAGCTCCCGCAGACGGGGCTGCTCGGCGTAGGCCTGCGCCAGATGCGCCTCATAGACGGCCCGCTTGCGGGCGGCCTCCTGAGCAAGCCGTGCGTTTGCCCGGTTGAGAACCGTGGTGGTGTACATGGACTATTCCTCCTCCAGCATTTGCTTCACTGCGTCGAGCATGGCAGGACTGGGCGGATCGGTGTGACGCTGATAGCCTGCCTTGCGCGCTGCGCTCGCAGGCTTGTGATCCAGTGTGCGCACCTGCTCGGCCGTGTAAAGGCCCTGTGCGTTCCATCGCTCCAGAATGCCGTTCATGTATTTCCAGGTAAGGCCGCCGGTGTTCTCGCAGGTTTTCTCATAGGCAAGCCGGAGCGCATCGTCGGCAAAGCCCATTTCGATCCACGCCGTCAAATACCGCTCCTCGGCGGGAGTCAGGCGGCGGTTGGTGAGCCCGAGCAGCTCACACAGCTCACCCTGACGGGTGAGCTTTTTCGATTCACTCTGGATAAAGGCGGCGGCCTTCTCCAGCGTGTCAATCCGCTCGTCCGCCCAGTGATAGGCCTCCTTTTCAATGGAACGCAGGGTGGGCATACGCCCGACGCCTCTGGCGCGGCTGCGTTCAACGCAGTAATGCACCAGAAGATGCACCACCTCGCCGGGAAGTCCGAGGTATTCCTCAATCGTCAAAAGGATCTTGAGATCCTCGGTGCTGAGTGTTCGACCAAGACAGCGCTGCACCTCGCCCATCAGCTTGCGGAAGCCGGAGCGGGGAAGTTCCAACTGTTTTCTGATGTCCTCCTCCGAATACTCGGGTGGCTGCTCCGCCTGCTGAAAGCGGGGATTGCGGCTGTCGTCCAGTCCAAGCTGACGCAGCAGGGAGGCAGCGCATTCCAGTCTGGTCTCGTTGAAGCCGGTAACCACATCACTGAACTCCGCTGCGCGGCAGAGGTACAGCAGGGCACAGTCGCCGTTTCCGGCTGCCAGAAGCTTGCGGATGCACTGACTGGACAGGATTACCTCAGACATTTTCACCACCTCCAAATGACAGTATCCAACATTATAGCACAGCTTTCGCTGCGGGACAAGCGGCAGGACTGCAAAAACTTCGCACAAAAAAGCAAATGTTTTTTTGGATGCGAGCCATATTTTGTGTGACGCACCGCAGAATGCCCCAATTTACAGAAAATTTGCTTTTTTATTCTTGAAAGTTTCCCTGAAGTGTGATATGATTCACACATTCCTGCAAATTTATTTCAGAAAGAGAGTGTTCCAACATGAGAAAAGTTCTTGCTGTGCTGCTTGCACTCGCAATTGGCGTTGGCCTGTATTTTGGGATCAAAGCACTTGTGAAAAAGAACGACGACCCCTCGAACGAATCCGGTACCACCCCTGTGACGGATACCGCCTCCGTGACCGGCAACACCGAAACCCAGCCCTCCGATCCGACTGCGCAGCCCACCGATTCCGAAACACCCGAGACCACTGCAGAGATTGACCCGGCTCTGGAAGCGGTCAGAACCAGGGACGCCTACACGGATGCCGAAATCACCGGCGACGACAGCCGCTGGAATCAGATTGTTGCGACCTGCGGCGACTATCAGTTGAACAACCGGCTGAATCAGGTTTTCTACTACATGCAGTACCTCAACTTTATGAATCAGTACGGCTCCTATGCCGCCATGTTTGGACTGGATTCCTCAAAACCGCTGAGCGAGCAGCCCTCCATGACGCAGGGCCTGACTTGGGAGCAGCATTTCTTGAAGTCCGGCATCGACGGATTCCATCAGTATGCCTCCGCCGCAGCGAAGGCCGCTGCCGAAGGCCATGAGCTGTCTGAGGAAGAAAAGACCCAGATCGAGAGCATTATCACGCAGCTTCCGGAAGACGCTAAGACCTATGGGTTCGACTCTGTGGACGCCTATATTCAGGAGTCCTTCGGCCCCGGTGTGAGCCAGACAGATTACGAGAGCTTCCTGCGCCTCTATTTTTCCGCGATGTCCTACGATCAAAGCCTCTATGAGGCCATCAAATGGACGGATGAAGACCTTCTGGCCTACTATGAGGCCCACACCGAGGAATTCGGCGATGCAACCCCTGATACGCCCAACGTGAATGTGCGCCACATCCTGATCATGCCCAAGACGGCGGAGGAAGGCGCGGATCCCACCGACGAGGAGAAAAACGCTGCCAAGACCAAGGCCGAGGAGCTGCTTGCCGAGTTCCTGAAGGATCCCACGGAGGATCATTTCGCAGAGCTTGCCAAGGAGAATACCGAGGACCCCGGCTCCAAGGAAAACGGCGGCCTGTATGAGGATGTCTATCCCGGACAGATGGTAGAGACCTTCAATGATTGGTGCTTCGACGCCGCCCGGAAACCCGGCGATACGGACATTGTGGAGACCTCCTACGGCTACCATGTGATGTACTTCGTCAAGACTTCGGAAAATTACCACTGGCGCGAGGTCGCGGAGCAGAATTACCCCATGAGCATTATGAACACCAAGATTGCGGAGATGAAGGAAGAATACCCCATCACGGTCGAATATGAGAACGTGGTGCTCGCCCCGCTTCCGCAGCCCGAGGAAGAAGAACAGTAACCCGCAAGGCAATCGAAGCCTTCGGATGATACGCAAACACCGCAGAGGCGCACCTCTGCGGTGTTTGCATTTGCATACGTTTCTCTGATGAAACGGTTCAAAACGATTTGCGAGGCAGCTTTGCGCCAGACGAGGCCAAGGACGCCAACGAAGGATGGCGCAAAGCTGACCGCAAAGATATGAAATGGTTTTATCTGAGAATCGTAGCCGTTATTGTTCCAGAAGCTTCTGCTTGCTGAATTGCAGCGAGTAGAGCTTGTAATACCGACCCCTCTTTGCCAGAAGCTCCTGATGGCTGCCCTGCTCTTGAATCTCGCCGTGGGCCAGAACAATGATGTTGTCTGAATGCTGTACAGTGGACAGGCGGTGCGCCACAATCAGCATGGTGCCGATGGTTTTGATCCGCTCCAAAGAGTCCTGAATCAGAAGCTCCGTCTCGGTGTCGATGTTGGCGGTGGCTTCGTCGAGGATGATGACCGAGGGCTTGTGGAGAATTGTCCGCGCAAAGCTCAGAAGCTGGCGCTGCCCTGCGGAGAAGTTATTGCCGCGCTCGCGCACCGGCTCGTCCAGACCCTTTTCCAGCCGGTTGATGAAGGAATCGGCGTTGACGTATTTGCAGGCTGCCATCACCTCGTCGTCGCTCACGCCCTCCATCCGAAGGAGGAGATTGGAACGAATGTCGCCGGAGAAGAGGAAGACGTCTTGAAGCATCTGTCCGAAATGCCGGCGCAGGGAGGCAATCTTGATGGATTTGATGTCGCGTCCGTCAATCAGAATCTGCCCCTTCTGAATGTCATAGTTGCGGCAGATCAGGCTTAGAATCGTTGTCTTGCCGGAGCCGGTCGCACCGACAAAGGCCACGGTTTGACCGGGCAGGACGTGGAAGGAAACCCCCTTGAGCACCCATTCGTCCGGCTTGTAGCGGAACCACACATCTCGGAACTCGATCTCGCCGCGAATCTCGTCCAACTCCACGGCGTCCGGCTCGTCCACGATCTCGGGGACGATGTCCAGAACGGAGAAAATCTTCTCTGCCGAGGCGAAGGAGCGTTGGAGCATGTCAAACTGCTCCGCCAGCGTCTGGATCGGGTTAAAGAACTTGTTGATGTACATGTAGAAGCTGACGATCACGCCGGAGGTGATGCTCTGCCCAAACCAGTTCAGGTTTTGGATGCTCCCCTTGGAGCCGAAGTAGAACAGACACAGCACTGAGGAGATGTAGAGCATATAGACCATCGGACGGAAAATGCCGAAGACCAGCATTCTTGCCTGCTTTGCCTTTTTCAGCTCCGTACTCCGTGTCACGAAATCTGCCTGTTTGCGATCCTCACGGTTGAAGCTCTGGATGATCTTGATGCCGGAGAGATTCTCGGACAGATAGGTGTTGATGGCGGTGGTTGCGTCGTTGACCCTGCGGTGGACCTTGCGGGAAAACTTGCGGAAGATGACCGTAAAGAGCACGACAAAGGGAACGAAGCAGAGAACCATCAGCGTCAGAGCGTAATTCAGCAGCAGCATTGCGCCCAGCACGCCGAGGATGACCAACGCATTCTTTGCCAGATTGACCAGCACGTTGGTGAACATGAAGGAAATCGTGTTCGGATCGTTGCTGACACGGGTGACGAGCTTGCCCACGGGAATGCTGTTGAGTTGCTGGTGGGAGAGGCTTTCAATGTGGGTGAACACGTCCATGCGCATCTGCGAGAGGATCTTCTGACCGACCTTTTGCAGCAGCATCGCCTGTGCGTAGGTGGAGACCAGACTGACGATCAGAATGCCGGCATAGATTGCCACATAGGTATAGAGCTTGGACAGGGGGAAGTCGTCCTTAATCATCTCCTCAATCCGACCAATCAGCAGGGGAGAGAGCACGTCGTAGCCGATGGAGAAGAGCATCACGATGAAGACCAACAGGAACTGTCCGCGGTAGGGCTTCGCATAGCGCAGCAACCGCCGAATGATTTCCCGGTCGTCCATATTGCGCTCCCAGCCCATTGATTTTTTCTTATCCTTCTCAAGCAGGAAGGCAACCAGAAAGATGATGGAAAACACGCCGATGATGGCGCCGACGATCAATACAGGAAGGTATTCAGGCATGGTCTTTCCCTCCTTCCTCCTCGAGCTTTTGCAGGTCTACCATCTTGCGGTAGCCCGGACAGGTTTTATACAGCTCCGCGTGGGTTCCGACGGCTGTGATCTGCCCGTCCTCCAGATACAGGAGCTTGTCCATTTCCTGAATCGTGGAGATCCGGTGCGCAATCAGAATCGTGGTCTTGCCCTTGCGGGTTTTGCGCAGATTGGCAAGGATGGCCCGTTCTGTCTTGGTATCCACTGCGGAAACCGAGTCGTCCAGAATCAGGATCGGCGCCTGCTTGATTAAGGCGCGGGCAATCGAGATGCGCTGCTTCTGCCCGCCGGAGACCGTCACGCCGCGTTCCCCGAGCATGGTTTCATAGCCCTGCTGGAACTCGCGGATATTCTCGTCCACATCGGCCAGAACAGCAGCCTCCTCGACCTCCTCTTCCGTCCACTCGTCTACGGCAAAGGCAATGTTGCGGGCGATGGTGTCGGAGAAGAGGTAGTTGTCCTGCGGCACATAGGCGCAGCCCTCGCGCAGGGAGTGAATGGTGATCCGGTTCACATCGTGTCCGTCCACAAATACGGTTCCATCCGGGACGTTGTAGGTGCGCAGGATCAGATCGACCAGGGTGGTCTTGCCACAGCCGGTCTTGCCGACCAGACCGACGTTCTCACCCGGCTCGATGCGGAAGCTGACATCCCTGAGTACGTCATACTCGCCGTCCGGGTAGCGGAAGGTCAGGTGCTTGAACTCGATTGCGCCATGAATTTCTTCCAGCGGCTCAGCGTCCGGCGCGTCCACCACATCGGGCTGGGCATCCAGCAGGGCGCTGATGCGCTTGAGCGAGGCTCTGCCGCGGGAGGTCATGTCAATCATTTCGGAGACTGCCATGACCGGCCAAACGACGGCTGTGAAATAGCCGATGAACTCCACAAGCTGACCGGCGTTGAAGACGCCTTTCCAGACCAGATAGCCGCCGTAGCCCAGAATGATGCAGATGACGCTCTCTACAAACATCATAACCAGCACACGCAGCAGGACGGAGGCCTTGGTATGCGCAATGTTGGCGGCCTCGTTCTCCACGTTGAGCTTGCGGAAGGCCAGAAGCTCCTTGGTCTCCTTGACAAAGGCCTTGATGACGGCGATGCCGGAAAAGCTCTCCTGACTGAAATCGGACAGACGGGAGAAAGCCTCCTGCCGAATGTCCCACTTCTTCATCATGTATCTGCCGACCACGGTGGCCGAGGCCAGCAGCAGCACGGTGGGGATCAGGGAGAGGACGGTCAGCAGGACGTTCATGCGGAACATCTTCGTCAGCGACATGCCGGTCAGAATCAGCGCGTCGAAGAACATCATAATGCCCCATGCAAAGCACTCCAGCACAGTGTCCAGATCGTTGGTGAACAGACTCATCAGACTGCCGACCTTGTGAACCTGATAGTAGGTCTGGCTCAGGTGACGGGCGTTTCCGAACATCCGATTGCGAAGCTTTTCCTCCACATTGAACGCGGTGCCGAGGAACATGATTCGCCAGAGAAAGCGGCCTGCCACAATCGACAGGATCACGACGATCATGGGCATGAGGACCTTTTCCAGCAGGAAGCCCATTGTAAACGGAACCTGCTCGCCGTCCACCAGAACCCAGCCCTGATTCAGCCCGTTGACGACCATCTGGTAGAGATTGGGAACGATGAGCTGCAAATAGTCCACTGCGGCAAGCGCAGCCAGACCCAGCAGCAGCCAATGTGCATAGCGCAAATAATACCGGTTGATATGCCGACCGAATATCATACGGCACCACTCCTATCTTTGTAGAATTCTTTTTGGGGTTAATCCGTGTCGCAGGGGGGTTCCCGCAGCGTCAGCAGCTCAGACTGCGGGAGCGTCGGGTCATATTCGAGGATGTCTCCCGGCTGACAGTTCAGGGCCTCGCAGATTGCGATCAGTGTAGAGAAGCGAATTGCGCAGATTTTGCCGGTTTTGATCTTGGAGAGATTGACGTTTGCTATGCCGACCTTGTCCGAAAGCTCCTTCAGCGTCATTTTTCTGTCTGCCATGACCCGGTCGAGACGCAGGATGATCTGTCCCATTTCACACCTCCAATCTGATGTGATTCATAAAAAAATTAATGATAAACATTAACTCTGTGCGTATCATACATCATTTTCAGGGCGTTGTCAAGCACAAAAAATCGGATCTGCAACAGAAGAACCGTCGCAGATCCAATTTGTACTTGTGCTTACAGAGCGGGCTTAAAGCCGTCCTTCAGGCTGACGCTGCGGTTGAAGACCAGATGACCCTTCCGGCTGTCCTTGCTGTCCAGACAGAAATAGCCCAGACGCATGAACTGGAAGTGTCCGGGAGGCACGACCTCCTCCAGAGAGGCCTCGACCTTGCAGCCCGTCAGAACCTCCAGCGAGTCGGGGTTCAGGCAGTCGAGGAAGTTCTTGTCCGCGCTGTCCGGCTCGGGGTCCGAGAACAGGTTGTCATACAGCCGCACCTCGGCGTCCTTGGCAGTCAGGGCGTCCACCCAGTGAATCGTCGCGCCCTTGACCTTTCGCCCGTCGGCAGGGTTGCCGCCGCGGGAGTTGGGATCGTACTCGGCGTAGATTTCCGCCACGGAGCCGTCGGGATTCTTCTTGCAGCCGGTGCAGGTGACAAGATACGCGCCCTTCAGCCGCACCTCATTGCCGGGGTAGAGACGCTTGTACTTGGGAATGGGGGTTTCAAGGAAGTCCTCGGCCTCGATCCAGACCTCGTGGGAGAAGCTGACGGTCCGCACCCCGTCCTCGGGGCGGTTGGGGTTGTTCTCCACCTCGAATTCCTCGGTCTGTCCCTCAGGGTAGTTGGTAATCACCAGCTTGACCGGGTGCAGGACTGCCATCACGCGCTGGGCGGTCTCGTTCAGATCCTCGCGCAGACAGTGCTCCAGGAAGGCATACTCCACCGTCGAGGGGTTCTTTGCCACGCCGATGCGCTCGCAGAAATTCCGGATGGACTTGGGCGTATAACCGCGGCGGCGCAGACCGCAGAGGGTGGGCATACGGGGATCGTCCCAGCCGGCGACCCGGCCTTCCTCAACCAGACGGCGGAGCTTGCGCTTGGACATCACAGTGTGGTCAATGCCGAGCCGCGCAAATTCGATCTGCCGGGGTTTGTGGTAGGGAATCGAAACATTGGAAACTACCCAGTCGTAGAGGGGACGGTGCTCCTCATATTCCAGAGAGCAGAGGGAGTGCGTAATGCCCTCCAGCGCGTCCTGAATCGGATGGGCGAAGTCGTACATCGGGAAGATGCACCACTTGGTGCCCTGCCGGTGGTGGTCGATGTAACGGATGCGGTACATGACCGGGTCGCGCATATTGAAGTTGCCAGAGGCCAGATCAATCTTGGCCCGAAGCGTGCGGCTGCCCTCGGGGAATTCTCCGGCCCGCATTCTCTGGAAAAGATCAAGGTTTTCTTCTACAGGGCGGTCGCGGTAGGGGGAGACAGCGGGCACGCCGATGTCGCCGCGGTTGGCTTTGAATTCCTCGGGAGACAGGTCGCAGACGTAGGCAAGCCCTTTCTTGATCAGCTCAATCGCAAATTCGTAGGTCTGCTCAAAATAATCGCTGCCGTAGAAGAAGCGGTCGCCCCAGTCGAAGCCCAGCCAGTGGATGTCCTCCTTGATCGCGTCTACGAATTCGGTGTCCTCCTTGGCGGGGTTCGTGTCGTCCATGCGGAGGTTGCACAGGCCGCCGAACTTCTCCGCCGTGCCGAAGTCGATGCAAAGCGCCTTGCAGTGCCCGATGTGCAGGTAGCCGTTCGGCTCAGGCGGGAAGCGGGTGTGAACAGTCATGCCGGCAAACTGTCCGCCCTCGGCAATGTCCTCCTCTACGAAGGTGTGGATAAAGTTTTTGGTTTCCGGGCTTTTCAGCTCGTTCAGAGTATCTTCTGCCATAGCTTGACACCTCACAGATATAGGTTGCAAGTTATTATACAGGATTGCATCCCCGATTGCAAGGTTTTTCCTTTTGCGGCAGAAGATTTTTCCTGCAAGACGGGAACAGTTCAGGCTATGCGGCTCGCTGACCGATGACCACATCGGCCAGCGAGCCGCAAAAAACGCTCAGTCATCCGAACCGATTCCCTGCGGCGTTTGACCGAACTGACGAAAAATCCGACGGCGCAATCTGCACGCCGGAATTGTGCGGTGTTGCCATAGAAAAACCGGGATCATTCACAAAAAATTTCCTGTTTTTTAGAAATTCGTTCTTGTCAATTGGATAGAAATAAGCTACAATGAAAGACGGACAAATTCACCATGCGAAGGAGGTATTCCCTTGGCAAACAGCATTCAATACAAGCGTGTCCTGTTGAAGGTCAGCGGCGAGGCCCTGGCGGGCGACGCTCACCGGGGACTGGACTTTCGTTTCATCGGTCGGGTCTGCGAGGTCATCCGTCGCAGCGTCGAGGCCGGCGTGCAAATCGGCGTCGTGGTCGGCGGCGGCAACTTCTGGCGCGGCATCAAGGACGGCGGTGACCGGATGCAGCGTGTCCGCGCGGATCACATGGGCATGCTCGCAACCGCGATGAACGCCCTTGCGGTCTGTGACGCGCTGGAGCAGCACGGCGTTCCCGCCCGCGTGATGACGGCAATCGACATGGCGCGCATCGCAGAGCCCTATGTCCGCGACAAGGCCATCCGCCATCTGGAGAAGGGAAGAGTCGTGGTCTTCGGCTGCGGCACGGGAAATCCCTATTTCTCCACCGACACCGGCGCGGTGCTGAAGGCTGTTGAGATCGACGCGGACGCGATCCTTCTGGCGAAGAATGTGGACGGTGTTTATTCCGCCGATCCTGCCAGGGATCCTGCCGCAGTCAAGTTTGACCGTATTTCCTTTGATGAGGTTCTGGCCCGCCGCCTCGGTGTGATGGATTCCACGGCGACCAGCCTTGCGATGGACAATCATATGCCTGTTTTGGTCTTTGCGCTCAAGGATCCGGAGAATATCTACCGGGTGCTCACCGGCGAAAAGGTCGGAACGCTCGTCGGCGAATCATAACGAAGGAGGAACATCAAATGGCAGTAGATTTCAAAGAATTCAACAGAAAGATGGACAAGACGATCGAGGTTCTTCAGGAAGACTTCGGCGCCATCCGCACCGGCCGTCCCAACGCTCGGGTGCTTGACCGCATTTCCGTTCCCTATTACGGCGTAGACACCCCGATCACGCAGGTCGGCTCCGTCACCTCTCCCGACGCCCGCACGCTGGTCATTCAGCCGTGGGATACCACCCTGCTCAAGCCGATGGAGAAGGCAATTCAGGTCTCCGATCTGGGCATCAATCCCCAGAACGACGGGCGTGTGATCCGTCTGGTCTTCCCCCCGCTCAATGAGGAGCGCCGTAAGGAGCTGACCAAGCAGGTGAAAACGCTTGGCGAGGGCGCCAAGGTTGCTGTCCGCAACGTCCGCCGTGACGCGATGGATTACATCAAGAAGCTCAAGAAGAACTCCGAAATCACCGAGGACGACCAGAAAAAGGCCGAGAAGGAGCTTCAGGAGCTGACCGACAAGTACATCAAAAAGGTGGATGAGGTCTGCGCCGTCAAGGAAAATGAACTGATGGAGCTGTAATCAAAAGGGCAGCCCTGCGGGGCTGCCTTTTTTCCGCGCGCTGCATGGAGGAGAAATCAAAATGCGAAAAACGGCGGTTCTGTTTGTCCTTCTGCTCCTTCTCACCGGCTGTGCGCGGGCGGAGCTCTCGACAACAGAAGGGAGAATGACGGAAGTGGAACCGATTACGACACGGCCCGCGTCGCATTTTGCTTGCGATGCGGTCTTCTTTGGCGATTCCATCACAGCCGACAGCAACTTCGAAACCCTCTTTCCGGGACAGAGAATCGTCAATCTCGGAGTCTATGGCGACACGCTGAGCGACCTGCTGCGTCGGGTGCCGGAGGTGCGGGCCGAAAACCCGGCGCGGATCTTCCTGCTCGGCGGGATCAATGCCCTGAAGGACGACAATGCTGCGGCGTGTCTGCTGGAGTACCGAACCCTGCTCGAAGCCCTGCAAACGGCCTGCCCGGATGCACAGATCTGTGTCCAGAGCGTGCTCCCCGTCGGCGCAGAGCTGCAAAAGATGTTGGGCTGCCGCAACATGACGATTCGGCGCTTCAATGCCGAACTTGCTTTGCTGGCGCAGGCGCACGGCTGTCTCTTTGCAGACCTGTTTTCTGTCTATGAAAAGGACGGAGCGCTGGATCCGGCTCTGACCCGCGACGGGATCCATCTGAATTATACCGCCTATGGCCTCTGGGCCGAGGTGATTGCGCCGTTGATGGGAGAGAATTAAACCATGCCATTATTCAAAAAAACCACCGTGGAGGAACGAAGTGTTCCGACCCACATTGCAATTATCATGGACGGAAACGGACGCTGGGCCAAAAAACGCGGCCTGCCCCGGACTGCGGGGCATAAGGTCGGCGCGGAGGCCTTCCGTACCATTGCAAACTATGCCAAATCCATTGGCCTGAAATATCTGACCGTCTATGCGTTCTCGACCGAGAATTGGAAGCGCTCGGAGGAGGAGGTCAACGCGATTATGGACCTGCTGGAGAAGTATCTCCGTGAGGCGATCCGGGATATGGACAAAAACCGCGTGAAGTTTTGCTTCTTTGGGGATTTGACCCGGCTCTCTCCTGCTCTGCAGGCGGAAGCGGCGGAGGCCGTAGAACGTTCGAAGCAGTACGAAGGCGTGCAGGTCAACTTTTGCCTGAACTACGGCGGACGGGATGAGATTCTGCGCGCGGCCCGCGCCTTTGCAGCGCGCTGCGCGGCAGGGGAGGCAAGGCCGGAGGAACTGACGGAGGAGGGCTTTTCAAATCTGCTCTGGTCTGCCGGTGTACCGGACCCGGATCTGGTCATCCGGCCCAGCGGCGAGGAACGCATTTCCAACTTCCTGCTCTGGCAGAGCGCCTATGCGGAATACTACTTTACCGATACGCTCTGGCCCGACTTCGGCCCGGAGGATCTGGAGTTGGCAATCGCGGCCTACAACAAGCGCAGCCGCCGTTTCGGAGGAACAAAATAGAGCAGAGAAAAGGAGGAAAGATCGAACACAGTCGGGTCTTCTTCCTTTTCCTCGTCCAATCGGGAAAGCTCTCTCGTTGACAAAGGTTTGTGTTTGTGGTAAACTGTGTACATCATAATTGGGGTACCTGTCCGGTTTTGTACCCGAAGGAGCTGACTGACTTGAAAACTCGAATTCTGGTCGCGGCGATTGGCTTGCCGCTGCTGCTGCTCATCGTGCTGGTTCTGCCCTCCGTTGCAACGGCAATTCTGGTGGCGGCGATGTCCGTCGTCGCAGTCTATGAGCTGCTGGTCGGAACCGGCCTGTGCCGTCAAGTAAGGATCTTTGCCTATTCCGGCGTGATGGCGCTGCTTGTCTGCCTGTGGAGCTGGCTGGGGCAGCCGCGGACGCTGGGGGCAATTGCTGTGCTGATCTATTTCTGCGCCCTGTTCGGGGAGCTTTTGGCTGCCCATGCGGAGCTGAATCTGAAGACGGTTTGCGTGGCGATTTTTGCCGCCCTTGTCGTGCCCTATCTGCTCGGCGCGCTGATTCGCCTGCGGGTTATGGAAAACGGAAAATTCTTCATTCTCACTGCCTTCCTGCTCACGATGGTTCCCGATTCCGGGGCCTATTTTGCGGGCATGGCGCTTGGAAAGCACAAGCTCTGTCCGGTCATCAGCCCGCACAAGACAGTGGAGGGCGCGATTGGCGGCGTTGTCAGCACCGTCGTCTTTATGGTGGTCTATACGCTGATTCTCAAGCTGGCCTTTGATTTCCAGGTGAACTATTTCTTTGCGGTCCTCTACGGCATTCTCGGCGCAGGCGCTTCGATGCTCGGTGATCTGACCTTCTCTGTCATCAAGCGTCAGACGGGAATCAAGGACTACGGCAGTCTTCTTCCGGGACACGGCGGCATTCTGGATCGCTTTGACTCCACCACGGTTGTAGCGCCGCTGGTTGAGGTTCTGCTGCTGACGATTCCCTTCGCCGTGAAGTGAACACAAGAACCAGAGTATCGTGAAGATCGGAGAAACGGTATGACAAAGACAATTTCCATCCTCGGAAGCACCGGCTCCATCGGACGGCAAACGCTGGACGTGGTGCGCCACCTTCCGATTCAAGTCGCGGCCCTGACCGCCGGAACCAACGTCGAGCGCATGGCGGAGCAGGTCGCGCTGTTTCGTCCGCGTCTGGTTTCCATGGCGACGCCGGAGGCGGCGGAGGCGCTGAAACGGCTGCTTCCGCAGCCTGCGCCCGAAATCCTCTGGGGAGAAGCTGGCCTGCTGGCTGCCGCCACGGTTTCGGAGGCAGACACGGTGATTACTGCCGTGGTCGGCATGGTCGGGCTTCGCCCGACGCTGGCTGCCCTTGCACAGGGTAAGCGCATCGGCCTCGCCAACAAAGAAACGATGGTCTGCGCTGGCGAGTTGGTCATGCAGACTGCCCGTGCGCACGGAGCCGAAATCATTCCCGTAGATTCTGAGCACTCTGCAATATTTCAATGTCTGATGGGCAGCCGGGAACGCAGCGAGATCAAACGGGTCATTCTGACCTGCTCCGGCGGCCCGTTCTTCGGCAAGACCCGCGCCGAGCTGATCGGCGTCACCCGCGACGACGCCCTGCGCCACCCCAACTGGAAGATGGGCGAGAAAATCACCGTGGACTGCGCCACCCTGATGAACAAGGGCTTGGAGGTCATTGAGGCTATGCGCCTGTATGAGCTGCCGAGTGAGCAGGTGGACGTGGTGATTCATCGGCAGTCGATTGTGCATTCTCTCGTCGAGTTCAAAGACGGCGCGATGATGGCCCAGCTCGGCGTGCCGGATATGCGCATCCCGATCCAGCTTGCCCTGACATACCCGAATCGGGTGGAGAATCCTGCGCCGGGGCTCGACCTTTTGACCTGTCCGCCGTTGACCTTTGCGGCACCCGATCCGGAGACCTTCCCCTGCTTTTCGATTGCGCGCGCGGTTGCCGTGCAGGGCGGCACTGCCTGCGCTGTGATGAACGGGGCCAACGAGGTCGCCGTGGCGAAGTTCCTGCGCCGGGAGATCGGTTTTTACGACATCTCCGTGCTGGTGCAGAAGGCGCTCGACGCCGTGCCCTATACTGCACAGCCGACGCTGGAGCAAATCCTGGAAGCTGACCGGCTGGCGCGGATTGCGGCGGAGGAACACGGCTAAGCCGGAATTGCAGCTTTGCTTGCTGACATGACTCTTGGAAAGGAATCGTTTTCTATGACGTTCTTTTATATTCTTTTTGCAATACTGATTTTCGGTTTTTTGATTTTTGTCCATGAGCTTGGGCATTTCCTGACGGCAAAGCTGCTGGGAGTGCGCGTCAATGAATTCTCAATCAATATGGGGCCGAAGCTCTTTGGCTGGAAGCGGGGTGAAACTCAGTACTCCTTCCGTCTGCTGCCCATCGGCGGCTTCTGCGCAATGGAGGGTGAGGACGAGGACACCGGCGATCCGCGCAGTTTTCTCAACGCTGCCTGGTGGAAGCGGTTGATCATACTCTGCGCCGGCGCCTTTATGAATCTGCTGACGGGCTTCCTGACAATGGCTTTGCTCTTTGGCTTTGTCTTCCAGCTTCCCGCCTCCGCAAAGGTGACGGGGTTCATGGAGGGCAACGTGGTGGAGGCGCAGGGCCTGCGCATCGGAGATGAGCTCTACGCGATCAATGGACGCCGGATCTATATGAAGTCCGATTTTGACCTGCTGGAGAGCCGGTTGACCTCCGACCGCTGCGACCTGACGATTCTTCGTGACGGAGAGAAGCTTGTTCTGAAGGATTTTAACCTCACTCGCGCAGAGTTGACAGATGCGCAGGGCAACACAGGGAAATACCTCGGCATCTACTTCGGCGCAGTGGAGGAGAAGCGCTTTTCCACTGTGAACCGCTATGCGGCGTTCCAGTGTGTGGATTTCACCCGCATGGTCTGGTACGGCCTTCAGGATCTGATCGGCGGACGGGTCGGGCTGCGCGAAATGGGCGGCCCGGTCAAAATTGTGGAGGTCATGGCGGAGACGGGAACCAATGCACGTTCTGTGCTCGACGGAATCGCCAACGTCCTGTACCTCGGCGCGTTTATTGCGGTCAATCTGGCTGTGATGAATATGCTTCCGATTCCCGCCCTCGACGGCGGAAGAGTGCTCTTCCTGCTGATCCACACGGTGCTCGAAGCCGTGATGAAAAAGAAAATCGACCCCAAATACGAGGGGTGGATTCATGCCGGAGCAATGGTATTGCTGTTGGGCCTGATGGCGCTCATCTTTATCAAGGACATCTGGCAGATGATTGCGGGGTAAATGCAATGACAAGACAGATTCAGGTTGGAAAGGTGCTGATCGGAGGCGGCGCGCCCGTTTCCATTCAGTCCATGTGCAATACAAAGACGACGGACGTTTTGGGCAGTGTGGCCCAGCTCAAGGCCCTCTATACGACGGGCTGTGAGATTGCGCGCCTGACCGTCCCCACCCTCGAGGCTGCCGAGGCCTTCGGGAAGATCGTGGAGCAAAGCCCGCTGCCGCTGGTGGCAGACATCCACTTTGACTACCGCTGTGCGATTGCCGCCGCCGAGCACGGCGCGGCCAAGATCCGCATTAACCCCGGCAATATCGGCTCCGAGGAGCGGGTCAAGGCTGTCGTGGACTGCTGTAAGGCCCACCGTATCCCAATTCGCGTCGGCGTCAACGGCGGCAGTCTGGAGAAGGAGCTGCTGGAAAAATACGGCCATCCGACGCCGGAGGCGCTGGTGGAATCCGCCTTCGGGCACATCCGCCTGCTGGAAAAATACGGCTTCTATGACACCTGCGTTTCCATGAAATCCTCCAGCGTTCCCCTGATGATGGAGGCCTACCGGCTGTTTTCCGCCCAATCCGATTATCCGCTCCATGTGGGCGTGACGGAAACCGGCACCGAATACATGGGAACCGTGAAGTCTGCAATGGGCATCGGCGGTCTGCTCTGCATGGGCATCGGAGATACAATTCGCGTGTCCCTGACCGCAGATCCGGTGCGCGAGGTCGTTGCCGGGAAAGCGATTCTGAAGGCCGCGGGCCTCCGCAGGGACGGCATCAACATCGTCTCCTGCCCGACCTGCGGGCGAACGCAGATCGACCTGATCGGTCTGGCGGGGAAGGTCGAGGAGGCGCTGAAGGACTGCCCGAAATCCCTGACGGTTGCCGTGATGGGCTGCGTGGTCAATGGCCCCGGCGAAGCCAGAGAGGCTGACGTGGGCATTGCCGGCGGCGACGGCTGCGGCGTCCTTTTTGTGAAGGGCCAGCTTCGGGAAAAGCTGCCCTATGACGAGCTGCTCCCGGCGCTTCTGCGCTGTATCGACGAATTATAAAGACTGGGGAATTCTTCATAATCCCCCTGAATTGAACGAGTATCTATGGAAGAACAGCTTTCTCTGCGCGAGCTGTTCTCCTGCCTTGCGCTGGGAGAGCAGGTCGAGCCGCTTCTCCAACAGAATAGGGTATTAAACGTCGATCTCCGCGTAAAGGAACGGGAGGTCGTCGTTTGTGTGCGCAGCGAGGCCTATCTTCCCCTGTCCGTCCTGATCCGCGCAGAGCAGCAGCTTCGGGAGTACTATGAGCTTCGACGCGTGACGATTGAGCCGCGCTATGATCCGAACCTGCTTTCGCACATGGATTTTGCAGATGTGACTGGCGTGCTGTCGGTCGATTATCCGCCGGCGCCCGCGGTTCTGGCCGGCTGCCGCTGGGAGGTGGAGGGCAGCACCCTGCACGCCTACCTGCGCGGCAACGGACTGGCGGATCTGCAGCCGCATCTTCGCCGCGCTGAGGAATGGCTTTCCGAGTGCTTTGAGTCAAGCGTGCATCTTGAACTGCACGGCGGCCCGGAGCTGAGCGCCGAACAGCTCTTTGAGCAGACGAAGCGCATCCGGGAGGAGGTTCTGGAGCACGCGCCCGCACCTGTGCAACAGCCGGTCAAGGAACAGAAGCAGGAGGCTCCCGTGCAGGAGCCGGGCATGATTTACGGCAAGCCCTTCTTTCAGGAACCGATCCCCATGTCCGAGGTCAACCTTGATATGTTCAAGGTCTGTGTGGAGGGCGAGGTCTTTGCAGTCAACCACAAGGAGCTGACCAAGGCCAAGGCGTGGGTCGTCAACTTTTATATGACCGATCACACCGGCTCGATCTGCGTCAACCAATATATGGAGATGGCCAAGGCAAAGCCGATTCTGGACGCAATTCACGGGCCAAACCCCAAAAAGCACAAGCCCGGCAGCTACATCCGGGTCTTCGGGAAGGTCACCGTCAATCGGTTTGACAACGAAATGGTTCTCCAGCCCTTCTCGATCAAAGAGGTTCCCCGTCCGGTGCGGCGGGATACCGCGCCGGAGAAGCGGGTGGAGCTGCATCTGCATACCAAGATGTCCGCCATGGACGCTCTGACCGATACGGCGGAGGCGATTGCGCAGGCGGCTGCATGGGGTCATCGCGCTGTGGCGATTACGGATCATGGCGTTACCCATTCCTTTACCGACGCTCTGGCCAATTCCAAGACCAAGGTTGCGGGAACCGAGGAGCCGATTAAGCTCCTGTATGGCTGCGAGGGTTACTATATCAACGACGTAGACACCGATGCGACCCTCGAAAGCACGAAGACCCTTCATACCTGTGTCTTTGGGGACCGGGACGCGCCGCTGTGCGGGGAGTTCGTGGCCTTCGACGTGGAGGCCACCGGCCTGTCGGCAGAGCGGGATCGCCTGATCGAGATCGGCGCGGTTCGGATGCGCGGCGACCGGGTGCTGGATCGCTTTTCCACCTTTGTAGATCCGGAGCAGATGCTTTCGAGCCTGATTGTGGAGCTGACGGGGATCACCGACGAAATGTTGGTCGGCGCACCCTCCGAGCGGGAAGCGATCACTGCCTTTCTGGAATTCTGCGGCGACCTGCCCCTTGTGGCGCACAATGCCAAATACGATCTGAGCATGATCAACGCGGCTTGCCGCCGCCTGAATCTGCCTTTCCACCCGACTTGCGTGGATACGCTGGGGCTGGCCTACGATTTGCTCCCGCAGTTCACCAAACGAAAACTGGACGTGCTGGCGGAGTATTTTGAGCTGCCGGATTTTGCCCACCACCGCGCCACAGACGACGCGATTACCTGCGGTCTGCTCTTTCAGCGCTTTTCTCAAATGCTGATGGAGCGGGGCGTGGATCGGCTGCAGGCCGTGAACCATGCGGCGGGGCATCTGGATTTCGGCTCTCATCCGACACCGAAGGAACAGCGCATCCATCACATTCTCCTGTTTGCGAAGAACTCTCTCGGCCTGCGGAATCTTTACCGTCTGATTTCGTTCTCCAACCTGTATTACTATCACAGTCGGCGCGGCGGAAACGGTGCGCCGGTGATCCCAAAGTCGGAGCTGGAGCGCTGGCGGGAGGGCCTGATTATCGGCTCGGCCTGCGAGGCGGGCGAGCTGTTCACTGCAATCGTGGCAAAAAAGCCCTGGGCTGAGTTGGAGAGAATTGCCTCCTTCTACGATTTTCTCGAGGTTCAACCGCTTGCAAACAACCGCTTTATGCTGAATAACGGCATGGCGGATTCCGAAGAGACGCTGCGCGAATTCAATCGAACGGTCATTCGTCTGGGCGAGCGGACGGAGAAGCCGGTCTGTGCGACCGGCGACGTTCATTTTCTCAATCCGGAGGACGAGGCTTTCCGCCGCATTCTGCTGGCCTCCAAGGGCTTCTCTGACTGTGACCGCCCCAACCCGCTCTACTTCCGCACCACCGACGAGATGCTGGAGGAGTTCTCCTATCTCGGAAAGGAAAAGGCTTATGAGATCGTGGTGAAGAACACCAATCTCATTGCCGATATGTGCGACTGGATTCGCCCCCTGCCCCACAATCTCTATGCCCCGAAGATCGAAAACTCTGTGGAGGATCTGAAATCTCTGGTCTACGGCAAGCTGCACCGGCTCTACGGGGAGAACCCGCCGGAATTGATTACAAAACGGGTCGAGACGGAACTGGGCGATATTATCAACTGCCACTATGACGTGATCTATATCTCTGCCCAGAAGCTGGTGCAGAATTCGCTGGAGCACGGCTATCTGGTCGGCTCCCGCGGCTCGGTCGGCTCCTCGCTGGTGGCCTTCCTGTCCGGTATTACGGAGGTCAACTCCTGCCGCCACACTACCGCTGCCCCAATCCGGAATGCAAATATACCACCTTTGAGGTTCCTGCGGGCTGTAACTGCGGCGCCGATTTGCCGGATGCGGACTGTCCGCACTGCGGCGCAGCAATGGAAAAGGACGGCTTTGCGATTCCGTTTGAAACCTTCCTCGGCTTTGGCGGCGACAAGGTTCCCGATATCGACCTGAACTTCTCCGGCGAATACCAGTCAAAGGCCCACGCCTATTGCGTGGAAATGTTCGGAAAGTCCCACGTTTTCCGCGCCGGGACAATCGGAGACGTGGCAGAGAAGACGGCCTTCGGCTACGTCAAGAAGTATTTGGCTGAGCGGGATCGCAAGGCCAGCCGCGCCGAGGAGTCCCGCCTCGCCGCAGGCTGCGTAGGCGTCAAGCGCACCTCCGGTCAGCATCCCGGCGGCTTGGTCGTCATTCCCAGGGAGAATCAGATCTGGGACTTCTGCCCGGTGCAGCACCCGGCGGACGACCACGAATCCGAATGGATCACGACGCATTATGACTATCACCCTATGGAGGAGAATCTGCTGAAGCTGGACATGCTGGGACACGATGATCCGACCATGATCCGCATGCTGCAGGATATGACCGGGGTGGACCCGCAAAAGATCCCGCTGGACGACAAGCCGACCATGTCGATCTTTACCTCCTCCAAGGTGCTCGGCTATGAGGATGACCCCATTCTCGGGCAGACCGGGGCGGTCGGAATTCCGGAATTCGGTACAGGCTTCACCCGTGGAATGCTCAAGGAGACCCAGCCCACGCAGTTTGACGTGCTGATTCGGCTGTCCGGCTTCTCCCACGGCACCGACGTCTGGCTCGGCAATGCGCGGGAGCTGATCCTTTCAAAGACGGCTACGGTCTCGCAGGCCATTGGCTGCCGCGACGACATTATGAACTACCTGATCCAGTGCGGAATGCCCGATAAGCGGTCGTTCAAGATCATGGAGGCCGTCCGAAAGGGGAGAGGGCTTCCGGACGGCGCGGAGGAAGAAATGATCGCAGCCGGCGTGCCCGCCTGGTACATCGGCTCCTGCAAAAAGATCAAGTACCTTTTCCCCAAGGCCCATGCTGCGGCCTATGTGATGATGGCCTTCCGCATTGCCTGGTTCAAGGTTCACCGTCCGATTGCCTTCTATGCGGCCTATTTCTACCGCCGCAGTCAGAAGGGCGGCTTTGACGCTTCGATGATGTGCGCCGGGAAGGAAGCCTGCCTCACCGTGCTGGAGTCGCTTCAAAAGATGGAGAACCGAACCGATAAGGACGATCAGCTTCTCACCACCCTCGAGGTGGTCTATGAGTTCTATCTGCGCGGCTTTTCGTTCCTGCCTGTGTCCATCTACGAGTCGGACGCGGTGAAATTCATCCCGAAGGAGAATCAGCTTTTACCGCCCTTTGTGGCGATTTCCGGCCTTGGCGAGAACGCGGCCAGAGACATTGCCGAAGGCCGCCGGGGAAAGCACTTCATCTCCATCGAGGAGTTTTCCGCCGCCTGTCCCAAGGTGTCGCAGACGCACATCGAAACGCTTCGCGCCGCGGGCGCCTTCGGCGCTCTGCCAAAGACCAGTCAGGTCAGCATGTTTGAATAAAGCGCTCTTTGCCAACGATTCCATAGAATGGAGGAACCGATATGCAACAGCTTGAAAAGCAATTCCATATTCACTGCGTCGAGGGCGACGTTGGCCGATATGTGATTCTCCCCGGCGATCCGGGGCGCTGCGCTTCCATCGCCGCTCTCTTTGACGATGCGCACCATGTCAGCCAGAACCGGGAGTTCAATGTCTATACCGGCTATCTGCTCGGGGAAAAGGTCTCCGTCTGCTCGACGGGAATCGGCGGCCCCTCCGCCTCCATTGCCATGGAGGAGCTGCACAACATCGGCGCAGATACCTTTCTTCGTGCAGGAACCTGCGGCGGGATTCACCTCAAGGTTCGCGCCGGCGACATTGTCGTGGCCACCGGCGCGATCCGCTATGAACATACCTCTGTGGAGTATGCGCCGATTGAATATCCTGCCGTCGCGAATCTTGACGTGACGCTCGCCCTGCGCGATGCGGCGCTGGCGCTGGGAAAGACCGCGCATGTTGGTGTGGTGCAGTGCAAGGACGCCTTCTACGGCCAGCACAGTCCGCAGAAGATGCCGGTGTCCTATGAGCTTTTGAACAAATGGGAGGCTTGGAAACGGCTGGGCGTTCTGGCCTCCGAGATGGAATCTGCTGCCCTCTTCGTGGTGGCGGATGCGCTTGGCTGCCGCTGCGGTTCCTGCTTCCATGTGATCTGGAATCAGGAGCGCGAGGCCGCCGGTCTGGATCAGACCATGAGCGAGGACACTTCCTCCGCTGTTCGGGTCGCCGTGGAAGCGTTGAAGCGCCTGATCAAAGCAGACCGTGCAGCCGAAACAGCGGCGCGAGCCGGAGAATGAATGTCCCGCCTCCGGGCAGACAATGCGTCTGTAGAATCGTATAAAGAGAACATGGTGAACGATATGAAACGAGAGAAAGATAATCATCGGGAGAGTTCGCGGCGGCGGTTGCCCGCCTCGAGCGATTTCCTGCGCAGACTGCTCTTTTTCTGCGGGTGCTCCGTCTATCTGGAGCTCAGTCTGCACTTCTGCATCTTCCAATCCGCGGATATCCACATCATCTATCCGATTCTGTTCGGTATGATGACCGGTGTGGGCTGCGCCCTTGTGGTTGGTCTGCTGCCCCGCGTTTTGCGCCGGATTCTGGCGGTTCTGCTGGTGGTTGGACAGACGCTCCTTGCGGAGATCCAGTTGGTTTACGCCTCTGTCTTCGGAAACCTGATGCCGATTAACCAGCTTCGGATGGGCGGGGGCGTGATCACGGAATTCTGGGATCAAACCGTTTATGCCATCCGGCAAAACATTGTCGGAGTTCTGCTCCTCCTGCTTCCGCTGGTTCTGCTGACTGTCGTCCTGCTCCGAAAGCGCGCACCACGCACCCGTGCGACGTGGCGGCTGACCGGAGTGGCCGCCGGGATTCTGATACTGCTCGGCGGCCTGACCTATGGCTTGATGTATCATGCTTGTACCCATCCGATCCCGGCGTGGAGACTGTTCCGCGAAGCAGGAACGTCTACCGATCAGAGCTACCGGCATCTCGGCATGGAGGCCACGACGGTACAGGAGCTTCGTTATCTTCTGTTCCCGCCGGAAAGCACCGGGACGGCGCTGGTTCTGGAGGGAGAAGCCGTCGGCACTGTCTACGACCCGGCGCAATGGAACGTGATCCCTTCGCTGAATTTTGAGAAGCTGGAGAAGACCACCGGGGATGCCGCTTTGCAGGCTCTTGACCGGTATTTCGCTTCCAGAAAGCCTACGGAAAAGAACGAAATGACAGGCCGCTTGAAGGATTATAACGTGATCGAGATCTGTGCGGAGTCCTTCAGCCCGCTTCTGGTGTCGCAGGAGCTGACGCCGACGCTGTATCGGATGCTGAATTCCGGGATCGTCTTTGATCACTATTACGGCTGCTTCAATTCCATGACCACCAACGGAGAGTACACCCTCTGCCTCGGTCTGATGCCGGATATGACGCGCGAAAAGGCAGATTCCAGCTTTGACGAAAGTGTGGGCAATTATCTGCCCTTCTGCCTCGGCACCTGTCTCAAGGACTATGGCTATACGACCCTGGCGTTTCACAACAACAACGGAGAATTCTATAACCGATCCAGAACCCACCCGAATATGGGCTATACCTTCCTGTCGCAGGGCGACGGATTGAACCTGACACCGCAGCGCCCCGGTTCGGATCTGGAGATGATGGAACAGTCGGTGGATCAATATCTGAACAGCGACACCCCGTTTCATGCGTATTATATGACCTATTCCGGGCACTACCAGTATAACTGGAAGAACGCTATGAGTGCGAAGCATCAGGCGGAGGTTTCGCACCTGCCTTACTCCGAGAAGGTTCTGGCCTATCTTGCCTGCAATCTCGAGCTGGAGCGGGCCATGGCCTATCTCGTACAGCGGTTGGAAGAAGCCGAGAAGCTGGACAAAACGCTTATCGTTCTGACCAATGACCACTATCCCTACGGTCTGACGGAGGACGAATACAACGAATTGGCTGGGCATCCGGTCGATACGCAGTTTGAACGCTATCATAACAGCTTCATGTGCTATGCGCCCGGTTTGGGGGAGACAATCCATGTGGAAGAATACTGCTCGACTGTGGATATCCTGCCGACCGTTTTGAATCTTCTCGGCGTGCAGTACGATTCCCGCCTGCTGCCGGGGACGGATGTGTTTGCGCCGGGCCGTCATGCTGCGCTGCTCTTCAATGGCAGCTTCGTGACCGACGGTCTCCGCTTCAGCACGGAGACCGGAATTGCGGAAACAGAGGACGGCTCCACAGTGGAGGCGCAGACGCTTGCCGACTATCAAGCCTGGGCTGACCGCTGCTTTGCGGTTTCTCGCGAGCTTTTGTATTCGGATTACTATGCTCATGCCTTCCCCGGTCATCACGAGACAGTAGACGATACCCTGCCGTATGATGATGAAATGACGGCACGGCAACAGGGAAACTCCCTGTTTATCTACCGAAAGGGACTGATGGATCTCTATTCCGAGCGGTATTTCGGAATCACAGAAATTGCCACGGTCGGAGAGTGGGCGCTGGGTGTTTATCGGTATCTGGATCAGCCGACCGCAAGCCCGGACGCCCTGCCGCCGAACTACCCGTCAGCGGATGAAGCGGCGCAAAAGGAATTCCGGGAGAGCCCCCAATATCAGGCCATGTGCTGGGCCTTTGAACAGGGAATCGTCCGTCCGGAGGACCGGCTTCACGATTACCGCGATCAGGTGGACAACACCGCAATTTGCCTTCTGATCTACCGAACGAGGGAGGCCCTGCAAATGGGCGACCTGACGGTGGATCCGGAAGAAGCAAAGCACTTCCCAGGCAATCTGCAGGGCGTCACGGAGGATGAGCGTATTGCAGTCGCATGGGCGCTTGCAAACGGTCAAATCGCCGGGAACCCAGGTATGCAGGACACGCTGTTTGACGATATTCCCGAGAGCAAGGTCACGCGGTATCGGTTGGCACTTTTCCTGATTAAGCTGCTGTATCCGGAGATTGCAATTTAATACGTTTCTCAGATAAAACCAGTCCATATCTTTGCGGTCAGCTTTGTGAGATTCTTCATTGTCGTTCTTGCCTGTTCTTGGCCTCGTCTGGCGCAAAGCTGCCTTGCAAATCTTTTTGAAGCGTTTGATCAGAGAATCGAAAAAGAAAAAAGTTTCGGCAGGAAGCAACGCTTCCTGCCGAAACTATTATGACGTTTATTCCAACAGCAGATCGGTGAAGTCCATCAACGGTCCGTACAGGCGGTTGGCCTCTCGCTTGAGCTGCGGAAAACAGAATGGACAAAACGGCTCCCATCGGCGGTTAAAGGAACGGCGCCGAATCAGGAAATGAACACAGCCCCGGCGGAAGATCACGCACAGATCCGGGTAGCGCGCCAGCATGGACAGCAGCTTCTGCGCCATCTCGACCGTAATCAGGTTCCGGAAATCCTCTGGAGAATCTGCAAAACAGCGGAATTGCTGCGCCAGCTCCGGCAGGTCGGGCTGAAGCTCGACCATGACACCGGACAGCGCCCGGTGAGAGAAGCGATTTGCGGTGTCGCGGCTTTCGAGGATCACAGTGCTGTTAAAGTCCGTGTTTAGACGGATCGTAAGCCACTGACCGCGCACCTTGACCTTGTGGCTGGTATAGTCGTCCGCGTAAACCCCGCCGCAGATAATCTCCTGAGAGGCCACCCAGCAGTCCCGGTAGAGCCCCTCCAGCCGGTTGGCGGTGTAGTAACGCTCCACCTTGTTGAGCAAACCAACGTCGCAGAGGACTTCTTCCACCGCTGGACGGCGCTTGGCCTCGTAGGACAGATCGGAGAAGGTCTGTTCCAGAACCTCGGGCATATAACGCTGCTTGAAGCCGCGTTCGAGCCGCCGCAGACCGAGACGGAGAAGGTTGAGACCAACAATGCAGAGAAGCAGGATCACACCATAGCGGATCAACTGGGAGATCAGTTCCTGCTTTGTCAGATCTGTCAAAAACATGCGCAGATACTTGCCAAGGAATGCCACCTTCTCCGGCAGACCGTTCGCAATCTGCGTCAGCGTATCCTTTCCAAAGCCGGATAACACATATTCAATGGTGTACCGGAGCAACCGAAACGCCGCGTAGCCGATCAGGGCCACGCAGAGCAGCTCTGCGAGAATCAATATGACCTTTCCCATCTCATACAGGATCATGCGTCTTGTCATAGGCAATTCCTCCGAAGGAAACGTCCGCTGCCGCAGCAGGAAAGGTGCGGCAGCCGTGTGCACAGGATGTGTGCCGGATGCAAGCAACCGTGTCAGTTGCTGCCTTTTGGTTACAAGCTGGGGTACGGCGAACCGTACCCCAGTCGTGTGTTCAAGCATTTGAAACGATTTCTGCCAACAGACTGTCCGGTTATATCAACGAACGTCCTCCAGAAGACCGTAGTCGCCGTCATTCCGGCGATAGACCACCGCAAATGCACCGTCGGCGTCCTCGTCGCGGAAAGCAAAGAAGTTATGCCCCAGAAGATTCATCTGAAGAATGGCCTCATCCCGGCTCATGGGCAGCATGGGGAATTCCTTGATGCGGATGAGCTTGTAGGCTTCGGTGTCCTCGACATCGGGCACGAAGGAGGTGGCCTCTGCGCTGCGGACAAAGGCGTCCTGACGAATTCTGCGGGCAAGACGGGTCTTGTTCTTTCGGATCTGGCGTTCAATGTCGGAAACGGCCGCATCAATGGAGGCATACATGTCCGATGTGCTCTCGCTGGCGCGGAAGTACACGTTGGAGGCATGCACGGTCAACTCCACCTTGTTGCGATTCTTCTCGACGGAAAAAGCGACAAAGGCTTCTGCGTCATCCCGGAAATAGCGCTCCAGCTTGGAGACTTTCTTCTCCGCGTAGGCATGGACACTCTCCGGCAGGGTGACTTTTTTCTCGTTGATCTGGAATTTCATATTGCGTCGCTCCTTTCAAGTGCTTTTGAGAAACCGCTGGGTTTCCCTGCCAGTATTATACCACAAATTGCCGTATAATCAAGGTATTTTTTCAATCCGGCACGCGGTTCTTTCTCAAATTGGGCGACAGTTCTGCATCGGAGGTCTGCTTTGCGGTCAGAATCTCTGTGACAGCCTGATAGAGTTGATTTGCCCGCTCCGGGAAGATCCTTGTGAGCTTCGCTGCATGACGGGATGTAGGACAGACGTATTCGATCGTCATCAGGCTGCCGACCTCGGAGCCGAGATGCAGAATGGCCAGCGCCTCGCCGTTCGGCTGCTCGACGACCTCCGTGCGGATGAAGCTGTCCCGGCGCACCTCACGGTTGTAGCGATCCACTGCTTTCTCCGCCCGCTGCCGGACGGGAAGGGCCAGCGCATTATTTGTGATGGATGCAATCTCTCGACCGTGCTCCGTGATGGTCAGACCTTCCTCGTTCTCGGTCAGAAGATTGGATTCCACCATCTGGGGAATGGCCTCCATCACCTGAAAATAGCTGAGCTTATCGTCCTGCATACAGAGCGAGAACAGCTTTTGCTCCGATACCGGATAGAGCAGCTTTTCTGTTACAAAGAGAATCAGCTTCTTCACATCCAACATGTCGTTGATGAATCCGTGGTGCGTCAAGTAACCGCCTCCTTTGATGGATCGTAATGGTGAGAGCGGGCGTCTGCGCCCTTATTTTTCCTCCTATATTATACTCCAAATCGGGTGAAAATACAAGTGCAGAAACGTACATTTCCGCCGAACGGAAAAAAAGCGGAAAACCGGCCCAAGCCTCTTTGCGGTGCCTGCTCGAGCTGCGTCCAGCGTTGCGGAAGACGCTTTCACGCAATGAGAAAAACAGAGCTTTTCTTCCAAAACAAACGAATAATTATTGACAAATGGATTCAAATATGATAATATGAAAAAAGAGTGATTTATGAATGAGGTGAGTTAATGCTGTTTACAGATCAGGAGAGCCAAGGTCTCAGAGTTCAATATCCAGATCTGACATTTCCAGTCATGTGCAGGAAAATTGCTTTTCGCGATTATGCGAACAACAGTCTGCTGACCTTTTGGCATGAGGATGTTGTCCTGATCCAAAATTTGACCAAGCCCGTCACATTTTGTGTTTATACCGACGAGATTATGCTGGAACCCGGCGATTTACTGCTGATTAACAGCGCCCAACTGCGTAGCTGCCGCTGTGACGAGCCGGATGGGGGCCTGCGGGTCCTCCTGTTTCATCCGTCGCTTCTGCGTGGTTTGGCGGAGCCGGCGCATCCGTTCTGGCAGCGCATTGAGGATCGCAGGCTTCGGTTTGTCTGCTGGCGAGCGGCCAGCCATCAGGCGCAGCTCTTGCGTTCGTTGATGGAATTCGTGGAAGAACCGTCTGCGAAAGCGGATAGGTCGCTGAATCTGATTGCGGCAGCCTGTCTGACGGTGGCGTTTTTTTGTGACGAGCATACCTCCGGCTCCGAATCTTCACTCAGAGAGAAGAGAGATGAAGATGCAGTTCGTTTTATGCTGTCCTATATCGCACAGCACTACGGGGAGAAGCTGTCTCTGGATCTGATTGCTGCGAAGGGCGGCGTGAGCCGAAGCAAATGCTGCAAGCTGTTTGGCGCCTTCGTTGGCACAACGCCGATGGACTATCTTTCCACCCTGCGGCTTCAGATTGCAATGTTGCTGCTGAACGATCCAAGCCTCTCCATTCGCGTGATTGCAGAGCGCTGCGGCTTCCCGGAGCAGAGTTATTTTACCCGCTTGTTTAAGGCGCATTTTCACGATACCCCCGGACGCCGCCGCAAATTGGCCGACGAATCGGAGTCTCTGAGATAGCTGCTTTCCGCCAATGCCCCAGAGAACAACAAGTCCCGCACGATCTTCCGTGCGGGACTTGTTGTTCTCTGGGAACTCAGCGCAGATCCTTATCTGCCTTTTTTGCAGCCTTGGCCTTCGCCTTTTCTTCCTTCGCCTTGGCAGCGGCTTCTCTGGCTTCGGCTGCGCGCTTGCCTTTTTCCGCTTCCGCCGTGCTGTTGGACATCACGGACCATTTCTGAAGCTCCATGCGCACCTGATCCTCGCCGGTCTCAATGACAATCTTCTCGTCCTTGACATCTACGACCTTGCCCATGATGCCGCCGATGGTCGTGATCTTGTCACCCTTGTGGATCGAGTTGCGGAGCGCTTCCTGCTCCTTTTTCTTTTTGTTTTCCGGGCGAATGATCATAAAGTAGAACACGCCGATGAAGAGGGCGAGAACAATGATCATTGTGGAGTTTCCGAGCAGACCGCCGGGGTTGGCAGAAGCGGAAGACATGAAGAATCGCATAACTTGGGTTACCTCCGTGTTTCTCTGAAATCGTTTGAATTGTTTCTGAACCTCCCGCCCGGAGCATGGAAACCAAGCTTTCCGGCAGGGCAAGTCAGAAGAAAGACGCCTCGATATTATACATGGACACTGTGCAGAATGCAAGCAAAAAATCAGATTTTTCGGCTGAGTTTTTCAGAATATTCTCGACGGAAGGACTCGAACTGCCCTGCGTCCAGCGCTTCACGAATCCGGGCCATCAGCTTGTTGTAGAAATACAGGTTGTGCATGACGGACAGCCGCAGCGCGAGGATCTCCTCCGCTTTGAACAGATGGTGAAGATAGGCGCGGGAATAGCGCCTGCAAACGGGGCAGTCGCACGCGGAATCAATCGGCGACTCGTCTGCCTCATATTTCGCGTTTTTCAGGTTGATTGCACCCTCCCATGTAAACAGACGCGCATGACGGGCATTTCGGGCCGGCATCACGCAGTCAAAAAAGTCGATTCCGCGCGCAACCGCCTCGATGATGTTTGACGGCGTTCCGACGCCCATCAGATACCGCGTCCGATCGGCAGGGAGATACGGCTCCACAGCTTCAATGATTTCGTACATAACCTCCGTTGGCTCTCCTACGGCGAGGCCGCCGATTGCATAACCGGGGAGATCAAGGTCTGTAATCATCTTGGCGTGCGCAATCCGAAGGTCGGCGTAGGTTCCGCCCTGGTTAATGCCCCAGAGCATTTGCTGCGGGTTAACCGTGTCGGGAAGGGCGTTGAGGCGGGCGTTTTCGTCCTTGCAGCGCAGAAGCCAGCGGTAGGTGCGCTGCATGGAGGCCTGAACGTATTCTCGCGGAGAAGGGTTTTCTACACATTCATCAAAAGCCATGCAGATGTCGGACCCCAGATTGGACTGAATCTGCATGCTCTCCTCCGGCCCCATAAAGATCTTGCGTCCGTCGATGTGCGAGGCGAAGTAGACGCCCTCCTCTTTGATCTTCCGCAGACCTGCGAGGGAAAAAACCTGAAACCCGCCCGAATCTGTCAGGATCGGGCCGTCCCATGTCATAAAGTGATGTAAGCCGCCAAGCTGCCGGATCAGCCGGTCGCCGGGACGCAGATGAAGATGATAGGTGTTGGAAAGCTCGATCTGACAGCCGATGCGCTTCAAATCCTCTGCACTCAGGCCGCCCTTGATGGCAGCCTGAGTTCCTACGTTCATAAAAACCGGGGTTTGAACCGTGCCGTGCGCACAGGTAAACACCCCGCGCCGCGCTTTTCCTTCGGTTTTCAGCAGTTCAAACATAGCGCCTCCTAATAAATGAACATCGCGTCGCCAAAGGAAAAGAAGCGATACCGCTCCTGCACGGCGACCTTGTAGGCGTTCAGTACATGTTCCCGTCCTGCAAAGGCGGAGACCAGCATGATTAACGTGCTTTCCGGCAGGTGGAAGTTGGTAATCAGCGCATCCATTGCCCGGAAGCGATAGCCGGGGTAGATAAAAATATCTGTCCAGCCGGATCGCTCCGTGAAGCGCCCATCCTCGTCGGCAAAGCTCTCAATCGTTCGGCAGGAGGTGGTTCCCACGCAGATGATCCGGCCACCGCCTGCGCGCGTCCGGTTCAACAGCGCGGCTGTCTCCGCCGAGAGCATGCAGAACTCCGAATGCATGTGGTGATCGGTGATCTCCTCTGCCTTGACCGGGCGGAAGGTGCCGAGGCCGACGTGAAGGGTTACCCAGGCGAGCGAAACGCCCTTTTCCTCAATCGCCTTCAGCAGCTCCGTCGTAAAGTGCAGTCCGGCAGTCGGGGCGGCGGCGGAGCCGTTGACCTTCGAGTAGACGGTTTGATAACGCTCCTGATCCTGAAGCTCTTCCTTGATGTACGGAGGCAGGGGCATTTTGCCGAGCTGCTCCAGCAGCTCCAAAAAGATTCCCGCATAGTGGAACTGCACCAGCTTGTTCCCATCATCCTTTGCGCCGACCACAGTGGCCGTCAGCAGGCCTTCGCCAAAGGAAAGCTCTGCGCCGACGGGTGTCTTGCGTCCGGGCTTTGTGAGGCATTCCCAGATGTCGCTGCCGGTGTCCTTCAGAAGCAGAACCTCCACAGCGCCGCCGCTGGACCGTTTTCCGAGCAGACGGGCGGGAAGCACACGGGAGTTGTTCAGAACCAGGCAGTCGCCGGGACGAAGATAGTCAAGAAGATCGTGAAAAAGCCGGTGTTCGAGGGAACCGTCTGCGCGATGCATCACCAGAAGGCGGGAGCTGTCCCGCTCCGAGAGCGGCGTCTGCGCAATCAGCTCCTGCGGAAGCTCATAAAAAAAATCGTGTGTTCTCAAGCTGCTTACCTCGTTTTTACCAAAATAACAGATCGTGCTCAACGCTCCTGATTATACCCGATTTCGCAGAATTCGTCAACGGTATTATCTGCGCAGAAGAGAAATAGAATGTTCTGAGCGGTAACAGTTCAGCCCATCTTGTAGTGGCCAATGACGACATTGACCGGAACGTTCCACAGAGCGAACCTGCTCCGTAGACGGAGGGTGAGGCCGCTGAGGTCAGCGACCACTACGGGCTGGATCGGAGCCAAACCTGTTAGCGGAGGGAACAATGATGAAAACACCTGTCTTTCGAGGAACCTGTACAGCCCTTGTAACCCCCTTTTCCGGGCACGGAATCGACTTTTCGGCCCTTGACCGCCTGCTGGAGCTTCAACTGGAGGCTGGGGTAGAGGCCCTTGTGGTCGGCGGAACCACAGGAGAGGCGGCAACGCTGGAGGCTTCAGAGCTGATGGCTCTGATCGCGCACTGCGTTCGCTTCTGCGGCGGAAAAACCGTTCTGATTGCAGGAACGGGCGGAAACGATACCAGAAAGGCGGCGGAGACCGCGCGTGCCGCCGCTGCACTCGGAGCAGACGCCCTGCTTTGCGTGACGCCGTACTACAACCGCTGTACGCAGGCGGGGCTGTTGGCCCATTATGAGACGCTTGCTGCTGCAACGGAGCTTCCAATCCTGCTTTATAACGTCCCGGCGCGCACAAACGTCCGCATTGAGCCGGAAACCTGCGCGACGCTTTCGAAGCTTCCGACGGTTGCAGGCATCAAGGAGGCGGACCCGGACGTTGGAAAGCTCCTGCGTCTGCATGCGCTGTGCGGAGAGGACTTCCCAATCTATTGCGGCTGCGACGACCGAATCCTGCCTTTCATGGCCTGCGGCGCCATCGGCGCAGTTTCCGTGCTTTCCAATCTTCGCCCGGCTGCAGTGAAATCGCTGATTGATGCGGCCCTTCGCGGGGAGTTTGCGAGAGCGCTCACGCTTCAGCGGGAACAGCAGCCGCTGGTGGAGGCCCTCAGCGCCGCAGTCAATCCCATCCCGATCAAGACCGCTCTGGCGCTGGCAGGCCTCGACTGCGGCCCCTGCCGTTTGCCGTTGACCCCTGCGACGCCGGAGCTGACCGAAGCCCTGCGACAGCTTCTGTGACCGAATCGGACGATGCAGGGTAGACCACCTGCAACCGTTCGGCCACTACGAGATGGGCTGAACTGTTACCGTGCCTCGTAACAGTTCAGCCCCTGCCGTAGGGAAGTGGCGAACTTTCTGATCGTTGATAATTGACAGTTGACAGTTGACAGTTTCGGAGTTTTCCAATTCTGACGAATTGGAAAAGAAACAT
The DNA here is from genome assembly GCA_017543225.1 of Oscillospiraceae bacterium. Taxonomy (GTDB): domain Bacteria; phylum Bacillota; class Clostridia; order Oscillospirales; family Oscillospiraceae; genus JAFRPC01. The sequence goes on from JAFYGM010000047.1 coordinate 42,088, forward strand.
ACGCGCCGTCGCTCGCCCGCCAAAGCGCACCCACGCCGACCGCGTGACGAACCGGATGTAGGGACGAGCATCTGCTCTGACGGTTTTGACGCTTCTATTCCTCTCCCAAAAAACCACGCAGCGTTTGGTTGAACCGGTCTGCGAACATCAGCGGAATGTTGTGCCTTGCCCGTTCCCAGAGCTGAAAGGTACACAGCGGGTTCCGCTCTGCCATGAACCGCACACTGTTCTGTATGTCTGATGCCTCGCGTTTTCCGGCCAGAGCAAGTGTGGGAACCCTGCATTCGGCGTAGTGCGGAACCGAATCAAAACAGATCCCGTTGTCCACGCAGTTGCGGACTGTCTGCTCCGAAACAAGCTGCATGGAGCTGACAAGCTCCACTCTGCCCTGCTTTTCCATCCCATTTGCTCTGCCAATCAAGCTGCAAACAAAGGGATGCTTCAACTGCGCCAGCATTTTCAGGTTGCCGCGCATGACTTTTTCCGGAATTTGATTCTTATTGACAAGCCAAGGACTGACCAAGACGGCGCGCCGAAACAGCTCTGGCGCGTCAGCAAGCAACCGGAAACCAAGCTGCGCACCGAGAGAAAAGCCGACGAGATAGACCGGCGAGTTGAGTCTGCAAATCAATTCCTTGATCTGCGAGAGCGCAGCTTCTGTTTCGAACGTCTCGCCTGCGGCCTTTCCGAAGCCCATAATGTGCGGAATTACCATGTGAAACTGCTCCGCCAGAGGCGCCTGTTTCGCAAAGCAGTCGGGGAAAAACGCTCCGTGCAGCAGCACAACAGTGGGCAAGGAGGAAGCGCCAAGCTCTGTCGTTTTCAAGGAACAGGTTCCTCCTTTGCGTGGTTTGCGTTGCTTTGCAGATAGTCCCGGATGCGCACAAGATCCGCGAAATCCTTTGGACGCCCAAGCGTCTCTTTCATCTGAATCAGGCCGGGAATGGAAATGACAGGGAATCCCTCGACAGTTTCTACGCGGTCATATAGCCACGCCTCAAACAACTCGACCTCTCCGGCGTTGAGCACGAACTTCCGGCGTCCGTCCTCCAGACGCACAAACGAATGACCCTCTGCTTCCAGGCGGTCGGCCAAGGCCTTGGTACAGCCCAGATCAATATCGTGGGTTTTCGGCTTCATGCCGTAAAGCACCATTGCCCCGCCCGTGATGAGCCAATAGTCGTTCTTCGGAAAGGGGAGTGCCGCAAGCTTTTCCATAAGCTCCTGTCGGTTCATTTCAGTGCCTCCTCTTTTGTTTCAAATTGTCTTGGCAGTCTCAGATGCCTCTGGCGTGTTCATCCAGATTTGCCCGCAGAACGTAGTTGCAGCGTCCTGCGACTTCCCAAATGTGGATCCCGGTATCTGCAGTGCGGAAGAACCAGCCTTCTCCAATCGGGGCCTGCAGCCAGACGCCGTACAACTGATTAATCATGCCGCCGTGGGTCACGACTGCGACCACCGCCTTCGGATCATTCTCTGCCAGGATTCTGCGCAGAACCTTCTCGGCTCTGGCGCGGAATTCCACTTGGGACTCCTGTCCGTACACAGCCTGATCCACCGGAAGATTCTTCACGGGCGGATAGCGCTTTTCCGCTTCGTCATACGGAAGACCGGCCAAAAGGCCGTTGTTGAATTCCATCAGATCGGGGTCAAATCCAATCTGGATTCCGGTTTTCTCGGACAGATGTGCCGCGGTCTGCGCGGCGCGTTTCAGGGTGCTTGCGTAGATTCTGGTGGGCGAAAAGTGCGCCGCCACATACTCTGCCATCGCCTCCGCCTGGCGATGTCCGCGCGGGGTGAGTTCAAAATCCGCTCTTCCCTCATGCACACCAAGGAGATCCGCCTCGGATTCGCCGTGCCGGATCAATAATAAGAGCATCCTGTTCGCCTCCTTTGCCGTGAAATCATTTGCGCAACTGTCCCGCCTGACGCCGTGCCGTTACAGCATTTGCCCGGCCTCTCCCCGGAGCGTCAGCAGATGTCTGAGCGTCACGCCGCCCTTTTCGTACCCTTCCCGGGGCAACTCGTCCACACGTACTTGTTTATCCATTACTGCACCGCCCCCAAAGCACGATTGATCGGACTGATACGAATATTTGATAGAAGGGTTCGAAAGCGTTTCGAGCAGGAGTTGCGCCAGACGAGGCGAAGGACGCAGGCGGGCTTGACGCCCGGCAAGGACGACAACGAAGTATGGCACAATTCCTGCCGGAACGAATCGAACAATTTTGTCAAATATTCGTATTCAATATATCACAGCCAGGCGTTTCAGTCAACAAAAAACCCTCTCTTGCCTTGGTAGACAAAACTGCGGAAACTCAAGCCCAAAATCTCTTGTGTTTTTGGGATGATTGTGGTATAATGTAAAAAAGTTTCAAAAATTATCAATCTCGTACAATGATGGAGGTTATACGATTATGTGTGGAATTGTTGGATATTTGGGCAGCCGTCAGGCTTCGCCGATTTTGCTTGACGGTCTTTCCAAGCTGGAATACCGGGGGTATGATTCCGCAGGCGTTTGTGTGATGTCCGATGGTGTGCTGAAGGTTGCAAAGGCAAAGGGCCGTCTTGCCAATCTTTTCGGGATGATTGACGGAGGAAAAGCGATCACCGGCACATATGGTATAGGACACACCCGCTGGGCCACCCACGGCGCGCCTTCGGATATCAACAGCCATCCGCATATTGCGGACGCAGGGAGAATCGCCGTTGTTCACAACGGCATCATCGAAAACTATATCAAGCTTAAGGAAGAACTGATCCTCAAGGGCAAGCATTTCCATTCCGAGACCGACACCGAGGTGGTCGCCAATCTGATCGAGTACTATTACGACCGCTTTCAGGATTTCCCCCGTGCGGTTCGCCGCGCTGTTGCGCAGCTCGAGGGAAGCTATGCCCTTGGCATTCTCTGTCAGGATCTGCCGGGCACCATGATCGCCGTCAAGAAAGAAAGCCCACTGATTTTCGGCTTCGGAGAGGGTGAAAACTTTATCGCCTCCGACGTGCCGGCCATTCTCAAATACACCCGCAAGGTCGTCTATCTGAACGACGGCGACACGGTGATCTTTACCAAGGACAGCGTCCGGTTCTATGACGCCTTTAACGACCCCGTGGAGCGCGTACCGGAGATGATCGACTGGGATATCTCCGCTGCCGAAAAATGCGGCTATGACCATTTTATGATTAAGGAGATCCATGAACAGCCCAAGGCGGTCAAGGGAACCATTTCTCCGAGAATCCGGGATGGCAGAGTTGTGCTTGACGACGTGAATCTGACCAGAGAATACTTGGAAAACCTGAAGAAGATTTATATTGTGGCCTGCGGATCGTCCTACTACGTCGGATGTCTGGGCAAGTACATCCTCGAAAAGGCCTGCCGAATTCCGGTCGAACCGATTTTGGCCTCCGAGTTCCGCTACGCCGAACCGGTGATGGGGAAAGATACGCTGGTGCTGATTATCTCCCAGTCCGGTGAGACAGCCGATACCAAGGCTGCGCTCGAGGAAGCCAAGCGGCACGGAGCGCGGACGCTTGCAATCGTGAATGTGGTTGGCTCTGCGATTGCAAAGGAGGCCGACGATGTCATCTATACTTGGGCGGGGCCGGAGATTGCGGTTGCGACCACGAAGGCCTTCTCGACCCAACTGAGCGTGATCTACCTGATTACCCTCCACATTGCGGAGATGATCGGGACGATCAAAGAAGAGGAGTATCAGGCGATTATCTGCGAGCTGTTGAAGCTGGATCAGAAGATTTCTCTCTGCCTGACGCCTGAGATTACCGCCAAAATCCGCTATTACGCCGAACAGTATTTCAAGGTTCACGATGCGTTCTTTATCGGGCGGAACGTGGACTGCGGCATCTGCATGGAGGGCAGTCTGAAGCTCAAGGAGATTGCCTATATCCATTCCGAGGCCTACGCTGCCGGCGAGCTGAAGCACGGCCCCATTTCTCTGATCGAGGAAGGAACGCTTGTCGTTGCCGTTGCGACAGTCGATTCACTCTTTGAAAAGACCATGTCCAACGTCAAGGAGGTTCGCGCCCGCGGTGCGGAGGTGTTGGGCATCACAACGGAGAATTTCGAGACGGAAATCAAGAAGACAATCCCTTCCGTGGTGTCGGTGCCCAAGACCCATCCGATGCTCCAGCCCAGCCTGACCATCGTGCCTCTTCAGCTTTTTGCCTATCACGTCTCCCTGCTGCGTGATTGCGACGTGGACAAACCGCGCAATCTTGCAAAATCTGTCACGGTCGAGTGAGTCGGCCAACGCTGCGTGTGCCAAGCAGGAAACAATCTGAGAAAGAGAGGTTGATTCTATGAAGCTTCCCGGCAATACCATCTGGTTTGACCGCAAACGCACGATCTTTGGACTGCCCTGGTCCTTTACCAGATACATTCTCACCGATGAAAAGCTGTTGATTATCAAGGGCCTGATTAAGCAAACAGAGGAAGAGGTACGGCTGTACCGAATTTTGGACATGACCTTATCCCGTTCTCTGATCGACCGCATCGACCGCGTCGGAACCATTCATTGCTGTTCCTCGGATAAAACTGCCGCAGAATTTGATATCAAGCGGATTCGGAATCCGCGAGAGGTCAAGGAGAAGCTTTCCCAGCAGGTGGAGAAGCAGCGCATTGCACGCGGCGTTACCGTCAGAGAAGAAATGGCGGCGGGCGGAGACGGCAGCCACTAAACGAAGAGGTTTTGTGCAGAACAAAGTGCGCCGTATCCGGACTTGCACCATCCGAAGCACTTCAGCCGGCATGACCGCAGCGGTCATGCCGGTTTCATTTCCTTCCATGAGAATTCGCTTGAGTTTCCGCAAATGAAATTCCAAATGTGAAAAATTCATAGCGTCAAGCTATCATTTGCGGGAGCAAGGACGGAAAAGGACGGTAAGCGTCAAACGAGAGTAAAAGTAAGCGTCAAACGAGAGTAAAAGAGGAGCCTGCGGTCGGCAGGCTCCACGTATGAGGTGCGTTTTAGCGGCAATCCGGCGGGGCGTTCTGCGGGGTTAGCGTCTTCGCCCAATCCGGATCAGAGCGACTTCGCTTTGGTGCTTCCTTCAAAACCCAAGTCAGGTAGCGGCAGGGATCAAGCTTGCTTTCCTTTGCCGTTTCAATCAGGCTGAACAGGATCGCGCAGCTCTGGGCACCGTTTGCGGTATTGGCGAACAGGAAGTTTTTGCGAGAGATCACGAAAGGCTTAATGCCGCGCTCGGCGCGGTTATTGCTGAGTTCAATGCGGCCGTCCTGCAGATAGGCCGTCAGCGTAGGGCACTGGTTCTTGAGATAGTTCAAAACAATGCCCAGCTTCGACTTCGGCGCGGCGGTCCTCGTTTTTGACCATGCCAAGATCGCGTCCAGAACAGGCTTCGCCTGCTCCGACCGCTTCTTCTGCCGTTCCTCCGGCGTCAGGTCTTTCCACTGCTCCTCAAGCTTGAACAGTTGGGTACAGTAAGCCACGCCCTGGGCTGCCGTAGGAGATTTCTTTCCCTGTCCTGCTGCTTCCAGCGCATCGTTGAACTTTCTCCGTACATGTGCCCAGCAGCCGACGTGGGCAGCGCCATCCACACTGTTGTATCCGGCGTATCCGTCCGTTTGCAGATACCCACGGAAACCCTTTAGGAACGCTTTCGGATACTCCTGCCCGCGTCCTTTCCGGTATTCATACAAGACGATTGGACGCTCCGCGTCGGAACCCGTCCGATACAGCCACATATAGCTCTTACTTTGCGGCGCTTTTCCTGGTTCATGTAATACCTGGACTTCTGTCTCATCCGCATGCAGGAGATCTCTGGCGACCAGCAGCTTCCACAGTTCTTCTTAGATCGGCGCAAGCCAATCGTCGGCACTGCGCAGCAGCCAGTTGGACATGGTCTGCCGGGAAAGCATAACGCCTTGGCGATTCCATTCTTGTTCCTGTCGGTAAAGCGGGGAGCCCATAACGTATTTCTGCACCGCAATGTGCGCGACGGCCTCCGCAGAGGCGCAACTGCCGGAAATCAATGCCGACTCCTTTGGAGTCTCCACGACAGGAACAGCGATATCGTTCTTTTTGCAGTTGCCGCAGCTGTAGGTCACGTAGATATCCCGGTGCAGAATCACCTTGGCGGGAATGATTTTGAGGGTTTCCCGCACCTCTGTCCCAATGGG